>NZ_JBVJHP010000003.1:469354-479372 GCF_055586745.1 Nonomuraea sp. NPDC049378
GGGGACGGGAGACAGCGCTGAGCCAGCGTCGTTGGTTCTATACGGTTCCTCTCCCCCCCTCCCCCCCCCCCCCCCCCCCCCCCCCCCCCCCCCCCCCGCCCCAGCGGTCAAGCTACTTGATGACCTTGACGACCCGACCGGCGCCGACGGTGCGGCCACCCTCACGGATCGCGAACTTGAGGCCTTCCTCCATGGCGATGGGCTGGATCAGCTCAACGCGCATCTCGGTGTTGTCGCCCGGCATGACCATCTCGGTGCCCTCGGGGAGGTTCACCACACCGGTCACGTCAGTCGTACGGAAGTAGAACTGCGGACGGTAGTTGTTGAAGAACGGCGTGTGCCGGCCGCCCTCGTCCTTGGACAGGATGTAGACCTGGCCGGTGAACTCGGTGTGCGGGGTGGTCGTGCCCGGCTTGATGATGCACTGGCCGCGCTCGACGTCGTCGCGCTTGATGCCGCGGAGCAGCAGCGCGGCGTTGTCGCCGGCGTGACCCTCGTCGAGCATCTTGTTGAACATCTCGATGCTGGTGACGGTGGTGGTCGTCTTCTCCGGCTTGATGCCGACGATGTCGACCTGCTCGTTGACCTTGACGATGCCGCGCTCGATACGGCCGGTGACGACCGTGCCGCGACCGGTGATCGAGAAGACGTCCTCGACCGGCATGAGGAACGGCTTGTCCGTCTCACGCGGGGGCTCGGGGACGTTCTCGTCGACGGCGTTCATCAGCTCGACGATGCTGTCGGCCCACTTCTCGTCGCCCTCAAGAGCCTTGAGCGCGGAGACGCGGACGACGGGCAGGTCGTCGCCGGGGAACTCCTGAGCGGAGAGAAGCTCACGAACCTCGAGCTCGACCAGCTCCAGGATCTCCTCGTCGTCGACCATGTCGGACTTGTTGAGGGCCACGACGATGTAGGGGACGCCGACCTGGCGGGCCAGGAGGACGTGCTCCTTCGTCTGCGGCATCGGGCCGTCGGTGGCGGCGACCACGAGGATGGCGCCGTCCATCTGGGCGGCACCGGTGATCATGTTCTTGACGTAGTCGGCGTGACCCGGGCAGTCAACGTGCGCGTAGTGACGCTTCTCCGTCTGGTACTCGACGTGCGCGATCGAGATCGTGATGCCGCGAGCCTTCTCCTCCGGCGCCTTGTCGATCTTGTCGAACGGCGTCGCGGCGTTCAGCTCGGGGAAACGGTCGTGGAGCACCTTGGTGATCGCCGCGGTCAGTGTGGTCTTACCGTGGTCGATATGCCCAATGGTGCCGATGTTCATGTGCGGCTTGTTCCGCTCGAACTTGGCCTTGCCCACTGGTTCTCTCCTTGAGAATCTGACTGACTTTCGTCTGCACACTTGGGCCCGGGAACTCCCGAACCCCTTGGCGGCGGGGTGGCTCTCACCACCCTGCCAGGGACCAGGAACTTGTTCGCCCCGGGCCCCTCGGCGGCGGGGCGACGATCTCCGCCGCCTCAACCACCTCGGGGCCAGGGGTTATTCGCCCCGGGCCTTCGCGACGATCTCCTTGGCGATGCCCGGAGGCACCTCCGCGTAGGAGTCGAACTGCATGCTGTAGCTCGCGCGCCCCTGCGTCTTGCTACGCAGGTCACCCACGTAGCCGAACATCTCAGACAGCGGCACGAGCGCCTCGACGACACGGGCGCCGGCCCGCTCGTCCATCGCCTGGATCTGCCCGCGGCGTCCGTTGAGGTCACCGATGACGTCACCCATGTAGTCCTCGGGCGTGGTGACCTCGACGGCCATCATCGGCTCGAGAAGCACGGCGTCCGCCTTGCGCGCGGCCTCCTTGAAGGCCATCGATCCGGCGATCTTGAAGGCCATTTCCGAGGAGTCGACGTCGTGGGCGGCGCCGTCGGTCAGCGTAACCTTCACGCCGACCATCGGGTAACCGGCCAGCACGCCGAACTCGGCGGCCTCCTGGGCGCCGGCGTCGACCGACGGGATGTACTCCCTCGGGACGCGGCCACCGGTGACCTTGTTCTCGAACTCGTAGCCGTCGTTGCCCTCGCCCAGCGGCTCGAGGTTGATGATCACCCGCGCGAACTGACCGGAACCACCGGTCTGCTTCTTGTGGGTGTAGTCGACCTTCTCGATCTTGCGGCGGATGGTCTCGCGGTAGGCCACCTGCGGGCGGCCCACGTTGGCCTCGACCTTGAACTCGCGACGCATGCGGTCGACGAGGACCTCCAGGTGCAGCTCGCCCATGCCCCAGATGACCGTCTGACCGGTCTCCTCGTCACGGCGGACCTGGAAGGACGGGTCCTCCTCGGCCAGCCGCTGGATGGCGGTGGACAGCTTCTCCTGGTCACCCTTGGTCTTGGGCTCGATGGCGACGTTGATGACCGGAGCCGGGAACGTCATCGACTCGAGCACGACCTGGTTCGCCGGGTCGGACAGGGTGTCGCCGGTCGTGGTGTCCTTCAGACCCATGACCGCGACGATCTGGCCGGCGATCGCCGACGGGCGCTCCTCGCGCTTGTTGGCGTGCATCTGGTAGATCTTGCCGATCCGCTCCTTCTTGCCCTTCACAGAGTTGACGACCTGTGAACCGGCCTCGAGCGTGCCCGAGTAGATGCGGAGGTAGGTGATCTTGCCCAGGTGCGGGTCGCTGGCGATCTTGAAGGCCAGGGCGGAGAACGGCTCGGTCGGGTCCGCGTGCCGCTCGATGACCTTCTCCTCGTTGCCGACCGCGTGGCCCTTGAAGGCCGGGATGTCGGTCGGGGCGGGGAGGTAGGCGACGATCGCGTCGAGCAGGGGCTGCACGCCCTTGTTCTTGAACGCGGTGCCGCACAGGACCGGGTTGATGGCGCTCGCCAGCGTCGCGCGGCGCAGGGCCGCGACCAGCTGCTCCTCGGTGGGCTCGGTGCCCTCGAGGAAGAGCTCCATCAGCTCGTCGTCGTTCTCGGCGACGGTCTCGACCAGCTTGTCGCGCCACTCACGGGCGGCCTCGGCGTGGTCGGCCGGGATGTCGACGGTGTCGTACATCTCGCCCTTGGCCGCCTCGGCGCTCCAGATGAGGGCCTTCATCGTGATGAGGTCGATGACGCCCTTGAAGTCGGCCTCAACGCCCCAGGGGAGCTGGATGACGGCCGGGGTGGCGCCCAGACGACTGATCATCATGTCGACGCAGCGGTGGAACTCGGCGCCGACGCGGTCCATCTTGTTGACGAAACAGATGCGCGGGACGTTGTAGCGGTCCGCCTGTCGCCACACCGTCTCTGACTGCGGCTCGACACCGGCGACACCGTCGAACACGGCGACGGCGCCGTCGAGGACACGCAGCGAACGCTCCACCTCGATGGTGAAGTCGACGTGCCCGGGGGTGTCAATGATGTTGATGGTGTGACTGAGCCACTCACAGGTCGTCGCGGCGGACGTGATCGTGATGCCGCGCTCCTGCTCCTGCTCCATCCAGTCCATCGTGGCTGCGCCCTCGTGGACTTCACCGAGCTTGTAGTTGATGCCGGTGTAGAACAGGATGCGCTCAGTCGTGGTGGTCTTGCCCGCGTCGATATGGGCCATGATCCCGATGTTGCGGACCTTGGCCAGGTCAAGAGCGGTCGTGGTGGCCACTTCTCTCGCGTCCTCTCCTGCGGAGGGCCGGGCCCCCCGCACGCCCCCTACAACTGCTAGGGCCTACGGTCGTTTATCCGCGGGGAAGCCAGCTTCCCCGCCCCCTCAGTTGCAAGGGCCTACGGTTGTCCTTCGGCGAGTCGCCACCAGGGTGACGGCTCCAGGCCGGCAACCAGCGCGCCGCGCTGCCTACCAGCGGTAGTGAGCGAAGGCCTTGTTGGACTCGGCCATCTTGTGCGTGTCCTCGCGCTTCTTGACGCTCGCCCCGAGGCCGTTGCTGGCGTCGAGGAGCTCGTTCATGAGGCGCTCGGTCATGGTCTTCTCGCGGCGGGCGCGGGAGTACTGCACCAGCCAGCGCAGGGCCAGGGTGGTGCTGCGCGCCGCGCGCACCTCGACCGGCACCTGGTAGGTGGCGCCACCGACGCGACGGCTGCGAACCTCAAGGGTCGGCTTGACGTTGTCGAGCGCGCGCTTCAGGGTGACGACCGGGTCGTTGCCCGTCTTCTCCCTGCAGCCCTCGAGGGCGCCGTAGACGATGGACTGCGCGATGGAGCGCTTGCCGTCCAGGAGCACCTTGTTGATCAGTGCGGTCACCAGCGGCGAGCTGTAAACCGGGTCAGCCATGAGCTGACGACGGCCAGGAGAACCCTTACGAGGCATTAGCTCTTCTCCTTCTTCGCGCCGTAGCGGCTACGGGCCTGCTTGCGGTTGCGGACACCCTGGGTGTCGAGCGAACCGCGGATGATCTTGTAGCGAACACCAGGCAGGTCCTTCACACGACCGCCACGCACGAGCACGATGGAGTGCTCCTGCAGGTTGTGACCCACACCGGGGATGTAGGCCGTGACCTCGATGCCGTTCGTGAGCCGAACGCGGGCCACCTTGCGCAGTGCCGAGTTGGGCTTCTTCGGGGTGGTGGTGTAGACGCGCTGGCACACGCCGCGCCGCTGGGGGCTCCCCTTGAGGGCAGGAGTCTTGGTCTTGGCGACCTTGTCCTGCCGGCCCTTGCGGACCAACTGCTGAATAGTGGGCACTGCCACTCCGTTTCGTGCCTTGGCCGGTGTTACGTCAGTTGTGGTGCATGTGCAGGTTCTGCCGGTGTCATGACCTGCTGTCTTTCGCTGTCCCGGTGCCCCCGCGCTCGGGCGTGTCGCGCTATTCACACAGACACATCCGCGAGGATTACGAGCCAGGAAGCCGTCCCACGCTCGCAATTGAGCGCACGGTCGAGAGCCCGCATAGAGACGGGCACGATGTCCAAGACTACCCAGACCCATGCGACACGTCAAAACGGCGCGACAAGGCGGGCAAGCCGTGCCACTCCGGATCGCCGGGGCCTACTTCATCCAGCCCATCTACAGCTCCGCGACCATGATATAGGCCCGCAGACCCTCTCGTCCCCCGGACCGGCGTGTTCGTCGCCACACGCGATCACGATCAACCCCTTCCTTCCGGTACGGCGGCACCCACGTCACCCAGACGCCGTACAGGGCCGGGGACCTCCAGGGAGACGCCTCTGACCCCGCACGTGGCGCAGCGCCGCCACGGCGCCCTGTGGACCGTCTCCGTGGTCCGCCGGGCACCCGGCACGCCCCCGCCGGTCACCCCACGTCCACGGCGAGCCCCGGACACGCAGAGAGCCGAAAGCCACACCGGGCACGCGCGGGTGCGAACGCGAAGCGCCCGGGTCTCCTGATCGGAAACCCGGGCGCGTTCAGCTGCCGTTGACTAAGAAATCACCGGTTGTACTGGCCGAAGTCGTATTCCTCCAGCGGCACGGCCTCGCCGCTGCCGGTGCCGAAGGTGTAGTCGGCCGCCGAGCCGTCGTAACCGCCGACGGTGTACATGGCCGCCTTGGCCTCTTCGGTCGGCTCCACCCGGATGTTGCGGTATTGCGGCATGCCGGTGCCCGCAGGGATGAGCTTACCGATGATGACGTTCTCCTTCAGGCCCAGGAGCGAGTCGGACTTGGCGTGGATCGCCGCGTCCGTCAGGACCCTGGTCGTCTCCTGGAAGGAGGCCGCCGACAGCCACGACTCGGTGGCGAGCGACGCCTTCGTGATGCCCATGAGCACCGGACGGCCGGCGGCCGGGGAGCCGCTCTCCGCCACCGTCTCGCGGTTCATCTGCTCGAAGCGCGGACGCTCGACGAGCTCGCCGGGCAGCAGGTCGGTGTCACCGGACTCCAGCACGTTCACGCGCTTGAGCATCTGCCGCACGATGATCTCGATGTGCTTGTCGTGGATCGACACACCCTGCGAGCGGTAGACCTGCTGGACCTCCGCCACCAGGTGCAGCTGCACGGCCCGCGGGCCGAGGATGCGCAGCACCTCGTTGGGGTTGACCGCACCCGCGACCAGCTGCTGACCGACCGTGACACGCTGGCCGTCCTGCACGAGCAGGCGCGAGCGCATCGACACCGGGTAGGCGATCTCCTCCGAGCCGTCGTCGGGGGTGATCACGACCTTCCTGGTCTTGTCGGTCTCGTCGATCCGGGCCCGGCCCTCGGCCTCGGAGATCGGGGCGACACCCTTGGGGATGCGCGCCTCGAACAGCTCCGTGACACGGGGCAGACCGTGGGTGATGTCGGCGCCGGCCACACCACCGGTGTGGAACGTACGCATCGTCAGCTGCGTGCCGGGCTCACCGATCGACTGGGCGGCGATGATGCCGACCGCCTCGCCGACGTCCACGAGCTTGCCGGTGGCCAGGGAGCGGCCGTAGCAGGTCGCGCAGACACCGATCTTGGCCTCGCAGACGAGCGCGCTGCGGGTGCGGACCGTCTCGACGCCCGCCTCGACCAGGGCCGCGACGTGGTTGTCGTTGATGTCGACACCCGCGGGGACGATGACCTTGCCGTCGACCTCGACGTCCTCGGCCAGGATGCGGCCGTGCACGTTGGACTCGGCGTTCTCGGCCTTGACCAGGCTGCCGGCCGCGTCGCGCTCGCCGACGTGCAGCGGGACGGCGCGGTCGGTGCCGCAGTCGATCTCACGCACGATGACGTCCTGGGCGACGTCCACCAGACGACGGGTCAGGTAGCCCGAGTCGGCGGTGCGCAGGGCGGTGTCGGCGAGACCCTTCCGCTGGCCGTGGGTGGAGATGAAGTATTCCAGCACCGACAGGCCCTCGCGGAACGAGGCCTTGATCGGCCGCGGGATCGTCTCACCCTTGGTGTTGGACACCAGGCCGCGGATGCCGGCGATCTGCCGGACCTGCATCTTGTTACCGCGGGCGCCGGAGTTGACCATCATCCAGACCGGGTTGGTCGCCGGGAAGGCGGTGACCATGTCGGTCTCGACGTCGGCCGTCGCGTGCGTCCAGATCTCGATGAGCTCCTGACGGCGCTCCTCGTCGGTGATCAGACCGCGCTCGTACTCGCGCTGGACCTTGTCGGCCCGGCGCTCGTAGCTCTCCATGATGTCGGTCTTGTTGGGCGGCGCGACGACGTCCTCGATCGAGATCGTGACGCCGGAGCGCGTCGCCCAGCGGAAGCCGGCGTCCTTGAGCGCGTCGAGCGCGTTGGCGACCTCGATCTTGGGGTAGGTCTCCGCCAGCTCGTTCACGATCGTGGACAGCTGCTTCTTGCCGACCTGGAAGTCGACGAACGGGTAGCTGCCGGGCAGCGTCTGGTTGAACAGGCACCGCCCGAACGTCGTCTCCAGCCGGATCGGGTCGCCCTGCTCCCAGCCTTCGGGCGCGACCCAGTCACGCGGCGGCAGGACGTCCTTCAGCCGGATGTGGATCTTCGCCTGGATGTCCAGCTCGCGGCGGTCGAAGGCCATCTGCGCCTCGGCGATCGAGCCGAACACGCGGCCCTCGCCCAGCGCGCCGTCCTTCTGGGTGGTCAGCCAGTAGAGGCCGATGACCATGTCCTGGGTGGGCATCGTCACGGGCTTGCCGTCGGCCGGCTTGAGGATGTTGTTGGTCGAGAGCATCAGGATGCGTGCCTCGGCCTGGGCCTCAGCCGACAGCGGCAGGTGCACGGCCATCTGGTCGCCGTCGAAGTCCGCGTTGAACGCGGTGCAGACGAGCGGGTGGATCTGGATGGCCTTGCCCTCGACCAGCTGCGGCTCGAACGCCTGGATGCCCAGGCGGTGGAGCGTCGGCGCGCGGTTGAGCAGCACGGGGTGCTCGGTGATGACCTCTTCGAGGACGTCCCACACCACGGGACGCGCCCGCTCGACCATCCGCTTGGCCGACTTGATGTTCTGGGCGTGGTTGAGGTCGACCAGCCGCTTCATCACGAACGGCTTGAACAGCTCCAGCGCCATCTGCTTGGGCAGGCCGCACTGGTGCAGCTTGAGCTGCGGGCCGACGACGATGACCGAACGGCCGGAGTAGTCGACGCGCTTGCCCAGCAGGTTCTGGCGGAACCGGCCCTGCTTGCCCTTGAGCATGTCGCTCAGGGACTTCAGCGGACGGTTGCCGGGCCCGGTGACCGGGCGACCGCGACGGCCGTTGTCGAACAGCGCGTCGACGGCCTCCTGCAGCATCCGCTTCTCGTTGTTCACGATGATCTCGGGCGCGCCGAGGTCGAGCAGACGCTTGAGCCGGTTGTTGCGGTTGATGACCCGGCGGTAGAGGTCGTTGAGGTCGGAGGTCGCGAACCGGCCACCGTCGAGCTGCACCATCGGGCGCAGGTCCGGCGGGATGACCGGGATGCAGTCGAGCACCATGCCGCGCGGCGAGTTGGTCGTGTTGAGGAACGCCGACACGACCTTGAGCCGCTTGAGCGCGCGGGCCTTCTTCTGGCCCTTGCCGCTGCGGATGGTCTCGCGCAGGTTCTCGGCCTCGGCGTCGAGGTCGAAACTGACCAGGCGCTCCTGGATCGCCTGGGCGCCCATGCCGCCCTTGAAGTAGCGGCCGAAGCGGTCGCGCATCTCGCGGTAGAGCAGCTCGTCGCCCTCGAGGTCCTGGACCTTGAGGTTCTTGAAGCGGCTCCAGACCTCGTCGAGCCGGTCGATCTCGCGCTGGGCGCGGTCGCGCAGCTGGCGCATCTCGCGCTCGGCGCCCTCACGGACCTTGCGGCGCTGGTCGCCCTTGGCGCCGGCGGCCTCGAGCTCGGCCAGGTCGCTTTCGAGCTTCTTCTGCCTGGTCTCGACGTCGGCGTCGCGGCGCTGCTCGATGTGCTGCCGCTCGACGGAGATCTTCGCCTCCAGCGAGGGCAGGTCACGCTCACGCATCTCGGTGTCGACATGCGTGATCATGTAGGCCGCGAAGTAGATGACCTTCTCCAGGTCCTTCGGGGCCAGGTCGAGCAGGTAGCCGAGGCGCGAAGGAACGCCCTTGAAGTACCAGATGTGCGTGACCGGAGCGGCCAGCTCGATGTGGCCCATCCGCTCACGACGCACCTTGGCACGGGTCACCTCGACGCCGCAGCGCTCACAGATGATGCCCTTGAACCGGACGCGCTTGTACTTGCCGCAGTAGCACTCCCAGTCACGGGTCGGGCCGAAGATCTTCTCGCAGAAGAGCCCGTCCTTTTCCGGCTTGAGCGTGCGGTAGTTGATGGTCTCCGGCTTCTTGACCTCGCCGTGCGACCACTGACGGATGTCGTCGGCCGTCGCCAGCCCGATCCGAAGCTCGTCGAAGAAGTTGACGTCTAGCATTTGTGCGATCTCCCCCTCAGACTTCTTCCACGCTGCTCGGCTCGCGCCGGGACAGGTCGATTCCGAGCTCCTCCGCGGCGCGGAAGACGTCCTCGTCGGTGTCACGCATCTCGATGGACATGCCGTCGCTGGAAAGCACCTCGACGTTCAGGCACAGCGACTGCATCTCCTTGATGAGGACCTTGAAGGACTCGGGGATGCCCGGCTCGGGGATGTTCTCGCCCTTGACGATGGCCTCGTAGACCTTCACCCGGCCGAGAACGTCGTCGGACTTGATGGTCAGCAGCTCCTGCAGGGCGTAGGCGGCGCCGTAGGCCTCCAGCGCCCACACCTCCATCTCACCGAAGCGCTGGCCACCGAACTGGGCCTTACCGCCGAGCGGCTGCTGAGTGATCATGGAGTAAGGACCGGTCGACCGCGCGTGGATCTTGTCGTCGACCAGGTGGAGCAGCTTGAGAATGTAGATGTAGCCGACCGAGATCGGGTAAGGGAAGGGCTCGCCGCTACGGCCGTCGAACAGCTGGGCCTTGCCGCTCGGCTGCACCATCCGGTCACCGTCGCGGTTGGCGACGGTGTTCTGCAGCAGACCGACGATCTCCTCTTCGTGGGCGCCGTCGAAGACCGGCGTGGCCATGTTGGTGCGCGGGGCGACCTTGTCGAAGCCCTTCTCGCGCAGCCGCCCGGCCCAGGCCTCCTCCACCCCGGAGATGTCCCAGCCCCTGGCTGCGATCCACCCCAGGTGGGTCTCCAGCACCTGGCCGACGTTCATCCGGCCGGGCACGCCCAGCGGGTTGAGGATGATGTCGACCGGCGTGCCGTC
>NZ_JBVJHP010000004.1:0-467965 GCF_055586745.1 Nonomuraea sp. NPDC049378
GGGTTTCGCCGTCTTTTCTTTCTTGTTTGTCGCCGAGTGGTTCGGGGAGACCAAGGGGCGCAATTTTGAGGAGGTGGATGGAGGCGCCTGGGGTGGCCGGGGCGTCCCCCCCGCCCACCGTCGCCCGTGCGTCCCGGAGGTGATCACTTCGTGACGAAGTCCTGGGTCCAGTAGATCCGGCCCTGGCCGTCCTTCTTCGCGCCGACACCGATGAGGTTGTAGCGGCAGTTCAAGATGTTGGCCCGGTGGCCGGAGCTGTTCATCCAGGCCCGCACCACGGAGGCCGCGGAGGGCTGGCCCCAGGCGACGTTCTCTCCCCATGCCCGGAACCCGGTGAGGCCGGCCGCCTCGAGGCGCTGCCGGAGGTCGGGGCGGCCGGGGAGCTTGTGCGCCATCTTGTTCTGCTCCGCCATGTCGGAGGAGTGGCCGACGGCGGCGGCGCGGAGTTTCCTGTCGTGCTTGAGCGGCCCGCAGCCCTTCTTGGCGCGTTCGGCGTTGGTCAGCTTGACGACCTCGTTCTCCACGGCCGTGCCCGCCCCGCCCGAGGAGGGAGGACGAGCGGCGTCGCCCGGCTCGCACGTCAGCTTGGCGGCCTTGGACGTGACGGTGTGGCCGCGGTAGTCGGTGGCGAACGCGTAATAGGTGCCCGGCCGGCAGTCGATCTTCAGGGTGATGCGGCCGTTCCTGGTCGCGCCGCTCTTGACGACCGGGTCCCGTCCCTCCACGGCGCGCTTGATGCGGATGCGGAGGAGCGCGGGGCCGAAGCACCCGCGGCGGACGGCGAATGACGTGATCTTCTGTGCCTCGTCGTCGAGCCGGGGCTTGGCCACGCTCACCCGGCACGCGGCCTCGGATGTGGTGGCGGCCTGCGCCGTGCCGAGCGGCGCGCCCAGCGCCGCCACGGTCACGAGTCCGGCGAGTACCCCAAGGGGTCTACGCATAAGGGTGTGCCTCCAGTTGCGATAGACGCTGGTTGGGACCGCATTCTGTCGGGAAAGCTATCGATTTGTCATCGAATCGCGATAAAAGCCGGTAAACCAGAGTGGCTCCAGAGGCGACGTCGCGATCAAGGCGGGCTCCCCGCCGCCGCCCGTGCCGGGTCGCTGATTGAACCGGTTAGGCCGTACCCACCGATGTGGTCGTTTCATGCCTCGGCGCGTGGCAGGTCCGCAGTGAGAGCGTTTGCAGGACCACGTCTCGAAAGCGTCACGGCCCTTGACGTACGCGTCACCAGGAATTTACGTTCGCGGTACTTATCCGGTTCAGCAGGCCGTCGCCGGCCTACGACTACTGAAGAAGTGATCGCTCACCGGCCAGCGGACGGGGGAGTGTGCTCGCCATCCTGATGGGAGCGCTCCCAAGCGCATGCGGGCCCGTTCGAAGCCGCTCATCGGGGTTGTCTAGCAGACATGCGAACCTTCGCGCCTGGCGCGGAGGAAGGAGAGAAGAGATGCGTATCCGGGCTCGGATCCTCATCCCGGTCGTGGCGGCGGGCCTGCTGGCCACGGCCTGCACCGGCGGCGGAACCACGCCGAACCCGCCGGCGTCACAGGCGCAGGGCCAGCCCGGCGCCGCCAGCGCCGACCCCAACCAGCTGCCGCGCAACGAGACCCTGTACACCACCGGCACCCAGTGGGGCCCGCCGCTCAACTACAACCCCATCCGGGAGTGGGACTCCGCCGTGGGCACCAAGGGCCTGGTGTACGAGACGCTGTTCCACTACGACACCAACGCGGCCAAGCTCGTCCCGTGGCTGGCCGAGAGCGGCTCGTGGACCGATGACACCACCTACGTGCTCAAGCTCCGCCAGGGCGTCAAGTGGTCCGACGGCCAGCCGTTCGCCGCCAAGGACGTCGTCTACACCTTCGAGCTCGGCAAGATGGAGACGATCCCGTTCCACAACCTCTGGGAGTGGCTGGAGAAGGTCGAGGCGACCGACGACCAGACCGTGACGTTCACCTTCTCCGAGGCCAACTACCAGCAGTGGGACTACATGCTCTACAGCCGGGCGATCGTCCCCGAGCACGTCTGGAAGGACCGCTCGGAGAAGGAGGTGCTCGACGGGACCAACGACAACCCGGTCTCCACGGGCGCGTACACGTTCATGAGCAAGGACCAGGACCGCGTGGTCCTGCAGCGGCGTGACGACTGGTGGGGCAAGACGGCGCTCGACATGGAGCCCAGGCCCCGCTACATCGTCGACATCGCCACGCCGAGCAACGAGGTCGCGATGGGCATGCTGCTGCAGAAGGGCCTCGACCTCAGCAACAACTTCCTGCCCGGCGTGGCCAACCTGGTGCAGGGCAACTTCGGCCTGACCACCTACTACAAAGAGCCGCCGTACATGTTGTCGGCCAACACCGCCTGGCTGGTGCCCAACACCACGAAGAAGCCGATGGACGACCCCGCCTTCCGCAAGGCGCTGGCCTCGTCGATCGACGTCAAGAAGATCGTCGAGAGCGTGTACGGCAACCTCGTCAAGGCGGCCAGCCCGACGGGCCTGCTCCCGCAGTGGGACACGTTCGTGGACAAGAACGTGGTGTCCGCGTCCGGCTTCGCCTTCGACACGGGCAAGGCGAAGAAGCTGCTGGCCGACGCCGGCTACAAGGACGGCGACGGCGACGGGTTCGTGGAGAACAAGGACGGCTCCAAGATCAGCCTGACGCTCATCGTGCCGTCGGGCTGGACCGACTGGATGGAGTCGGCCCGGTCGATCGCGACCAGCGCCAAGGCCGCCGGCATCCAGATCACGCCCGACTTCCCCGACTTCAACGCTCTGGTGGAGAAGCGCACCGAGGGCGACTTCGACCTGCTCATCAACAACGAGCGCCAGCTGTCCAACTCGCCGTACACCTACTACGAGTACATGTTCCAGCTGCCGGTCAGGAAGCAGCAGAACACGGTCAACTTCGCCCGCTACGAGAACGAGAAGGCCTGGGACCTCGTGCAGCAGCTCGACCAGGTCAGGACCGACGACATCGCCGGCATGCAGAAGATCACCTCGCAGCTCCAGCAGATCCACTTCGACGACATGCCGGTCATCCCGCTCTGGTACAACGGCCTGTGGGCGCAGCACAGCACCAGCACGTGGAAGAACTGGCCGGCCGCGGAGGGCAGCGCACCCAAGACCGGCGCCGTCATGTGGCGCAACTGGTTCGAGCTGGGCGGCTTCGAGACGCTCGCCCAGCTCCAGCCGGCCGGCTCCTGACCTCTGACCGTTCACCCCTCCGCCCCGCGCGGCTCGGGCCGCCGGGGCCGGAGGGCCCTCTCGGAGAACACGCGTGCGTCGCTACTTCAGCAGGAAACTGCTCATCTACGGACTGACCTTCTTCGTCGCCGTCACGGTCAACTGGCTGATCCCGCGCTTCATGCCGGGCGACCCGGTGGCCGGCATGGTGGCGCGGGCGAACGTCGCCCAGCCCGAGGCCGTCGAGGCGATGCGGGCCTACTACAACGACCTCTTCGGCTTCGACCAGCCGCTCTGGCAGCAGTACGTGAACTTCTGGGGCGCGATGTTCCAGGGTGACTTCGGGATCAGCATCTGGTTGTTCCCGACGCCGGTCAGCACCGTGATCAACGGAGCGGTGCCGTACACGCTGGGCCTGATCATCCCGTCGGTGCTGCTGAGCTGGGTGGTGGGCAACCGGTTCGGCGCCTACGCCGCCCGGCGCAAGCTGCTCGACAACACCGTGCTGCCCGTCGGCTACGTGCTGACGGCCATGCCGTACATGTGGCTGGCGGTGCTGCTGGCCTGGGCGCTCGGCGTGATCGCGGGCCTCTTCCCCGTCGCGGGCGGCTACAGCTTCTCGATGCGGCCCAACTGGTCGTGGACGTTCGTGCTGGACCTGCTGCACCACTGGACGCTGCCGTTCCTGTCGTTGTTCCTGGTGGCGCTGGGCGGCTGGGCGATCGGCATGCGCAACATGATCATCTATGAGCTGGAGTCCGACTACTCCAACTACCTGTCGGCGCTCGGCGCGCCCGCCCAGCTCATCCGCAGGTACGCCTTCCGCAACGCCGTCCTGCCCCAGATCACCGGCCTGGCCCTGCAACTGGGCGTGCTCGTGGCGGGAGCGCTCGTCACCGAGATCGTCTTCGCCTACCCGGGCCTGGGCAGCCTGATCCTCAAGGCGATCCAGAACCAGGACTTCTTCCTGCTCCAGGGCACGTTCCTGTTCATCGTGCTCGGAGTGCTGATCGCCAACTTCATCATCGACATCGTCTATGTCGTGGTCGATCCGCGGACCAGGGCGGGAATGGCGGGTGCGCAGGCATGACGACACTCCAGGAGACCGAGCCCCGCGAGCGGGAGGGGGTGCGCCGCGAGGCGCTGCACTTCGCCGTGCGCAACGGCAAGCTGATGGCCGGGTTCGGCATCGTGGTCGTCCTGCTCGTGCTGGGCATGGTGGGGCCGCTGCTGGTGAGCGGCACGCCCAACGACTACGGCACCCGCCCCATGAGCCCGCCCTCGGCCGAGCACTGGCTCGGCACCACCACGTTCGGCCAGGACATCTTCCTCCAGTTCGTGCACGGCCTGCGCGCCACCTTCCTCGTGGGCGTCATCGGCGGCGGCATCGCGGCGGTCATCGGCATGCTCGTGGGGTTCGTGGCCGGCTACCGGGGCGGCGTGGTCGACGAGGTGCTCAACATGCTGACCAACGTCATCCTGGTCATCCCCACGCTGGCCGTGCTGCTGATCATCAACGCCTACCTGGGCATCAGGAGCGTGGCGGTGCAGGGCCTGTTCATCGGGCTGACGCAGTGGCCGTGGGCGGCGCGGGCGATCAGGGCGCAGACGTTCTCGCTGCGTACCCGGGAGTTCGTGGATTTGGCGCGGATGAGCGGAGCCGGCACCTGGCGGATCATCTCCAGGGAGATCGCGCCGAACATGAGCTCCTACCTGTTCATGACGTTCATCCTGCTGTTCGGCGGCGCGATCCTCATCGCCTCCTCGCTCGACTTCATCGGCCTTGGCCCGACCGAGGGCGTCTCGCTCGGCCTGATGTTGCAGAACGCCAACCAGTGGAGCGCGCTCCAGCTCGGCATGTGGTGGTGGTTCGTGCCGCCGGGCGCCGGCATCACGGCGATCGTGGGCGCCCTCTACGTCGCCAACGTCGGGCTCGACGAGGTCTTCAACCCGAAACTGAGGGAGACATGAGTCTGCAGGTCAGCGAGCTCCGGGTGTACTACAGGACGCTCAAGGGCGAGGTGCGCGCGCTCGACGGCATGACCTTCGAGCTCGGCGACGGCGAGATCCTCGGCCTGGTCGGCGAGTCCGGCTGCGGCAAGAGCACCCTGGGCAAGAGCCTCATCCGCATGGACGGCCGCATGCGCCACGTCGGCGGCACGGTCGTGCTCGACGGCCAGGAGCTGCCGATCGGCGACGACCGCGCGATGAACGACTTCCGCTTCCGCGAGGTCTCCCTCATCCCGCAGTACGCCATGAGCGCGCTCAACCCGACCCGCAGACTGCGCAAGATGGTCACCGAACTGCTCAGGTCCAGGGGCTCGGCGGTGGACACCGCCGAGCTGGAGCGCCGGATGGACCAGGTCGGCCTGCCCCGCGAGGTGCTCGACCGCTACCCGATCGAGCTGTCGGGCGGCATGAAGCAGCGCATGGTGATGGTGATCTCCACGCTGCTCGACCCGTCGCTGCTGATCGCCGACGAGGTCACCTCGGCGCTCGACGTCTCCACGCAGAAGGCCGTCGCCCGCGCTCTGCTCGGCTTCCGCGAGAGCGGCTACGTCAAGAGCATGATCTTCGTCACGCACGACATCGCGCTCACCCACCACATCGCCGACACGATCATGGTCATGTACGCGGGCCGGCTCGCCGAGAAGGCCCCGGCCGACGTGATCGTCAAGGCGCCCCGCCACCCGTACACGAAGCTGCTGCTCGACTCCCTGCCCGAGGTCGGCGTGCGCTACGCCGACCGCCGGCTCGAGGGCATCCCCGGAAGCCCGCCCTCGCTGCTCGACCCGCCCACCGGCTGCCGCTTCCGCGCCCGCTGCCCGATCGCGGGGGACGAGTGCGCGCAGGACCCGCCGGTGGCCGAGCTCGCCCCCGACCACCACGTCGCTTGCTGGAAGGCCTGATGCTCAGACTCGACGACGTCACCAAGGAATTCAGGATCGGCGCCTTCGGCGGCAAGAGCGTCACGGCCGTGCGGGAGGTGAGCTTCGAGGTCGTCCCCGGCGAGGTCGTCTCGCTGATCGGGGAGAGCGGCAGCGGCAAGAGCACGATCGGGCGGATGATCCTCGGGCTGAACCCGGTCACCCGCGGCTCGATCACCTTCGACGGGCGGCCCGTCCGGGCGGGCAAGGAGTACTACCGCCACATCCAGGGCATCTTCCAGGACCCGTTCAGCTCGTTCAACCCGGTGTTCAAGGCCGACCGCGTCTACAACATGATCAAGGAGGCGTACTACCCGGCCGTTCCCCAGGCCGAGTGGGCGGAGCGCGTCGAGGTGGCGCTGCGCGACGTGCGGCTCAACCCCGGCCAGGTGCTCGGCAAGTATCCCCACCAGCTCAGCGGCGGCCAGCTGCAGCGCCTGCTCATCGCCCGCGCGCTGCTGCTGGACATCAAGCTGCTGGTCGCCGACGAGATCACCAGCATGCTCGACGCCTCCACCCGCATCGACGTGCTCAACCTGCTGGCCGAGCTGAAGGCCAGAGGGCTGGGCGTGCTCTACATCACCCACGACCTGTCGCTCGGCACCTACCTCGCCGAGCGCACCGTGGTGCTGCGCCGGGGGAGCGTCGTGGAGATGGGGCTGACCGGCCGCGTCTTCGGGGATCCGCTGCACCCGTACACGCGCGAGCTGCTGTCGGCCGTGCCACGCATGAACCAGGCCTGGGACGACGCCACACCCGTGGACTCCTGCGTGTACCACGAGCGCGGCGCCGCCGGCGCCCTGATTGAGGCCGAGCCGGGGCACTTCGTGGCGTGCGCCCGGCTGGACACCTGCCCCCTAGGAGGCTGAGCCGGGGAGCGCGGGGCGGCGCTCAGAGCTCGTTGCCCGCGCGCAGCCAGGTGAGGTAGTCGGCGGCGGCGCGCTCGGGGTCGTAGGCGGGCGCGTAGCCGGTGTCCTGCCGGAGCCGGGTGATGTCGAGGTGGGTCTGCCCGTCGGTTCCGCCGGTGGGCAGGTCGATCCGGGCGTCGGGGACCACCTTCCTGATCGCCGCGATGACCTCGGCGTTGGACGTCGCGCGCCCGGACGCGACGTTGTAGGTGCGGTGGCTGAGCCGGTCGGCGAGCTGGAGGAGCGCGATGGCGCGGGCGGTGTCCTTCACGTAGCACAGGTCGATCGAGTCCTCGGCGTACGGTGGCGCGGCGAGGGTCGACAGGTCCGGCTCGGTCCCGCGGGCGGCGGCATGGACCAGCTCGGGGGCGGCGAAGAACAGCGCGCCGTGGGGGTCACGTGGTCCCCAGGTGGCCGAGATGCGGTAGTTGACGACCTCGACGCCGGTGGCGCCGGCCAGGTGCTCGTTGAGCAGCTCACCGATCTTCTTGAAGGTCGGGATCAGGTGGAAGGACGCCATGGGCAGGGGCATGTCCTCGCGGAGCGCGCCGGTCAGGCCGGAGTAGACGCCGATCGTGCTCGCGACGCCGACACGCTTCACCCCCCACTCCTGCGCGGCCTGCACGACGTTGAGCAGGCCGCCGATCGCCCTACGCGCTGCTTCGACGGGCCGGTCGGCGTCGGGGGGCCAGGGCATGGACCCGGCGAGGTGCACGATGCCGGTCACCTTGTGGCGTTCGCCGACGTCGAGCAGGGCGGGCAGGTCGGTGATGTCGGCCTGCTCCATCGCCACCTTCGCGCCGGCGAGGTAGGCCGGTGCCTCGGCCTTGCGGCGCTGGAGCAGCACGCACTCCTCACCTGTGTCGAGGAGCGCCTGAACGGTGTGAGAGCCGATGAAACCGAGACCGCCGGTGACCAAGATCATGCTGAATCTCCCGTCCGAATGTTTCCGGGTCGCGCCGCGCACGCGGGGGAACGCTCACGCCGCGGCGGGCTCCGCGCGAAACGGAGCACTGTTCCGAAAGATACGGATCAGCGTTCCGTTTGTCAACGGCCGCGGAGCGGTGCCGCCCGTGCGCGTGACCGCCAGGACGGGGACGGGGAGGTGGGCGGCCGGTCAGCGGCGGTGGTGGATCCGGCGGCGCACCATGCTGGCGACCACGGCCACGACCCACACCACGAGCAGCACCTTGAAGACGCCGAACCCGCCGAAGAACAGCCCGAGCATCATGGCCACGAACAGCAGGGGCACGATCGGGTGCGGGCCGCCGTGCCGCCGCCGCGGGTGGTGGTGGCGCCAGGCGTGGCGCATGTCGCGGTGCGCGTGGCGCATCTCCTGCATCTGCTGCCGGTGCGCGTGCATCGCCGCCCGCCAGTCGCCCATGTCGGGCTGCGGCGCCGGCGTGCGGTAGCCGGGGCCGGGGAGGTCGGCCGTGATGCTCGCCAGGTCGCGGGCCGTCTTGGCGGCCAGCGTCCGGTCGAGGCGCTCTTCGAGCTCCTCGTGGTTGAGGCGGCCCTGGGCGAAGTGCTCGCGCAGGGCGGCCATCGTCTGCTCGCGCTCGGCGTCGCCGATGCGGAGGTCGTTGTGGTCCATGTGCGGCTCCTCGCTTCCTCCGAACCGGCCTTCGCGTGCACCGGCCATCAGTGGGGTCACTCCTCGCCCGGCTCGTCGTCGGCCAGGATCTGGTACAGCTTGCGCCGGGTCTCCACTAGAGTCTTACGCGCTTCGCGGACCTGCGCGTCGCTTCCGGTCTGCAGAATCTGCATCATGGCGAAGGCCGACTGCCGAGCGATATGCCAGAGATCGGCGGTGTTGTCGTCGATGTCCGGGCGCATCTCGTCCCAAGGGGCCCTGACCTCGTCGGCGTGCGTCTCGACGTACGCGCTGCCTTCCTGGGTGAGACGGTAGGCCTTGCGGCCCTCGTGCTCCTCCGAGATCACCAGACCCTCGTCGGTGAGCTGCTGCAACGCCGGATAGACGGCGCCGGGGCTGGGTTTCCAGCCGCCCTCGCTGCGCTCGGCGATCTCCTGGATGATCTGGTAGCCGTTGCGCGGCTCCTCGGAGAGCAGGGCCAGGATCGCGGCGCGTACGTCGCCCCGCTTGGCCTTGCGGCCTCTGCCGCCCCAGCCGCGGTGCCCGCCGCCCCACGGGCCGCCGGGGCCGCCGGGGCCGCCCCACGGGCCGCGCCCGAAGTCGAACGGGAATCCGGGTCCGCCTCTCCTGCCGCGGTGGCGGTGCTCGTGCGGGCCGCCGCGATGGTGGTGGCCGCCCATCTGCTCGAACGCGTCGCTCATGGCCCGGAACGCCTCCCGGGCCGCTCGCTTGTATTCGCGGGCGCCGGGCCAGGGCGCGCCTGCTGCCTGTGCTGAACTCATTTTTCCCCCTATATCGCGATCTGTTCTCGATGCGTCAAAGATATATCGATGAAATGTCGTTTCGCAAGTCACGAAAAGGTGTGATCCAGATCACGAAAAAGTTGCGGAATCCGGGAACAGGTCGGTGGAGCCGGGCGTTGTTCCCATCAGACGAGGTCGTTCCGCGTCGGCAGGGCTGGGGGGTGCTGTCGCCGCGGAGACGACCTCGTCTGCGTTTGCGGGTGTTCGGCGCGATGTCGCCGGCCTGCACAGCCCGTTCGCCCCGGCATGCCTCGCCGCGCAAAGAACCTCTTTGCCGTACAGTCCGGATCATGATGGGGCACACGCATGCGATGACCGGGGCCATCGCCTGGCTGGGGCTGGCGCCGCCCCTTGCCGCACTGCCGCTGGTGAACGAGTCCACCCGGTTCGTGGAAACCGGAATCATGGCCGCCGCGCTCAGTCCCGCCGAGTTGATCGCCGGCGCCATCATCTGCGCGGGCGCCGCGATGCTGCCCGACCTCGACCATCCACACGCGACGATCGCGCAGACGTTCGGGCCGGTCACGTGGGCGCTCAGCAAGCTCGTGTCCTGGCTCGGCGGCGGCCACCGCGGCGCCACCCACTCGCTCGTCTTCGCCGTGGCCATCGGGTTCGGGGCGCACTGGCTGGCCAACACCTATCCGATCGGGCGCGACGTCATGGTCGTGCTGCTCATCGGCCTGGCGTTGCGCGCCATCGGCGTCGGCATACCGGGGAACAAGCTCGGTTCAATCATGATCAACATCGGCATGACCGCCGGGCTCTACGCCGTCTTCCTCTCCCTCGAGGTGGGCTACGCCTGGCTCGGGCTGGCCGTGGGGGTCGGAAGTTTCATCCACGTCGTCGGCGACTGCATGACCGAACGCGGCTGCCCCGTGTTGTGGCCCTTGGGGGCGAAGTTCGTCCTGCCGTGGAAGATCGGCATCAAGACGGGCAGGAAGTTCGAGCAGAAGATCCTCGCGCCGATCCTGTCCGTGGCCATCGTCGGGCTGCTGTACTGGCGCCTGGCGCCCGTTTAACTTGATGTCGAGATACTTTTCCCGATATCTTGATGTCGAGACACCTGCTGCGCGGACGCGAATTAGGTTCACCTAACGTGCTTACTTGTTCGCGCGTGCGGCAGGATTTGGGGAGTGAACCCGACGCGGCGAGCGGAGTGGGGCCCGACGAAGGAGGGACCCCGCGAAGCGAGTGAGGAGGGTGAACGACCCATGAGCAGGAGTGAACCCGACGCAGCGAGCGGAGTGGAGACCCGGCACCACGGGAGCCGCGAAGCGCGTGAGGAGCGGGGAGCCACCCGCAAGCCTGAAAGATGTCTGATGGAGGAGGCGAACCACCGTGTCCGCGAACAGCTTCGGCAGCCGTGACACGCTACGCGTCGGCGACGCGTCATATGAGATCTTCCGGCTGGACGCCGTCGAAGGCGCCGCGCGCCTCCCGTACAGCCTGAAGATCCTGCTGGAAAACCTCCTCCGCACCGAGGACGGCGCGAACATCACCGCCGACCACATCCGGGCGCTCGGAGGATGGGACCCGAAGGCGGCGCCGAGCGTGGAGATCCAGTTCACGCCCGCGCGCGTCATCATGCAGGACTTCACGGGCGTGCCCTGCGTGGTCGACCTGGCCACGATGCGCGAGGCCGTGCGCGACCTCGGCGGCGACCCGGCCAGGATCAACCCGCTCGCGCCCGCCGAGATGGTCATCGACCACTCGGTCATCGTCGACTACTTCGGCCACCCCGACGCCTTCCAGCGCAACGTGGAGCGCGAATACGAGCGCAACCACGAGCGCTACCAGTTCCTGCGCTGGGGCCAGACCGCCTTCGACGAGTTCAAGGTGGTGCCGCCCGGCACCGGCATCGTCCACCAGGTCAACATCGAGCACCTGGCCCGCGTGGTCATGACCCGCTCCGACGGCGACATCAACAGGGCCTACCCCGACACCTGCGTCGGCACCGACTCCCACACCACGATGGAGAACGGCATCGGCGTGCTCGGCTGGGGCGTCGGCGGCATCGAGGCCGAGGCCGCGATGCTCGGCCAGCCGATCTCCATGCTCATCCCGCGCGTGGTCGGCTTCAAGCTCAACGGCAAGCTGCCCGCCGGGGCCACGGCCACCGACCTGGTCCTGACGATCACCGAGATACTGCGCAAGCACGGCGTGGTCGGCAAGTTCGTCGAGTTCTACGGCGAGGGCGTGGCGTCCGTGCCGCTGGCCGACCGGGCCACGATCGGCAACATGAGCCCCGAGTTCGGCTCCACCTGCGCGATCTTCCCGATCGACGGCCAGACCGTCGACTACCTCCGCCTGACCGGGCGCTCCGAGGAGCAGATCGCCCTCGTCGAGGCGTACGCCAAGACCCAGGGCCTCTGGCTCGACCCGGCCGCGCCCGAGCCGGAGTTCTCCGAGTACATCGAGCTCGACCTCGCCACGGTCGTGCCGTCCATCGCCGGCCCCAAGCGCCCGCAGGACCGCATCGCCCTGTCGGCGGCCAAGGACACCTGGCGTTACGACGTCCAGAACTACGTGGAGGACGGCGTCGACGAGGCGTCGAAGGAGTCCTTCCCGGCCTCCGACTCGCCCGCCTCCAACTCCACGGCCGACGGCGGGCGGCCGCACAAGCCGGTGCCCGTCACGCTGGCCGACGGCACCTCGTTCGAGATCGACCACGGCATCGTCTCGATCGCCGCGATCACCTCGTGCACGAACACCTCCAACCCGTACGTCATGCTCGGCGCGGCGCTGCTGGCCCGCAACGCCGTGGAGAAGGGCCTGACCCGCAAGCCGTGGGTCAAGACCTCGCTGGCCCCCGGGTCGCAGGTCGTCACCGGCTACTTCGAGCGCTCCGGGCTCCAGCCGTACCTCGACAAGATCGGCTTCAACCTCGTCGGCTACGGCTGCACCACCTGCATCGGCAACTCGGGGCCGCTCCTGCCGGAGATCTCCGAGGCCGTCCAGGCCAACGACCTGGCCGTCACCGCCGTGCTGTCGGGCAACCGCAACTTCGAGGGCCGGATCAACCCCGACGTCAAGATGAACTACCTGGCCTCGCCGCCGCTGGTGGTCGCGTACGCGCTGGCCGGCACCATGGACCTCGACCTCGCGACCGAGCCGCTCGGCGTCGGCAGCGACGGCGAGCCGGTCTACCTGCGCGACATCTGGCCCGCGCCGGAGGAGATCGCCGCCGTGGTCAACTCCTCGATCGGGCGCGACATGTTCGAGCGCGACTACGCCGACGTCTTCACGGGCGACGACCACTGGCGCTCGCTGCCCATCCCGACCGGCGACACCTTCGAGTGGGACTCCGACTCGACCTACGTCCGCAAGGCCCCCTACTTCGACGGCATGCCGGAGAAGCCGGAGCCGGTGACCGACATCGCCGGCGCCCGCGTGCTGGTCAAGGTCGGCGACTCGGTCACCACCGACCACATCTCGCCCGCCGGCTCGATCAAGGTGGGCACCCCCGCCGCCCAGTACCTGAAGGCCAACGGGGTCGAGGTGAAGGACTTCAACTCCTACGGCTCGCGTCGTGGCAACCACGAGGTGATGATCAGGGGCACGTTCGCCAACATCCGCCTGCGCAACCAGATCGCCCCCGGAACCGAGGGCGGCTACACCCGCGACTTCACCCAGTCCGACGGCCCGGTGTCGTTCATCTACGACGCCTCGGTCAACTACGCCGCCGCGGGCACGCCGCTGGTGGTGCTGGCGGGCAAGGAGTACGGCTCCGGATCCTCGCGCGACTGGGCGGCCAAGGGCACGGCGCTGCTGGGCGTCCGCGCGGTCATCGCCGAGTCGTACGAGCGCATCCACCGCTCCAACCTGATCGGCATGGGCGTGCTCCCGCTGCAGTTCCCGGAGGGCGCCTCGGCGGCGGCCCTCGGCCTGACGGGCGAGGAGACGTTCGACATCACGGGAGTCGAAGAGCTCAACAAGGGCGGCATCCCGCAGACGGTGCACGTCAGGGCGACAGCTTCGTCCGCGCACGGAGCCAGCGTCGAGTTCGACGCTGTGGTGCGCATCGACACGCCCGGCGAGGCCGACTACTACCGGCACGGCGGCATCATGCAGTACGTTCTGCGGTCGTTGCTCGCCAAGTGAACTTCCCGAGCTCCCGGCCGGTCATGAGCAGGCCGGGAGCGACGGAGCCCGGCTCGTCGCCGGGGTTGGGCGTGATCCTCACGCGCTCGTTTCGGGGGAACCACCCGACACACTGAGAGCCGCCCGGCGGACACCCTCCGCCGGGCGGCTCCTCGCTTCCCAGGCGGCCTTCGCCACCGATCACGGAGCCGGCGGCCAGTGGTTCGTGTCTGCGTCGCGGGCCCGCGACGCACCCGCCGCCGTCTCACCGCGCAGGTCACCTCACCGCTTCACCGGTCAGCTCACCGGTCAGGTCAAGAGGCTTGCGGTCAGGCGACTTTGGCGGCGGGTGCCGACCAGGTGTCGCAGGCGGCGGGGGAGACGGCGCCGTAGCCGCGTTTGAGCCAGTAGGCCCGGCTGGACCCCTTGCCGTGGGTGCGGTGGCCGTCATCGTCGTCGCCGCTTGCCCGGGTCGCGTCCAGCAGCGCCGCCCAGTCGAGCTCGGAGCGGGCCAGGGAGCGCCAGACGCTGCCCAGGAACACTCCGGACAGGCAGTCGGCCTGGAGTTCGTAGCGGCGCTTCAACCGGTCCGCGTGGGTACGGTCGGCGCGTGCCCTGGCCTCGTAGGAGCGGCGGATGCCGAGCAGGCTCTGCAGGTGGTGACCGTACTCATGGGCGGCCACCTTGAACGGGAAGAGGTCGGTCCTGTTCTCGATCCACCGGCCGGTCAGCGGGAAGACCACGGTGGAGCGCTCGGTGCAGTAGAAGGCGTCGGCGTACGCGGGCCAGCGCATCCCGCACACGGTGCTCGCCGGCTCCTCGAAGTAGCGGACGACGGGCTTGCGGAACGTACGCCCTGCCCGCTCAACATACGCACCCCACGACTTGTCCAGACATTTCACGACCGTCTGGAGGTACTCCCGGGTGCGCGGAACGCCGCCGGAGACGATCGGCGTCTCGGGGCATGAGGTCGCGGCCAGCTTGCCCGCCTTCTTGGAGAACGGGCTGCGTACGGGCGCCGCCTGCGCGGGCGGGGCGGTCAGGCAGACGGACGCCAGAACCGCGGCGAGGGTCAGGACACGCGTCAACGGGAGGGATCGCACGATCGCCAGCTTATTGATCTGCAAAGTGTGACACGATGAGAGAGCCACCCGGCGAATCTTCTAGAGCATCCGTTTGAGCACGGTGACCGCTTCCTCGACGACCTCCTCGGGGGCGGTGCCGACGAAGAAGTCGAACCTGTCCGGCGAGATGGCGCGGATCTGCTCGATCATCGCCCAGCTTGTCTTGGCCAACCCGGTCCCGTCCCGGCCTATCCGGACATGGGTGAGATATCCGCGCTCCCGAGTGGTCAGAGGCGCGGCAAAGACGAGCCCGAGCCTCGACCGGTTGAGGTTGTCGTTGCTGACGATCAGGGAGGGACGGTCGAAACCCTGCTCGCGACCGGTCGGACTGCTGAACCTGGTGAACCAGATATCACCTTGCGTCAGTTTCATCTTTCTCCTCGGGAAATGTGAGTAGACCGTCCCATTCAGGCGCGATCCGGCGGGAGGTGGGGCGTGGACCGAGCACCAGTTCGCGTTCGGTCAGGTAGTCGGCCCAGCCTTCTGGGTCTTCGCGCTGCGTCTGCTCGACCTGCTCGTTCACGGTCTGCCAGAACTGCTTCTGCTCGTAGTCGGCGATGGCGTTGTGCAGCACCTCGGTCATGGTTCGACCCTCCTGGCGGGCGATTCGGGCTAGGCGGTCTCGGGTTGTGACGCTGACGCGTATCGTCGTCGCGGCTTTAGACTTCATGCTCATACTCCAGAGGCTACGTCTGCGTCGTGGAAAAGAATACACAAGCCGTTCACTCTAGGGGCAGGAGCGGCAACAGAGAGTAAAGCGGGTTGACTCTCCTGCATGACTGATACGGCATTGCTGCTCATCGTGGGTGGTCTGGCGGTTTTTGCGGGCGCGATCGTGCAGGGTGGGGTGGGTTTCGGGCTGGGGCTGGTGGCCGTGCCCGTGCTGACGATGATCGAGCCCGGCCTGATGCCGGGCGCCGTGCAGATGGTCAACCTGGCGATGCCGCTGTTCACGCTGGCCTCGGAGTGGCGGCGGGTGGAGTGGCGTGGAGTGGGGTTCGCACTGCTGGGCAGACTGCCGGGCAGTGTCATTGGTGCAGTTATTGTTGTCTACACATCCATCTACGCCAGGAGCGTCTTCGTGGCGGGCATGGTGGTGATCGCCGTGCTGCTGACCGCCAGGGCGATGAGCGTGCCGCGCACCGGCGTGACACTCACCTCCGCCGGTTTCGTCTCCGGCATCACCGGCACCGCGACGGGCATCGGCGGGCCGCCCATCGCGCTGGTGTACCAGAGCGCCAAGGGCCCGCAGATCAGGGCGACGCTCGCGATGTTCTTCTGCCTGAGCGCGCTGCAGTCGCTGGGAATCCTGGCACTGGTGGGCGAACTGCCCGTGCAGGCAGTGGCGGCGGGGGCGACGCTGGTCGTGCCCATGGCCCTCGGGTTCCTGGCGTCGGGGCCGCTGCGGCGCCACCTCGACGGCGGCAGGGCCCGGACGGCCGTGCTGGTGGTGGCGACCGCCTCGGCGCTCGCCCTGATCGTGCAGAACGTCGTCATCGGGCCGCCGTGACGACGCGACGGCCCGGGTCGGTCGCTGTGGCGATGGCGCGGCTCAGGCGGGTCGTCGTGACGGTGCGACGGCTCAGGTCGGTCGCTGTGGCGATGGCGCGGCTCAGGCGGGTCGTCGTGACGGTGCGGCGCTCGGTGGGTCGCTGTGGTGGTGTGGCGGTTCAGGCGTCGCTCGGGCCGGGGCGCCAGCCGGTGCGCTGGGCCCAGGCGTCGGCGCGTCGCACGATGTCCCACACGTACGGCTCCTTGGCCGCGACGTACTCCTCCCGCGCGTCCCGGAACCGGTCGGCGCACCGCCGTTTGGCCTCGGCGAACTCGCTCGCGGCGGCGGGGTGGGCGCGCAGGTGGTCGCGGAACAGCAGCGGCAGTTGCTGGGAGAAGCTGCCGTGCTCGCGTACGTGGACGTGGGTCCTGCGATGTCCTGGCGCCTCGCGGAAGTAGCGTTTGGTCAGCTCGGGGTTGCCCGCCCGGTGGACCAGGCCGACGAGCTCCAGCGGACGCTTGAACGCCTCGAGCGGTTCGAGCGAGCGCACCGCGACCTGCACGTCGATCACGGGCTTGGCGGCCAGGCCGGGCACCGACGTCGAGCCGATGTGGTCGATCCGCACCGCGACGGAGCCGAGCGCCGCGCGCATCGTCCGGCCGAGCGCGGCGAAGCCGGCGGGCCAGCCCGGGTCGTGGTCGACGATCTCGACCGGATCTGCCATGTCCTGATTGTCGCCGATCCCGCCCCCGGCGCGCGTCGAGGCCTCCGTGTTTCCTGATTGTTACTAGAAACAACAAACTACCGCGCCACTGGGTCTTCCCATGCAGGCGATCCCGGAATACGTTGCCGCAAACAACATTCATCCGGGCCCCTCCGGAAGAAAGGACCCTGCACCATGCGCAAGGGGATCCTCAGCCTGACCGCCGCGGCAGCCGCGCTCGCTCTCGGTCTCACCGCCTGCGGGGGCGAAAGCGGTCAGACCACTTCGACGACGGCATCCGCCACCGCCTCAGCGGCGGCGGCGGGCAAGATCGGCGTCATCCTGCCGGACAGCAAGTCCTCGGCCCGGTGGGAGACGGCGGACCGTAAGTACCTCGAAGAGGCGTTCAAAGCCGCCGGCGTCCAGTACGACATCCAGAACGCCCAGAACGACAAGACGGCGTTCCAGACCATCGCCGACCAGATGATCACCAACGGTGCCACCGTCCTGATGATCGTCAATCTGGACAGCGGCACCGGCAAGCAGGTCATCGAGAAGGCCAGGTCGCAGGGCGTGGCCACCATCGACTACGACCGGCTGACGCTCGGCGGCGGCGCCGCGTACTACGTCAGCTTCGACAACACCAAGGTGGGCCAGCTCCAGGGCGAGGGCCTGGCCAAGTGCCTGACCGACAAGAAGGCGGACAAGCCGATCGTCGCCTACCTCAACGGCTCGCCTACGGACAACAACGCCACCCTGTTCAAGGCCGGGTACGACGGGGTGCTCAAGCCCAAGTTCGACGCCGGCGAGTACGTCAAGGGACCGGAGCAGTCGGTGCCCGAATGGGACAACACCCAGGCCGGGACGATCTTCGAGCAGATGCTGACCCAGCAGCCGAAGATCGCCGGAGTGCTGGCCGCCAACGACGGTCTCGGCAACGCCGCCATCACCGTGCTGAAGAAGAACAACCTCAACGGCAAGGTGCCGGTCACCGGCCAGGACGCCACCGTCCAGGGTCTGCAGAACATCCTCGCCGGCGACCAGTGCATGACCGTCTACAAGGCCGTCAAGAAGGAGGCCGACGCCGCGGCCAAGCTCGCGGTGGCGCTGGCCAAGGGCGAGAAGCCCACGGCGAGCAGCAGCGTCAAGGACCCGGAGAGCGGCCAGGACGTGCCCGCCGAGCTCATGGAGCCGCAGGCCATCTACTTCGACAACGTCAAGGACGTGGTGGCCGACGGCTTCGTGACCAAGGAGGAGCTGTGCACGGGTGACTTCGCCGAGAAGTGCACCGAGGCAGGAATCGAATAAGAA
The DNA here is from genome assembly GCF_055586745.1 of Nonomuraea sp. NPDC049378. Taxonomy (NCBI): domain Bacteria; kingdom Bacillati; phylum Actinomycetota; class Actinomycetes; order Streptosporangiales; family Streptosporangiaceae; genus Nonomuraea; species Nonomuraea sp. NPDC049378. Next base: position 18,130 of record NZ_JBVJHP010000004.1, read on the forward strand.
CAGGGGGTACGGCCCGTGTCACGCGCGCGGCCGTACCCTCCCTTAGGGAGCCCCATGACCCCCCTCCTTGAAGTGCGCGGGATAGACAAGAGCTTCGGCCCGGTGAAGGTCCTGCACGAGGTCGAGCTCTCGGCGTACGCCGGCGAGGTCACGGCGCTGGTGGGCGACAACGGCGCCGGCAAGTCGACGCTCGTCAAGTGCGTCGGCGGGACCTACCCGATCGACGACGGCGAGATCCGCTTCGACGGCCGCCCGGTCCAGGTCCACAGCCCGCGCGACGCGGGCGAGCTGGGCATCGAGATCGTGTACCAGGACCTCGCCCTGTGCGACAACCTCGACATCGTCCAGAACATGTTCCTCGGCAGGGAGCGCAGGCGCGGCCCCCTGCTCGACGAGGACAGCATGGAGGAACTGGCCGAGCGCACCCTCAGCAGCCTGTCCGTGCGCACGGTGAAGTCCATCAGGCAGCAGGTCTCCAGCCTGTCCGGCGGGCAGCGGCAGACCGTGGCCATCGCCAAGGCCGTGCTGTGGAACAGCAAGGTCGTCATCCTCGACGAGCCGACCGCGGCCCTGGGCGTGGCCCAGACCGCGCAGGTGCTCGAACTGGTGCGCAGGCTGGCCGACACCGGGCTGGCCGTCGTGCTCATCTCGCACAACATGAACGACGTGTTCGCCGTCTCCGACCGGATCGCGGCGCTCTACCTCGGCAGGATGGCCGCCCAGGTCAAGACCGCCGACGTGACGCACGCCCAGGTCGTCGAACTGATCACCTCCGGCCGCAGCGGCGATCTCGGCCTCAAGAACGGGGTCACGCCATGAACAAGGTCAAGGAACTACCCGGCGAGGCGATCGTCGCGGCGTCGCAGTCACCGTCGATCGGCAACAGTTTCCTCGCCTACGTCCAGCGGGTGCGCGGCGGTGACATGGGCGCGCTGCCGGCCGTGCTCGGCCTGGTGGTGCTCTGCGCGGTCTTCGCGGTCGCGCGGCCCTCGTTCGTCACCGCGATCAACTTCGCCAACCTGTTCACCCAGGGCGCCGCGATCACGCTGATCGCGATGGGGCTGGTGTTCGTGCTGCTGCTCGGCGAGATCGACCTGTCGGCCGGTTTCGCCAGCGGTGTGTGCGCGGCGGTGCTCGCCGTCACGCTGACCAGCGCGGGCCTGCCCTGGTACGTGTGCGTGGTGGCCGCCATCGTCACCGGCGTGCTCATCGGCATGGTGCTCGGCACCCTGGTCGCCAAGGTGGGCATACCGTCGTTCGTGGTGACGCTGGCGGCGTTCCTCGCCTTCCAGGGCCTGGTCCTGGTGCTGGTCGACGAGGGCACGAACATCTCCATCAGGGACGGCGTGATCGTCGCCATCGCGAACAGGAACCTGCCGCCGTGGCTGGGCTGGGCGCTCTACGCGTTCTGCGTGGCGGTCTTCGCGGGCGTGCAGCTCAGGCGGGCCAGGACCCGTGCCAAGCGCGGCCTGACCGCCGACCCGATGTCGTTGGTCGCGTTCCGCGTGGGCATGCTGGCGCTGTTCGCCGGGCTCGCGGTCTTCGCGCTCAACCTGGAGCGCAGCCGCAACCCCGAGCTCGTCTCGCTCACGGGCGTGCCGATCGTGGTGCCGCTCATCCTGGTGCTGCTGGTCGTCTGGACCGTGGTGCTGCGCCGCACCGCGTTCGGCCGGCACCTGTACGCGGTCGGCGGCAACGCGGAGGCCGCGAGGAGAGCGGGCATCCCGGTCGACCGGCTCAAGATCAGCGCATTCGTGATCTGCTCCTCGATGGCGGCGATCGGCGGGATCGTGGCCGCGTCCAGGGCCAGCTCCGTCGACCCGAACACGGGTGGCAGCTCCGTCCTGCTGTACGCCGTCGGCGCGGCCGTCATCGGCGGCACGAGCCTGTTCGGAGGCAAGGGCAGGGTGCTGGACGCCGTGATGGGCGGCGCCGTGGTGGCCGTGATCGAGAACGGCATGGGCCTGATGGGGTATGGAGCCAGTGTCAAATACCTGGTCACCGGGTCCGTCCTGCTGCTCGCCGCGGGTGTCGACGCCATGGCGCGCAAGCGGGCGGCCGCCGCTGGTTTAAGGTGATCAGCGACTCGCAGCCCCTGAAGGAACCCCAGACCATGCGTGCCGGACCCTCTCAAGAGGACATCAGACGCCACAATCTCGGCGCGCTGCTCCGGCATGTTCATCTGGGCGGGCCGATCTCGCGCGCCGAACTCACCTCGAGGATGGGGCTCAACCGGAGCACCATCATGGCTCTGACCTCCGACCTCACCGCCGCCGGGCTGGTACGCGAGGAGCTGCCGCGCGAGACGGGCCGTGCCGGGCGGCCCTCGCTCGTCGTGCGGCCCGAGTCGGCGCGGGTCTACGTGTTCGCCTTCGACGTGGGCCCCGACCGGCTCGCGGCGGCCCGCGTCGGGCTGGGCGGGGTCATCCTCGACCGCAGGGAGGTTCCGCGCGACCGCGGCCGGTTCAAGCTTGACGAGCTGGCCGCGACGTTGTCCGGGTTCGCCCGGCAGATGCGGCGCAAGACCAGGGCCGACACCGTGTGCGTCGGAGCGGCGGCGGCCGTCTCCGGCGGCGTGCGCAAGGCCGACGGCGTGGTCACGTTCGGCCCCAACCTCATGGACGGGGAGGTGCCGTTCGGCGAGGAGCTGGGCCGCAGGCTGGGCCTGGGATTGCCGGTCAGCGTGGGCAACGACGCCAACCTGGGCGCCCTCGCCGAGCACAGCCGCGGGGTCGGCGAGGCCGTCAAGGACCTGATCTACCTGCACGGCGACGTCGGCATCGGCGGCGGGATCATCGCGGGCGGCCACCTGCTGGGCGGCCACGACGGCTACGGCGGGGAGGTCGGCCACATGGTCGTCAACCCGGGCGGTCGCGCCTGCGGCTGCGGCTCCAGCGGTTGCCTGGAGGCGGAGGTGGGAGAGCGGGCGCTGCTGGAGTCGGCCGGCCGGTTCGGCGCGCAGCAGGGCAGGGACGCGGTCAGGGCCGTGGTGGACGCCGCCGACCGGGGCGACATCGGGGCGCAGGAGGGCCTGAAGCGGGTCGGCGAATGGCTCGGTCTCGGCGTCGCGAATCTGGTGAACATCTTCAACCCGGAAATGGTGATCTTCGGCGGGATGTTGCGGGAGATCTATCTCGGCTCGGCGGCGCAGGTGCGCACGCAGCTGACGCTGCACGCGATGGCGCCGCAGCGTGATCGGCTGCGGCTGCGCACGTCGGCTCTGGGCGACGCCGCCACCCTGGTGGGGGCGGCCGAGCTTGCCTTCGCCCACGTCCTGTCCGACCCGCTGGAGGTGCTGGCCCGCGCCAACGCCTGAGGACCGCCGCGGGCCGCAGGGTCAGGTGACCTGGGAGTCGCCCGCCGTCCAGGTGTCGCAGAAGCCGGTCGCCCCGCCGCGGAAGCCGCGGTCCTGCCAGAGCGCCAGGTTGCCCGGCTTGCCGTGGGTCTCGCTCTCGTCCGCTGCGCTCACCGCCTCGGTCCACGTCTTCCACTCGATGCCGGGGTCGATCGAGTCCAGCGCGGCGTTGTAGAAGACGCCCGCGTAACACTCGGCCTGCATCTCCAGCCGGTGGCTCAGCAACGTCCGCGCGCTCGCCGAGGCCGGCTTGTAGAGCGCCTCGTGCGCGCCGAGCACGCCGGTGAGCTGCTGCACGTGGTGTCCCCACTCGTGGGCGATGGAGTGGGCGATGTTCATCCTGAACGGGTCACGCAGCTCGTGCGGCATGATCCGGACGGCGATCGTCCGCTGCTCGGGGCAGTACTGCGCCCCGTTACCGGTGATCTTGCCGCACACCGAGCCGGTTCCCGTCGTGATCGTGACCGTGGGCGGGGTGTAGGCCAGGCCGGCCACGGCGAACGTGACGGCCCAGAACCGGTCGGCACAGTCGGCCATCGCGCGGTGGAACGACCTGAGCGAGGCCACGCTGCCCGGCCGGATCGCCGGGACGTCGCACTCCAGCGGCATCGTCATTCCGCTCATCTGGCCGGAGAGCCCGGCGTGCGCGGTTCGTCGCGCCGCGCTGGCGGGGCTCGGAAGGAGCAGGGCCGCGACCATGCACATGGCTACCGCTAAGTGGGATAAGCGCACGATGGCGGATCATAGATCATCGTACGTTGCGTGACGCGGAGGCCCAGGTGTTGCACGCGCCGGGCGTGCCGCGTTCGAACCCGCGGGACATCCAGGCCGCCTGCGTGGGCCCCCTGCCGTGGTCGTTCTGGGGCCAGCCCTTGGCGCCGTTCTTCCTGAACCACTCCACGGTGTAGGCCCAGTCGGCGTCGGAGACCAGGTCCGAGCCCCGCATCGTGCTCATGAAGGCGGCGGAGAAGCACTCCGCCTGGAGTTCGGACTTGCGCGAGAGCTGCAGCCGTCCGGCCTTGCCCGCCAGGGTCCTGGCCGTCCAGTAGTAGGTCCAGATGCCGGAGATCTGCTGGACGTGGTGGCCGTACTCGTGGGCGATCAACCGGGTGATCCCGAGCGGGAACGGGTTGCGCAGCTGGTCCTTGGTGATCATCAGGTACATGGTGCGGTCGGTGGAGCAGTAGACGCCGTCGGCGCCGGCGTTCCACACCCCGCAGGGCGTCTTGACTTTCCGGGTGATGATGCGCAGACGCGGTTTGGTGAAGGTCATCTCCGCCTTGCGGAACTGCGCGCCCCACACCCGGTTCAGGCACGCGGTCACGCGGGTCAGAAAGCGCCGGTACGCGGTGATGCTCCTGGCAGGCAGGCTGCCGGGCCGGCAGTTCACGTCGGTGAGCCGCCCGGTCCTGTAGAGCGGATTCCGCGTCGCCGACGCCCGGTCGAGGTCGGGCGCCCCTCCCTCCCGGTCCGAGGCCCGGGACGGCGGGGCGGCGAGCTGCTGGGCCCCGTTGCGTAACCCGTCCTCCGTCATGGTCACGTCCACCAGAACGAGCACCAGACCGGCGGCTGCCAGGGCAAGAGCGAGCGCGGCCGCCACAAGTGCTGCGAGTTTAGTTTTGGGGACGGAGTTCATAGGTACCGAAAGAGTAGGTCAAGATCGGACATACCGGGGTGGGTTTGACTCGATGGAGTCAGTGAGGCGTCCGCGAACTACACTCGGGGAATCGGCGGACAAGAGCATGAGGGGAGTCGGATCCGTGAGCGGGTTGCTGGGCTCGGTAAAGGGACCGCAGGACGTCAAACGGCTCACTGTGGAGGAGTTGCCGCGGCTCGCGGGAGAGATCCGTGACCTGCTCGTCGACTCATGCGCGAAGTACGGCGGCCACCTCGGCCCCAACCTCGGCGTGGTCGAGCTGACCATCGCCGTGCACCGGGTCTTCGACTCGCCGGACGACCCCGTCGTCTGGGACACCGGCCACCAGGCGTACGTGCACAAGCTCCTCACCGGCCGCGCGTCCGGGTTCGACGCGCTCAAGCAGGAGGGCGGCCTGTCGGGCTATCCGAGCAGGGCCGAGTCCGACCACGACTTCGTCGAGAACTCCCACGCCTCGACCGCGCTGTCCTACGCCGACGGCCTGGCCAAGGCGTTCAAGCTGCGCGGCGAGCGCGACCGCACGGTCGTCGCGGTGATCGGCGACGGCGCGCTGACCGGCGGCATGGCCTGGGAGGCGCTCAACAACATCGCCGGCGCCAAGGACCTGCCCGTCGTCATCGTGGTCAACGACAACGGCCGCTCCTACTCGCCCACCATCGGCGGCCTGGCCTCCCACCTGTCCTCGCTGCGCGTCAACCGCCACTACGAGGACGTCCTCGAATACGTCAAAGACAAGATCGGCAACGTTCCCGTCCTCTACGACGCGCTCCACGGCTTCAAGAAGGGCGTCAAGGACGTCATCGCGCCGCAGGTGATGTTCGAGGACCTCGGCCTGAAATACGTCGGGCCCATCGACGGCCACGACGAGCAGGCCATGGAGGCCGCCCTGCGCAAGGCCCGCGGCTTCCGCGGCCCGGTCATCGTGCACGCGCTCACCCAGAAGGGCCGCGGCTACGCGCCCGCGGAAGACCACGACGAGGACCAGTTCCACTCGCCCGGCGCCTTCGACCGGCTCACCGGCGCGGAGAAGCCCAAGGGCCGCATCTGGACCAACGTGTTCAGCGAGGAGCTCGTCCGGCTCGGCAAGGAGCGCGACGACCTGGTCGCGATCACCGCGGCCATGCTCCACCCGACGGGCCTCAACGCGTTCGCCGAGGCCTACCCCGACCGCATCTACGACGTCGGCATCGCCGAGCAGCACGCGCTCACCAGCGCCGCAGGGCTCGCCCTCGGCGGCATGCACCCGGTGGTGGCCGTCTACGCCACCTTCCTCAACCGCGCGTTCGACCAGCTCCTCATGGACGTCGCCCTGCACCGGCTCCCGGTCACCGTCGTGCTCGACCGGGCGGGCGTCACGGGCGACGACGGCGCCAGCCACAACGGCATGTGGGACCTGTCCATCCTCCAGGTGGTGCCCGGGCTCAGGGTCGCGGTGCCGCGCGACGGCGACCGGCTGACCGAGCTGCTGCGCGAGGCCGTGGAGGTCTCCGACGGCCCGACCGTGCTGCGTTTCCCCAAGGGCCCGGTCGCCGAGGCGCTCGACGCGGTGGGCCGGCTGGGCGAGATGGACGTGCTGCGCGCCCCGAAGGGCGACCCGGAGGGCGATGCCGCGGCCGGGCCCGACGTGCTGCTGGTCGGCGTGGGCCCGATGGCGCAGGTCTGCATGGACGCGGCGGTCCTGCTCGACGCCCAGGGCATCGCGACGACCGTGGTGGACCCCCGCTGGGTCAAGCCTCTCGACGAGGCGCTCGTCCCCGCGGCGAAGGAGCACAAACTGGTGGCCGTCGTCGAGGACAACGGCCGGGTGGGCGCGGTGGGTGACGCCGTGGCCCGGCTCCTGCGCGACGCCGACGTCGACGTGCCCGTCCGCACCTTCGGCATCCCGCAGGAGTTCCTCGACCACGCCAAGCGGGCCGCGATCCTCGGCCGGATCGGCCTCACCGGTCAAGACCTCGCCCGCCAGATCACCGAGGCGGTCGCCAGGCGCGCCCAGGCCGCCGAGCCCGCCCGCCACTGAGCACCTCGGGGGCTGACCTCGGCGGCGCATGACAGCCGAGGGCGTGGGCAGATCGCTGAGCGTGGACATCTTTCGCACGAAGAGCGTCGAGCAGTCGATCCGCGACACCGAGGCCCCCGAGCACCAGTTGCGCAAGCGCCTGACCGCCACGGACCTGACGGTCTTCGGCATCGGCGTGATCGTCGGTACGGGGATCTTCGTGCTCACGGGACAGGTCGCCAAGGAACTGGCCGGCCCGGCGGTGGCGATCTCCTTCGTCGTCGCCGCCGTCGTGTGCACCCTGGCGGCGTTGTGCTACGCCGAGTTCGCCTCCACGATCCCGGTGGCCGGCTCCGCCTACACCTTCTCCTTCGCCACCCTGGGGGAGTTCCCCGCCTGGGTGATCGGCTGGGACCTGGTCCTGGAGCTGGCGCTGGCCGCCGCCGTGGTGTCGGTGGGCTGGTCGGGCTATTTCGCCTCGATGCTGGCGTCCGCCGGCCTCGAGCTGCCCGCCACGATCGCCGGCGACGACCCCGTGATCAACGTGCCCGCCGTCGTCATCGTCGCCGTCCTCACGACGATCCTGGCGGTCGGCATCAAGCTGTCCTCGCGGGTCAACCTCATCCTCGTGATCACGAAGGTCGCCGTGGTGCTGCTGGTCATCGTGGCCGGGCTGTTCTTCGTCAAGGGGGCCAACTACACGCCGTTCATCCCCGACCCGGTGGCCACGCCGCGCGTGGAAGGGCTGAAAGCGCCGCTCATCCAGGTGCTGTTCGGCATCACGCCGGTCGCGTTCGGCGTGATCGGCATCTTCTCGGCCGCGGCGATCGTGTTCTTCGCGTTCATCGGATTCGACATCGTGGCCACCGCCGCGGAGGAGACCGTCACGCCGCAGCGCGACGTGCCGCGCGGCATCATCGGCTCGCTGGCGATCTGCACGATCCTGTACGTCGCCGTCTCCCTCGTCGTCGTCGGCATGCAGCGCTACAGCGAGCTGAGCACGTCGGCGCCGCTGTCGGACGCCTTCATCGCGGTCGGCCACCCCTGGCTGGCCGGGATCATCAGCGTGGGCGCGCTGGCCGGCCTGACGACCGTGGTCCTCGTGCTGCTTCTTGGCCAGACCCGGGTGCTGTTCGCGATGTCCCGCGACGGGCTGCTGCCGCGCACGATGGCCAAGGTCAATCCGCAGTTCGGCACGCCGGTCCGGCTCACGATCCTCATCGGGCTGGTGACGATGGCGCTGGCCGGGTTCGTGTCGTTCGGCGAGCTGGCCGAGCTGGTGAACATCGGCACGCTCTTCGCGTTCGTCGTGGTGTCGATCGGCGTGATAGTGCTCAGGCGCACCAGGCCGGACCTGCCGCGGGCCTTCAGGGCGCCGCTGGTGCCGGTCCTGCCGATCCTGTCGGTGCTGGCCTGCGTCTACCTGATGCTCAACCTGCCGGTGCAGACGTGGCTGCGGTTCGTCATCTGGATGCTGATCGGCATCGTGCTCTACTTCACCTACGGCTACTGGCACAGCAGGACGGCGATGCCGTGGCAGAAGCGCGGCCGCTGAGCGGGGGTGGGGCGCGGGCCACCCCCGTGCCGGGGTCAGAGCGCGGCCACGGCCCCGGTCGCGGCCTTGGCCTGGCAGCCGTTGGCGTAGACCTTCCCCCACTTCACCGTCTTGCCGTACCACCGGCCGACGACCGCGATCACGTGCGGCTGGAACTCCTTCGTGCACGCGGCGTTGGGCGAGACGTTGAGCTTGGCCGGGTCGCCCCCGACCCGGCGCAGCTGGCGGCAGGCCGTGCGGGCGTCGGGGTGGGAGCCCCCGGTGGGCGCGCAGTGGAGCCAGGCGGTCTTCGTGGCTCCGCCCTTGACCGAATTGACGATCTTGAGCTGCACCTTGGGGTCGCGCGCCGCCACGGCGGGCGACGACGCGCCCGCCAGGAGGGCTCCGCAGAGCGCGATGGTGCCGGCTGCTCTCAACATGGTTACTCTCCGTTCGTAGGACGGCACCAAACGCTACGGCGGAGGAGGGCCCGGCGCGCGGAGGCCCGCCGAGCGGGCCCCCGCAAAATCACGCGTGAGCTCACGCGGGCATCGAGGCCACGCCCGGGGCGAGGAAGCGGGGCTGCGCGATGCCGGACCTGTCCAGGTACGGCGTGATGCCGCCCAGATGGAACGGCCAGCCGGCGCCGAGGATCATGCACAGGTCGATGTCCTGGGCCGCCGCGACGACGCCCTCGTCCAGCATGATCCGGATCTCCTCGGCCAGCGCCCCCAGCACCCGCTCGCGCACCTGCTCGGCGGTGGACGCCTGGGAGCCGCCCGCGAAGAGCGCCACCGCCTCCTCGTCGAGCGTGAGGTCCGGCAGGTAGACGCCCGGCTTGCCGGCGGCGACCAGCTTGGCCAGGTTCGCCGAGACGCCGAACCGTCCGGGGAACGCCTCGCGCAGCGTCTCCGCCACGTGCAGGCCGACGGCGGGCCCGACCAGCTGCAGCAGCGCGAACGGCGTCATCGGCAGGCCCAGCCCGTCGAGCGCGTGCTCGGCCGTCTCCAGCGGCGTGCCCTCGTCCACGGCCGCCACGACCTCGCCCATGAAGCGGGTCAGCAGCCGGTTGACCACGAACGCCGGAGCGTCCTTGACGAGAACCGACGACTTCTTCAGCGTCCTGCCCACCGCGAACGCCGTGGCCAGCGTGGCGTCGTCCGTGGCGGCGCCCCTGACGATCTCCAGCAGCGGCATGACCGCGACCGGGTTGAAGAAGTGGAACCCGACCAGCCGCTCGGGGTGCGCGAGGTCGGCGGCCATCGCGGTCAGCGACAGCGAGGAGGTGTTCGTGGCCAGCACGCATTCGGCCGGGACCATCGCCTCCACCTCGGCGAGGACCTGCTTCTTGACCGCCAGGTCCTCGAAGACGGCCTCGATCACGAAGTCGGCGTCGGCGAAGGCGTCCTTGGCCGGCGAGCCGGTCACCAGCGACGTGAGCCGGTTGGCCTGGTCCTGCGAGACGCGGCCCCTGGCCAGCAGCTTGCCGATCTCGTCCCGTACGTACGCCACGCCCTTGTCGAGCCTGGCCTGGTCGAGGTCGGTCAGCACGACCGGCACCTCGAGCCGGCGTGCGAACAGCAGCGCCATCTGCGAGGCCATCAGGCCCGCGCCGACGATGCCGACCTTGGTGACCTTGCGGGCCAGGGAGGGGTCCGGCGCGCCCGCCGGCTGCTTGGCGCGCCGCTGCACCAGGTCGAACGCGTAGAGCCCGGCCCGCAGCTCGTCGCCCGTCAGCAGGTCGGCCAGCGCCTCGTCCTCGGCGGCGAACCCCTCGTCGCGGGTGGCCGTGCGGGCCCGCGCGATCAGGTCGAGCGCCCGGTAGGGGGCGGGGGAGGCGCCGCGCAGCTTCATGTCGACCAGGAACCGCGCGTCGCCGACCGCCTTGTCCCAGCCGTCGTGCTCGGGCCGCTCCACGACCACCTCGCCGTTGATCACCCGGGCGGCCCAGCGCAGCGACTCCTCCAGGAAGTCGGCCGGCTCGAACACGGCGTCGGCGACGCCCAGCTCGTACGCCTCCCTGCCCCTGGTCAGGCGGTTCTGCGCCAGCGGGTTCTCGATGATCAGCTTGACCGCGTTCGCCGGGCCGATCAGGCGCGGCAGCAGTTGCGTGCCGCCCCAGCCGGGCACCAGGCCGAGGAAACACTCCGGCAGCGCCACCGCGGTCACGCCCGAGGAGATCGTCCGGTACGTGCAGTGCAGCGCGACCTCGAGCCCACCTCCCATGGCGGCGCCGTTCACGAACGCGAACGACGGGATCGGCAGCTCGCCGAGCCGGCGGAACACGTGGTGGCCGAGCGCGGCGACGGCCAGCGCCTCCTCGCGGGTGGCCAGCGCCGCCGCGCCCTTCAGGTCGGCGCCGACGGCGAAGATGAACGGCTTGCCCGTCACGCCCACCGCGGCCAGGTCGGTGCGCTCGGCGATCTCCGACAGGGCGCCGTTCAGCGCGAACAGGCCGTGCGGGCCGAACGTGTTCGGCCTGGTGTGGTCGAAGCCGTTGTCCAGGGTGATCAGCGCCATGGTGCCCGCGCCGCCGGGCAGGCGCACGTCGCGTACCAGTGCCTTGGTGACGACCTCGTCGGCGGCGCGCTCGCTCAGCAGCGCACGCCAGTTCTCCAGCTCGCTCATGCCAGGTTCTCCCAGATCACAGTGCCGCCCATGCCCAGGCCGACGCACATCGTGGTGATGCCGTAACGCACGTCAGGACGTTCGCCGAACTGCCGCGCGAGCTGCGTCATCAGCCGCACGCCCGAGGAGGCCAGCGGGTGGCCGTAGGCGATCGCGCCGCCGTAGGGGTTCACGCGGGGGTCGTCGTCGGCGATGCCGAAGTGCTCGAGAAACGCCAGCACCTGCACGGCGAACGCCTCGTTGATCTCGAACAGCCCGATGTCGGAGATGTCCAGGCCGGCCAGGCGCAGCGCCCGCTCCGTGGACGGGATCGGCCCCACGCCCATGACCTCGGGGTCCACGCCCGCGAACGCGTACGACACGAGCCGCATCCTCGGCGCCAGCCCCAGCTCGTCCGCGGCCTCCCTGGCGGCCACGACGCAGCCGGTGGCGCCGTCGTTGACGCCGGAGGAGTTGCCCGCCGTGACGTTGCCGTGCGGACGGAACGGCGTCCTGAGCGTGCTCAGGCCCTCCATGGTCGTGCCCGGCCTGGGCGCCTCGTCCTCGACCGCCAGGCCCCAGCCCTTCTCCGCCGTCCTGGTCGCGGCCGGCACCAGGTCGGGCTGGATCCTGCCGTCGGCGTAGGCCTTGGCCGCCCGCTCCTGCGACAACACCGCGTACGCGTCGGCGCGCTCCTTGGTGATCGACGGATAGCGGTCGTGCAGGTTCTCCGCGGTCATGCCCATCACCAGGGCGCTCGGGTCGACCAGCTTCTCCGACAGGAAGCGCGGGTTCGGGTCGACGCCCTCGCCCATCGGGTGGCGGCCCATGTGCTCGACGCCGCCGGCGATGGCGACGTCGTACGCGCCGAACGCGATGCCGCCCGCGACCGTGGTGACCGCGGTCATCGCGCCCGCGCACATGCGGTCGATCGCGTAGCCGGGCACGGTCTTCGGCAGCCCCGCCAGCACCGCCGCCGAGCGGCCGATGGTCAGGCCCTGGTCGCCGATCTGCGTGGTCGCGGCGATGGCGACCTCGTCGACGCGCTCGGGCGGCAGGCCGGGGTTGCGCCTGATGAGCTCGCGGATGACGCGGACGACCAGGTCGTCGGCGCGGGTCTCCGCGTACAGCCCCTTCGGGCCTGACCGGCCGAAGGGCGTGCGCACGCCGTCGACGAACACGACGTCACGAGAGGAAGGCACGGATTCGCTCCTCGTTGGCTGAATGGGTTCCGCGCCTATGCTACTCGTCGGTAACTACTCCGAGGACGAGGGCGGCCGTCAGCAGCGCGTACACCGCCGCCGTCGCCGGCTCCCAGAGATGGGCGCGGGCCGCGAGCAGGGCGGCCACCGCCACGGCCGCCCCCGCCCAGAGCACGCGCGTCCGGAGCGCTGCCGCGCGCCGGCGCGTGCCCTGACCCGGATCCCACGGATCGCCGGGGGAGGAGCCCGATCGCCTGGCGCGCGCCAGCAGCACCAGCGCGTCACGGGACCACCACAGCAGGAACAGCACCCCCGCCCCGCAACTCGTCACCGCCAGCGCCTCGACCGCCCAGCTCAGGTCGTCCGCGACGGCGTACAGGGCGGCCTGGTCGAAGAAGGCCGGCGTGGTGCCGCCGAGGAGCAGCGTCACGGCCCAGCCCGCGGCGACGGCGAGCCGGCTGAACGGTCGTGTCCCGCCCGAGCGCGCGGCGCCGTACAACTCCTGCTCGCGCCACCGGACCAGGCGGGCCTGCACGCCCCAGGCGTACTGGGTGGCGGTCATCGCGGGCAGCGCCGCCGCGAGGGCCACCAGGGACAACACCGCGAGCGGCACCGTCTGCTCCCTGGTCGGCGCCCGGTCGGCGAGCAACTGGGCGGTGGTCAGCACCGCGATCGAGGCGGACAGCGCGACGAAGGCGCGGTGGCGGGCGGCCCTGGCGCGGGCCCGTAGCCCGGCTACCTGCTCGGCGCCTGGAGGGGGCGCCATCTCGGTCAACAGCATGACCGTCATGATGGCGTCACCCCGCGTAGCGACGCCCGTGATTCGCGTCAATCACAGCATCCTGAGGGGACCGTCGCCTTCGGGCGATGGGTGACTCGGGAGCGGAGGGCCGTCAAGGCTCGAGCGCGCAGTGGCAGTGGCCGGGGCTCCGGGGGCGAGCCGCTGCCGCGTCAGGCCGTGACGCCGGCGTCCACGGGGATGGCGGCGCCCGTGATGGCACGCCCGCCGTCGCCGGCGAGGTGGGCGACGGTGGCGGCGATGTCGTCGGGCGAGCAGTACACGCCGAGCGCCGTGTAGCCGCGTTCCTCGTCGGCCTCCGGGCTGTCCGCGGGGTTCATCTCGGTGTCGGTGGAGCCGGGCTGCACGACGTTCGCGGTGATGCGGCGCGGGCCGAGGTCTCTGGCCAGGCCCTTGACGAGCCCGGCCAGCGCGGACTTGCTCGTGACTCCTCCGCTCCCTGAAGGGGACGGCTTCTCGCTAAGCCGCTTGCGCAGCCTGGCGAAGGGCAAGCCCTGCCCTCACGATGTTGATGGCCGCGTTGACGTCGGCGTGTGCGGCATGCCCGCACGCCGTGCAGGCGAATTCGGCTTGGGTGGCGCGGTTCTCCGCCGTGCTGTGCCCGCAGCGGGCGCAGGTGCGGGAGGTGCCGGCGGGGTTCACCGCGATCAGTTTGCGACCGGCGCTTTCAGCCTTGTGCGCGAGGATCGTCAGGAACACCCCCCAGCCCGCGTCCAGGATCGACCGGTTGAGGCCGGACTTCTGCGCGACATTCCGGCCGGGCTGCTCGATCGTGCCGGACGCCGAGCGGGTCATGTTCGCGATCCGCAGGTCCTCGTGCACGATCACGTCATAGGCGGCCACCAGGGCGAGCGCGGCCTTGTGCGCGCCGTCCAGACGTTGCCTGCGCACCCTGGCGTGCAGCGCGGCCACGCGGGCCACCGCCTTACGCCGCCGCTTGGAACCCCGTTCCTTGCGGGCCAGAGCCCGCTGCGCGGCGGCCACCCGATCGGCGGACGCGGCCAGGTGACGGGGGTTGCTCAGATGCTGTCCGTCGCTGGTCGTGACGAGGGACGCCACGCCCATGTCGATCCCCGCGACCGCGCCGGTGGCGGGCAGCGGTTCGGCGGGCACGTCGTCGCACGACAGCACCACGAACCACCGGCTGCCTTCCCGCTTCACCGCGATCGTCTTCACCCGGCCCTTGACCGCGCGGTGCCGGTGGACGCGGACATGCCCGACCCCCTGGAGCCGCACGTAGGTGACGGTCGGGTGCTCGGGCTGGGAGTCCCACCGGCAGCCGTCGCCGTCCTTCGGCCATTCGACCGTGTCGAACCGGCCGCGCCCCTTGAACCGCGGGAACCCCGGCGCGCGACCCGCGCGGACCCGCGTGAAGAACGCGGCGAACGCCTTGTCGAGCCGTCGCAGGGTGGCCTGCTGCGAGGAGAACGACCAACGCGCCTGCCCGTCCGGGTCGTCGGCGCGGATGTGTTTCAGCTCGGCCGACTGATCGCCGTAACGGACGCTCACCCCCGCCCTGGCATGGGCGGTGCGCCGGTGCTCCAAAGCGGCGTTGTACAGCGTGCGGTGGTCCTCCACACACGCCGCCAGCGCCGCCGCCTGCCGGGCCGTGGGGCGCAACAGGAACCGGAACGACCTGCGCATACCCCACCTCCCGTCACGATCGGTAATGACAGCGCCACGATACCGGCCGGCGCCGACAAAACCGGTGCGCGGACCGGTCGGCACAGCTCTGGGACGCATGTTACACAGCGTGCTTTTAGGGAAACATGTGAAATTTCCGGACAAGTGATGGTCGTGTCTGCTAGGAAAGGGCGGGTCGTATTCGTATGAGAGAGGTTCCATCGTGGCGCGCGACGAGAACGACAGGCCATACGAGGATGGGCAGGGCAGGCCGCTGAACCCGGAGATGACGGGTGATGTGCTGTCCCCGCGGTGGAGCACTGAAGACACCGACGAGCAACCCGCCATCCAGGTGGTCGGCAACGAGACCTACATCCTTCCGCTGGAAAAGGGCGCCGAGCCCCAGTTGATAGAGCGGCGTGACGTCCTTGACGACCCCGGTCATCACGACGTGCTCGGCGGGACGACCTCGGCGTACGACGCCGGCGGCTCGCATGACGTGCTCGACGGGGGGAGCGGCCCGCGTGACGTGCTGGGTGGCGGCGATCCCCATGACGTGCTGGGCGGCGGGAGCGACTCCCACCGTGACGTGTTGAGCGGCTCCAGCGGGCACGAGTTCGCCGGGTCCGGTGACGGGTACAGCAGTGGGCACGAGTTCGGCGGCCCGAGCGGTCCGCATGATTTCGGCGGCCCGAGCGGCTCGCATGATTTCGGTGGTCCGAGTGGCTCGCACGACTTCGGTGGTCCGAGTGGCCCGCACGAGGTGCTCCGCGAGCCCGGTGGCTCCCGTCACGCCGACGACGAGCCCTCCTACCTCCCGCTCGACCGGGGCTACGAGACGGACGACCGCGACGACGACAAGCCCAAGCGCGGCTTCCTCGGCTCCGGCTGGACCGACGAATCCGGCGAGCGGCGTTCCTCCCGCGGCGGTGACGACGACGCCGGCGGCGGCGAGGGCGAGGTGCGGCACCGCACGCGGGTCCTGCTGGTGGCGGCCGCCGCGGTGGTGCTGGTCGGCGTCGGTGTGGGCTGGATGGTCACCGGTACGTCCTCCGACGACCCGTGCGCGGGCGGCAGGTGTGCCAGCGCCGGCGAGGTGACCGCGCCCTCCGACTCGGCCGTCCCCTCGGAGGAGGAGCAGACGCCGGTGGAGGAAACCGACACCGAGCCCTCCGACCCGGCCGCCGACGAGCCCACCGACTCGGATCGGGCGCGCCCGGAGCGCCAGCAGGGGCAGACCCAGCCCACGCGTGAGCCGCAGAGCCGCCCGTCGCCCACGCGCGACATCGGCGACCCGACCACCAAGGCCAGCCCAAGGAACACCCGGGCCCCGCAGGACGAGATGCGGGACACCGACGTCTCGAGCGAGACGCGGGTGAACAACAGGGAGCCGAGGACCACCAGTCAGGAGTCGCAGGATCAGCCTCCCGCGACGCAGCCGACGCAGGCCCCGGTGCCCGAGCCCGAGCCTACCGAGGAGGAGCGTAAGGGGCTTCTCGACATCCTGTTCCCCTGGGCCTAGGGCCCGGGCGCAGGACAGACCACTCTCCGGGTGGGCCGACGACCGCGGTCCACCCGTAGGATGCGGATCCAGGTCCTGGTCTGGCAGACTTGGAAACCGCTTTCCTGGGAGGTCTCGTGGTCACGCTTGAAGACGTCGCCAAGCAGGCGGGCGTCTCGCTGGCGACCGCCTCGCGGGTGCTCAACGGCAGCACCCGCCAGGTCGGCGCGGCCCTGCGGGCGCGGGTCGAGCAGGCCGCCGACGAGCTGGGCTACCGCGCCAACATCGCGGCCCAGACGCTGGCCCGCGGCGCGAGCAACGTCATCGGCATCGTCGTCCACGACCTGACCGACCCCTATTTCGCGGCCCTGGCCGACGGTGCCATGCGGGCTGCGGCCACCGAAGGCCTGCTCGTCATGGTGGGCACCACGCATCGTGATCCCGAGCAGGAGATCGCCTACGTGGCGACGCTCAACGCCCAGCGCGTCAGGGCGGTCCTGCTCGTCGGCTCGCGCGTGGCCGACCCGGCGGTCACCGGACGCCTGCGCGACGAGCTGGCCCGATACCAGGCGGGCGGCGGGCGGGCGGCCTGCGTGGGCCAGGACCTGCTCGGCGTCGACACGGTCGCGCCGGCCAACCGGCGGGGCGCGGCCGAGCTGGCCCGGGCCCTGGCCGAGCTGGGGCACAAGCGGTTCGCGGTGCTGGCAGGGCCCCCGCACCTGGTGACGGCGGCCGACCGCTGCGCCGGGTTCGTCGAGGCGCTGGAGGAGCTGGGGCTGCCCGCGCCGCAGGTGATCCACGGGCCGTTCGACCGCGACGGCGGCTACGCCGCGGCCTCGCAGGCAGGCGACGTGACCTGCGTGTTCGCGGTCAACGACGTGATGGCGGTCGGGGCGCTCGCGGCCTATCGGGAGCGCGGCGTCCGGGTGCCCGACGACGTCTCTGTGGCCGGGTTCGACGACATCGTCACGCTGCGTGATCACGTGCCCGCTCTGACGACCGTGCGCCTGCCGCTGAAGGACATGGGGGCACGGGCGCTGGAGCTGGCGCTGGGTGAAGGAGATCCGGTCGTGGTCGAGCAGGTCGCGGGCGAGGTCGTGCTGCGGGAGAGCGTGCGGAGGATGACGTGAGGCTGGCGGTCAGCACGCTGGGCATGCCCGGCGAGGGGCTCGACAGGGCGATCGAGATCGCGGCCGGAGGCGGCTGCCAGGGGCTCGAGTTGCGGCTGCACCCCGAGACCGGCGTGCACGCCGGCCTGGACGCCGCGGAGCGGCGGTCGGTGCGGGAGCGGGTGGAGCGGGCGGGCCTGGAAATCTCGGCCCTTGCTGGCTATGTCGGTGTTTGTGAGCCGGGCCCGGACGAACCCGTCGTCGCGGCGCTCCTCGCCGACCTGCGGCTCGCCGCCGACCTGGGCGCTCCCGGCGTGCGCGTCTTCCCTCGTGGCGACGATCCGGCCGTCGGCGCCCGCAGGCTCCGAGCGGTCTCCGGTACGGCGGGCGCCCTCGGCTGCCGCGTACTCGTCGAGACGCACGACGACATGGCCACCGGCGCCGCCGTGGCCGCCCTGCTCGCCGAGACGGGCTGCCCCGGGACCACCGGCGCGCTGTGGGACCTGCTGCACCCCTGGCGCAACGGCGAGCCGCCGGCCGACTCGCTCGCCGCGTTCGGGCCCCACCTCGCGTACGTCCAGGTCAAGGACGCGGTCTCGGCCCGCGACACCACGCCGGTGCCCCTGTGGACCGGGTCCGTGCCGCTCGACGAGGCCGGCGGGCTGCTGCGCGGCGCGGGCTACGGCGGCTGGGTGTCGCTGGAGTGGGAGCGCACGTGGTATCCGCAGGTGGCTCCGGTCGAGGAGATCCTGCCGGGCGCGGCCGACTGGGTGCGACGTTTCACCGCTTAGATAGGGGGATGTCCCCTTCTCAGAACAAAGTGCTTGTCGTCGGGATGGACGGCCTGCGCTTCGACCGGCTCCAGGCCGTGGGCGCGCCGGTGCTGGCCGGGCTGATGGCCTCCGGCGCGTACGGCACCAGCATGCTCCCCTACGGTGAGGCCGGCACGCCGCGTACGGAGTCGCCCGGCGAGGTCGTGCCCAAAGCCCCCGAGCCGGCGGCCGGCGACCGGGTGATCAGGTCGCGTACGGACTCGGGGCCCGGCTGGTCGTCCATCGCCACCGGGGCCTGGCCCGACAAGCACGGCGTCGTAGACAACAGCTTCACCGCACCCCAATTCCGGAAATTTCCGGACTTTCTGACTCGTGCGAAGAAGGCCCGCCCCGAACTGGACACCGCGGCCTTCTTCTCCTGGGCGGCGCTCGCCGAGCACGGCGCGTTCGGCCCGGCGGTCGACCACCGGTTCGTGCTCGACGGCTACGCGATCGGCTGGGCCGAGGCCGACGGGCGGGTCGCCGCCGCGGCCGAGCGGCACCTGGCGGAGACCGACCCTGACGCCGTGTTCGTCTACCTCGGCGACACCGACGACGTGGCCCACGATCTCGGCCCGCACTGTCCCGAGTACACCGCCGCCCTCCAGATCCAGGACGCCTACCTGGGGCGCCTGCTCGACACCGTCCGCGCCCGGCCCTCGTACGCGCGCGAGCGCTGGACCGTGCTCGTCACCACTGACCACGGTCACGTGGACGAGGGCGGTCACGGCGGTGTCTCGGAGGAGGAACGCAGGGTGTTCGTGATCGCCAACCGGCTGGGGGAGCGCCTTGCCCATCGTGGCCTGGCCGGTCCCCGGCTGGTGGACGTGGCTCCTACGGTGCTCGCCTCGCTCGGCGTGGCCGTCGATTCCGCGTGGAACCTGGACGGTGAGCCGCTGGAATTATGACGCCTTTCATCAAGTGTTGAATTTCTGCCGGGAAAGCGTGACACTCGTGTCAGGATGCTGAAGGGCAGGGATGAAGCTGATGAACACGGCACTCGACTTCTCCGAGATCGACGCGGGAATGCTCGCCGTGGTGGGCGGAAAGGCCGCCAACCTCGGCGAGCTGACCCGGGCGGGGCTGCCCGTACCACCCGGCTGGGTGCTGACCACGCAGGCCTACCGCCAGGTCGCCGAGGGCCTGGAGACCAGCGGCGACGGGCTCGCCGAGCGCGCCAGGAGCCACCTGCTGCGGGCCCCGGTGCCCGGCGCCGTGCGCGAGACGATCGTGAAGGCGTACGCCGCGCTCGGCGACGACGTGCCGGTGGCCGTGCGCTCCTCCGCCACGGCCGAGGACCTGCCGTTCGCCAGCTTCGCCGGGCAGCAGGACACCTTCCTCAACGTGGTGGGCGCGGACGCGGTGGTCGACGCCGTACGCCGCTGCTGGGCCTCGCTCTGGACCGACCGCGCCGTCGCCTACCGCGAGTCGAACGGCATCGACCACGCCGCCGTGCGGCTCGCCGTGGTCGTCCAGACCATGGTGGACGCGCGCGTTTCCGGCGTCATGTTCACCGCCAACCCGGTGACGGGCCGGCGGCGCGAGGCCGTCATCGACGCGGCCCCCGGGCTCGGCGAGGCCGTCGTCTCCGGCGCCGTGAACCCCGACCGCTTCGTCGTCCACGGGGGCGAGATCCTCGACCGCCGCGCGGGCGACAAGCGGCTGGCCGTCCGCGCGCTGCCCGGGGGCGGCACCGAACGCGTCGAGACCACCGGCGACGCTCCGGACGGGGAACGCGGGAGAGAACTCTGCCTGACCGACGCCGAGGTGCTCGCCCTGGCCGAGCTGGGCACGCGCGTCGAGGACCACTACGGCGCCCCCCAGGACACCGAGTGGGCCATCGGCCACGACGGCGGGCTCTGGCTCACCCAGGCGCGCCCGATCACCACGCTCTACCCGCTGCCGGACAACCCCGGACCGGGGCTGCGGGCGTACTTCTCCTTCAACGTCGCCCAGGGCGTCATGGGGCCGATCACGCCCATGGGACGGTCGGCGCTCAAGCTGGTCGCCTCGGGAGCGGCCGGGCTGTTCGGCTACGGCTCCGCCGACCCCCTCGACGGCCCTCCGCTGATGACCGAGTCGGGGCAGCGGTTGTGGATGGACGTCACCACCGCCGTACGCAGCAGGGCCGGCCGCGCCATCATGCCGCGCGTGCTGCAACTCGGCGAGGCGCGCACAGGACCGGTCATCGAGCAGCTGGTGACGGATCCCCGGCTGTCGCTGGCGTACACCTCCCGCCGCCCGGTGATCCGCGGCCTGCGCCGCTTCGCCCGCCGCGTCCACGCCCCCTCGCGGGTGCTGCTCGCGCTGACCAGGCCGGGCGGGGCCCTGGCGTACGCCGCCCGCGTGGGCGAGGCGATCGACCGGCGCCTGCCGCCGCCGTCGGAGGCCACCCCGGAGCAGCGCCTCGACCACGCCCAGCGCGTGCTCTCCCGCGCGTTCCCCCTCATCGTCTCGATCATGCCGATCGCGATCACGGGCTACGGCCTGTTCGCGTTGTCGTCCAGGCTCTCCGGCGTGCCGATCGGCGACATGCAGGACGTCCTGCGCAGCGTGGCGCACAACCCGACCACGGAGATGGACCTGGAACTGTGGGACCTGTCCACCCGCGTCGAGCCCGAGCCGTTCGTGACGGAGCCGGTGGAGGAACTGGTCCGCCGCTA
Source organism: Nonomuraea sp. NPDC049378 (assembly GCF_055586745.1). Taxonomy (NCBI): domain Bacteria; kingdom Bacillati; phylum Actinomycetota; class Actinomycetes; order Streptosporangiales; family Streptosporangiaceae; genus Nonomuraea; species Nonomuraea sp. NPDC049378. Next base: position 38,988 of record NZ_JBVJHP010000004.1, read on the forward strand.
CCGAGCGGGGACGCTCCCGCCCATCGCCCAGCGAGAGATCACCAGATTCCTGGACACGTACGGCCATCGCGGCGTCGCCGAGATCGACCTCGGCGTCCCCCGCTGGTCGGAGGAGCCCGCGCACATCCTCGGCGTGATCGCCAACTACCTGCGCATGGACGGCGACACCGCCCTCGCGCCCGGCGCCCTGTTCGCCAAGGGCGCGCGGGAGGCGCAGGCGGAGATCGCCCGGGTGGCCGCCGAGGCCGGACGCGAGGGCCGGTGGCGGGCCGCCGTGGTGCGGTTCGCGCTCGGGCGCACGCGCATGTACGCGGGGCTGCGCGAGCTGCCCAAGTTCTACGTGGTCAAGATCCTCGCCGGGGTGCGGCAAAGCCTGCTGCAGGTGGGGGAGCACCTGGTCGGCCTCGGGGTGCTGGACGCGGCGCGGGACGTGTTCTTCCTCGACCTGAGAGAGGCCAGGACCGCTCTGGGCGGCGGCGACCTGCGCGGGCTCGTGGCGGAGCGGCGGGAGGCGTACGAACGGGAGTCGCGCCGCAGGCACGTGCCCAGGGTGCTGCTCTCCGACGGCACCGAGCCCGAGGCGCTCGCCACCCCCGCCGCGTCCAGCGGCGCGCTGACCGGCACGGCCGCGTCGGCGGGCACCGTCACGGGCGTGGCGAGGGTGGTGATGGACCCGATCGGCGCGCACCTGGAGCCGGGCGAGATCCTGGTCTGCCCCTCGACGGACCCCGGCTGGACGCCGCTGTTCCTGACGGCGAGCGGGCTCGTCATGGAGATGGGCGGCTCGATGTCGCACGGCGCGGTGGTGGCCAGGGAATACGGCATCCCGGCCGTCGTCGGCGTCGCCGACGCCACCCACCGCGTCACCACCGGTCAGAAGATCACCGTGAACGGCGCCGCGGGCACCGTGACGCTCTCGTCCTGACGCCTCCGTACGAGCGGGAGCCGTGCCGTCCCCCGCGAGGAGCGGCACGCCCCCCCACGGCTCAGCCGGTGGCCTGCACCACGTCCTCGTAGCGCGCCTTCATCGTGGCCACCACCTCGTCGGGGTCCGCGGCCCAGATGTCGGCGTTGAAGATCTCCACCTCGACGTCGCCGGTGTATCCGGCGGCCAGGACGGCCCGCGTGATCGGCGGGAAGTCGATCACGCCGTCGCCCATCATGCCCCGGCCGAGCAGCACGTCCGCGGGCAGCGGGTGCAGGTAGTCGCACACCTGGTACGACACGATCCTGCGGCCCGCGCGGGCGATGTCGTCGAACAACCTCGGGTCCCACCAGACGTGGAAGGTGTCCACCACCACGCCGACCTGCTCCTCCGGGTAGGCCAGGCTCAGGTCGAGCGCCTGACCGAGAGTGGACAGGACGGCCCGGTCGGGACAGTAGACGGGATGGAGGGGCTCGAGAGCCAGCTTGACCCCCCGCTCCCCGGCGTAGGGGGCCAGCTCCGCCAGCGCCTCGGCCACCCGCTCCCGCGCCCCGGCCAGATCCCGCGAGAACCCCCCCGCCGCCACACCGCGCGCGCCCGCGCGGCCGGGTGGCAACGGCTCGCCCGGTGTCACCCCCGGCAGGCCGCCCACCACCATCACCAGGCAGGCCGCCCCCAGTTCCGCCGCCTCGTCGATGGCCCGCCGGTTGTCGTCGAGCGCGCGGGCGAAGGCACGGCGGCCCTCGTCGCCCGGCAGCCCGCCGGCCGTCATGAAGCCGCCCCGGCACAACGACGACACGCGCAGCCCGGCCGCCCGTACCAGCTTCACGCTCTCCGCGAGGCCCTGCTCGGCGACGTTCTCCCGCCACAGCCCGACAGCCTCCAGGCCGTGCCGTACGCATCCGTCCACGGCTTCGGCCACGGTCCAGCGCTGCGTCGTCCGCTGGTTGAGTGAGAGGCTCACAGCCCGTTCACCGCCAGCAGCGCCTTCATGCGGCGCACGGCGAGCTCCTGGTCGGCCAGCAGCCCGGCCTGGTCGGCCAGGCGGAACACCTCCGACAGGTGGAGCAGCGAGCGGGCCGACTGGGCGCCGTTCACCATGGCGAACGCGTCCTGGTGACCGTTCAGCCAGGCCAGGAAGACGATGCCGGTCTTGTAGTGGTACGTCGGCGTCTCGAAGATCTTCCTGGACAGGGGGACGGTCGGGGCCAGGATCTCGTCGTACGACGCCAGCAGCCGGTCGCGGCCCGCGTCGTCGCCGGCGGCCTCGGCCGCGTCGAGCACCCGCAGCGCGGCGGCCGCCGCCGGGGCGATGGCGTCGAAGATGCCGAGCAGCGCGTGCGAGCCCGACCTGATCAGCGACGGGTAGTTGAAGTCGTCGCCGGTGTAGAGCTTGACCCCGTCGGGGAGCGCGGCGCGCAGCCCCACCTCGTGCTCCTCGTCCAGCAGCGACACCTTCACCCCGTCCACCATGGGCGCGTGGGCGTGGACGAGCTCCAGGAACGACTCGGTCGCCGCCGCCACGTCAGGGGCGCCCCAGTAGCCGGCCAGGTGCGGGTCGAACATCTCGCCCAGCCAGTGCAGGATCACCGGCCGGTCCACCAGGCCGAACAGCTTGCCGTACACCTGGTGGTAGTCCTTGGGGCCGGTCGCGGCTCTCGCGAGCTGGCGGGAGGCCATGATGATGACGCCGGCGCCGGCGGACTGCACGGTCTCGATCTGCTCGGCGTACGCGGCCGTGATCGTGTTCAGGTCGGCGGCCCGGGGCGCGTGGTCGGTGCCCGCGCCGCAGGACACCAGCGTCGCGGGGTCGCCGACCATACGCGCCTCGGCCGCGCTGCGCCGGATGAGCTCCTTGGTCGCGGCCCAGTCCAGGCCCATGTTGCGCTGGGCGGTGTCCATGGCGTCCGCGACGCGCAGGCCGTACGACCACAGGTGGCGGCGGAAACGCAGGGTGGCGTCCCAGTCGACGGCCGCGGGGGAGCCGGGCGTGTTGTCGCGCAGCGGGTCGGCCACCACGTGTGCGGCGGCGTACACGACGCGGCTGGTGGCCGGGGCGTCCGGCACCGGCCAGGCCGTCCGCTCGTTCAGCGTGTACGCCCCGGTGCCGGGCAGGTCGATCCTCACGGCTGCGGCACCTCGATCCTGCGGCCCTCGGCGTTGGAACGCAGCCCCAGCTCGGCGAGCTGCACGCCGCGGGCGCCCGAGGCGAAGTCGTTGGGGAAGGGCGCGTCCTCCACCACGTGACGGACGAACGCCTCCCACTGGACCTTGAACCCGTTGTCGAACTCGGCGTTGTCCGGCACCTCCTGCCAGCCGTCGCGGAAGCGCGCCGTGGCCGGCAGGTCGGGGTTCCAGACGGGCTTGGGGGTGGCGGAGCGGTGCTGCACGCGGCAGTTGCGCAGGCCCGCCACGGCGCTGCCGTGCGTGCCGTCCACCTGGAACTCCACTAGTTCGTCCCGGTTCACCCGGACTGCCCACGAGGAGTTGATCTGCGCGATGACGCCGCCTTCAAGCTCGAAGATCCCGTACGCGGCGTCGTCCGCGGTGGCCTGGTACGTGGCGCCCTGCTCGTCCACGCGGGCGGGGATGTGCGTCACCGCCCTGGCGTAGACCGACTGGACCCTGCCGAACAGGTTCTCCATGACGTAGTGCCAGTGCGGGAACATGTCGAGCACGATGCCGCCGCCGTCCTCGGCCCGGTAGTTCCACGACGGCCGCTGCGCCTCCTGCCAGTCTCCCTCGAACACCCAGTAGCCGAACTCGCCGCGCACCGACAGGATCCGGCCGAAGAAGCCGCCGTCGATCAGCCGCTTCAGCTTGAGCAGGCCGGGGAGGAACAGCTTGTCCTGCACGACGCCGTTCTTGACGCCCTTGGCCGCGGCGGCCTCGGCCAGCGCGACCGCCTCCTGCGTGGACTCGGCCGTCGGCTTCTCCGCGTAGATGTGCTTGCCCGCCTCGATGGCCTTGAGCACGGATTTGACGCGGGCGCTGGTGACCTGGGCGTCGAAGTAAATGAGGTTGCCGTCGTCGGCGAGGGCCGCGTCCAGTTCTGTAGTGAAATCCGAAATGTTGTGCTTAGTAGCAATATCTGCAAGTTTGTCGGCATTACGTCCGACCAGGATGGGCTTGAGCTTGACCTTTCCGCCGTCCGAGAGCGCGACGCCGCCCTGCTCGTTGATGGCCAGAACGGAACGGACCAAATGCTGGCGATAGCCCATCCGTCCGGTGACGCCGTTCATCACGACGCCTATGGTGCGCACGCTCATGAAGATCCCTTCAGGACAAACGGATGGAAAGCGCTTTCCCGAACCGTACGGCCGTGCGGCCCAGGGCGTCAAGTGGCGCGGGCCGTCAGGAGGCCCGCACACCGGGTGGCGGCCCCGCGCGGAGGCCGCCGTGCTCGGCGCTAGCCGCGCGGCTCCAGCCTGGCCAGCGCCTTGGCGATGGGGTGGGCGGCGAGCGACAGCTGCCACTCGCGAGCCCCGAGCTCGCGCAACCGCGCGGTCACGCTCTCGTCGGTGATCTCGGCCGGCGGCTCCCAGGTCAGTCTGCGGACGGCGTCGGGTTGCAGCAGGTTCTCCGTCGGCATGTGGAACTCGTCGGCCAGCGCGGACACCACCGCCCGTGCCGCCGCCAGCCGCTTGGCGGCGGCCGGGTCACGGTCGGCCCACCGGTTGGGCGGTGGCGGCCCGTCGCCTGGTGTGCTCGGCTGGGGGAGCTGGCTGTCGGGCAGCGCGCGGGCCCTGGCCACCGCGGCGAGCCAGTCGCTCATGTGTCGTCGCGCGCTTCGCCCGGTGAATGCCGAAATTTCGGTCAATGCCTTCTTGGTACGGGGCCCTTCGAGCGCCGCGGTGACGATGGCGGTATCGGGCAGCACCCTGCCGGGCGCCAGGTCGGCCTCGCGCGCGATGCGATCGCGCATGGTCCACAACTCGCGCACGATGGCCAGCGCGCGTACGTTGCGCACCTTGTGGATGCCCGACGTGCGGCGCCACGGGTCGGACCGCGGCACCGGCGGCGGGGTGTTGAGCACGGCGGCGAACTCCTCGCGCGCCCACTCCAGCTTCCCGCTCTCCGCCAGCTGCTCGTGGAGCACGTCGCGGAGCTCGACCAGCACCTCCACGTCGAGCGCGGCGTAGCGCAGCCAGTCTTCCGGCAACGGCCTGGTGGACCAGTCGGCCGCCGAGTGGCCCTTCTCCAGCCGCAGCCCGAGCACGGTCTCGACCATCGTGCCGAGGCCCACCCGCTCGTAGCCGAGCAGCCGCCCGGCCAGCTCGGTGTCGAACATCTCCCGCGGCCTGAACCCCAGCTCCATGAGGCACGGCAGGTCCTGGGAGGCGGCGTGCAGCACGATCTCCGCGTCGGCCACGGCCTGGTCGAGGGCGGAAAGATCGGGGCAGCCGACCGGGTCGATCAGCGCGGAGCCGGCGCCGGCCCTGCGCAGCTGCACCAGGTAGGCGCGGTTGCCGTAGCGGTAGCCGGAGGCCCGCTCGGCGTCGACGGCGACGGGGCCGCCTCCCGCGGCGAACCGCGCCACGACCGTGGCCAGCCCGGCCGCGTCCGCGATGACCGGCGGGATGCCCTCGCGGGGTTCGAGCAGCGGCTCGACTGTGCGTTCTTCTGTCATTCGACCTTTTCCGTGGCTACTCCGACCCACAGCCGGAGAGGAAACGCATTCCAGCGTAGCGAGACAGGGAAACGTTCCGCGTACCCGGGCGGATCGGCGTCGGAGTACGCATCACGTCTGGTCGTCATGTCGGCGCGGCAGCGCGGCCACGTCGGGCGGGAGCGGCGGCATCCCCGCAGCCAGGCACATCAGGTCACACCAGGCGGCGACATGGCCGGAGAGATCCTCCTGGGCGGGAGACCAGGACGCCCGCAGCTCGAGCTCGGTCGTGACCGGGTCGTCGGCCTTGTTGCCGAACCCCTCGGACACGGCTCTCGTCACCGTGCCGCCGGCGGCGGAATAGCCGGCCTGGTGCGCGTCGAGGGCCTCGGTCAGCCAGCTCCAGGCCACTGGCCCGAGCAGCGGGTCGGAGGTGATCTCGGGCTCCATGTCGGCCCTGACGTAGGCGACCAGGCGGAACGGGCCCTCCCAGCCGCGCTGGCCGTCGGGGTCGTAGAGGAGGATCAGCCGGCCGACCGCGAGCTCGTCGTCGTCGCGGTAGACGGAGGCGCCGATGGCGGCGGAATAGGGGGCCAGCCGCTGCGGCGCGGGCAGGTCCTCCAGCTCGATCTCCGGCCGGACCTCGGACAACCGCAGACTCTCCGCCGCACGGGTGAACTCGGCGGGAGGCGGTGGCTGGTCACCGAGTGTCATAGCCGAAGCGTAGGACGAAGACGGACGGAAGGGGACCACGGGGGTGCTCATCTTTGGTGATCAAGCCGCCGCCGTAACGAGCTGGCGAACGGGCCGGGTGGACTCGGCGGAGCCGAGAAGGATCGCGTGGCCGCACTCGGCGCAGGCCCACTCGGGGCACTCGCCCTGCTCGTGCCCGTCGGCACACGGAGGCTGCTCGAACGGGCGCACACCGGCACAGGACGGGCAACACTCACTGCGGCGCTCTGGGAAACTCCACAACGCGGGCATCGCACGAGTCATCGAAGCGGGGCCTTTCTTCGGGTTGTGGCTCCGACGTTGGCACGAGCCGATGACAATTCCCCGCAACGCGCTCGGCGTGTCCCGAAAGTGGTCGCTGAATCGATGCCGCGCGGTTGCTTGGCGAACATTTAACTCAGTCGAGACCGGCTCTCTGGGCGGGCATGGGGTGTGTTCGACCCGTGTGGGACGCCGACGCCGAGCAGACGGGTAAACCTTCATCCGGCCATCTGATCATGATTTGCTAGGTCCAATGGATGTTTTTCCCGACACGGCCGCTTCGTGTCGCCGCGGAATCCGCCGCCGGACACCGTTCCGCCTCCATCGCCCGGCACGGATCCGCTTCCGCCCCGGACGCCTGTCCGCCTCCGTCACATGACGCGGCCCCGCCTGCGGCCATGGCCCGCCGCAGGACCCCGTCCGCTGGCGGGACCGGTGCCCCGGCGTGGCACGCTTGTGGGGTGAACCTCGCCGACTCAGCGTTCCTGCGTGCCTGCCGCCGCCAGCCCGTCCCGCACACCCCGGTCTGGTACATGCGCCAGGCCGGGCGCTCGCTGCCGGAATACCTCAAGGTCCGCGAGGGCGTGCCCATGCTCACCGCGTGCGCGACGCCCGAGCTGATCGTCGAGATCACCATGCAGCCGGTCCGCCGTTACGGCGTGGACGCGGCCATCTTCTTCAGCGACATCGTCGTCCCCCTCAAGGCCATCGGCATCGACCTCGACATCAAGCCGGGCGTCGGCCCGGTCGTGGCCGACCCGATCCGCGACGCCAAGGGCCTCGACGCGCTGCGCCCGCTGGAGCCCGGCGACGTGCCGTACGTCACCGAGGCCATCCAGGCGCTCACCGGAGAGCTGGGCGGCACGCCGCTGATCGGCTTCGCGGGCGCGCCGTTCACCCTCGGCTCCTACCTGATCGAGGGCGGCCCGTCGAAGAACCACGACAGGACCAAGGCCATGATGTACGGCGCGCCCGAGCTGTGGCACGCCCTCATGGAGCGCCTGTCCGCCATCGTCCTGGAACACCTGCGCATCCAGGTCGCGGCCGGCGCCTCCGCCGTGCAGCTCTTCGACTCCTGGGTGGGGGCGGTGGCGCCGGACGACTACCGCGAGTTCGTCCTGCCCCACACCCGGCGCATCCTCGAAGGCGTCCAGGACGTGCCGCGCATCCACTTCGGTGTGGGCACGGGCGAGCTGCTGGGCGTGCTGGGCGAGGCGGGCGCCGACGTGGTCGGGGTCGACTGGAGGGTGCCGCTCGACGAGGCGGCCCGCCGGGTCGGCCCCGGCAAGGCGCTGCAGGGCAACCTCGACCCGGCCGTCCTGCTGGCGCCGTGGGACGTGACCGAACGCAGGGCCCGCGACGTGCTGCGGCGCGGCCGGGCGGCCGAGGGGCACGTCTTCAACCTCGGCCACGGCGTCCTGCCCTCGACCGACCCCGACCAGCTCAAGCGCCTGACCGACCTCGTCCACGAAGCCGGCGCCCCGGCCTGACTCCTGGCCCGCGCATCGCCCTGTGCCGGTGCTCAGACGGTTGTGGGGCCCGGGCCGCCCGGTTTCCGGCCCGGGGGAGCAGACGCGACCAGGGAACGGGCGGCGCGGTCACGGCGTACCAGATAGATCACCAGGGCGAGCAGCGGCAGCGAGACGACCACCCACGGCAGCACCGCACCGAGCATCGTGAGCGCCACCTTCACGAACGACACCAGCGCACCCCACCCGGCCTTCAGCCCGCCGAAGAAGCCCGCCGGCTCCTCGTCGGGGTCGCTCACCGTAGCCACCGGCCCCACCAGCCGGAGCGTCAACGTCGCCATCGCGACCTGCGCGGCCAGCTCCTTCTGCTGGGCCTGCAGCGACTCCAGGTCCGCCTCGCGATCGGAGATCTCCCGCTCGACCTGCAGCACCTGGCCGATCGTCTCGGCCTTCTTCAGCAGCGTACGCAGCGACTCCAGCGACTGCTCCGCCGACTTGAGCCGGCTCTCCACGTCAGCCACCTGGAGCGTGACGTCCTGGGTGGCCTGGTTCATGGACAGCTGCCTGCCCAGGTCCTTGCCGAGCCGGCCGGTCACCTCGGCGTACCTCGCCGGCGGGATCTTGAACTCCAGCGTGGCCGAGTCCTTGGTGGCGCCGGCCGAGTTGCTCTCCTCCCTGGACAGGTGGCCGCCGGCCGCGGTGACGATCTGCTTGGCCTGCTGCACGGCGGTGGAGACCCGCTCAGCGCGCACGGTCATGCTCCCGGTGTAGATGACCTGCCGCTCCTGCCGGGTCACCTTGACGCCGGAGACGACGCCGTCCCCGCCGCCCCCGTCCGCCTTCGCGCGGGGCTGTTCGGTGGACTGCGCCTCGGGCCTGGGCTGCCCGACGCCGTACTGCTCGGACCGCGCCTGCGTGGTGTCCATGGCCGGCTCGCCTGCCGACAGGCGGCCGCCGCCGGCGCAGCCTCCCAGGAGCGTGACGGCGCAGGCCGCCGATAACGCGATGCCGTACCGCATTCGTCTCATGCCCTTATGACGGCTCCCGGATCACCCCGGTTTGACGGCGCAAATCACGGTCCGGCATCGAGCTCATCGCCTCCACTGCGTGGAGGCGGGCTCGGTCAGGTGGGCGACCCGGGCGGGTGGGCGGCGTTGTGAGGCGGTAGCGTCGGGAGGCGTGGAAGGGAATCGGGCGCACGTGGTGGTGGTCGGCGGCGGGATCTCCGGCCTGGCCGCCGCGTGGCACCTCCGCCAGGGCGCGGGCGAGCGGGTGAAGGTGACGGTCCTCGAGGGTTCACCGCGCATCGGCGGCAAGCTGTACGCCTCGGAGGTCGCCGGGGTGAGCGTCGACGCGGGAGCGGAGGCCATGCTGGCCCGCCGGCCCGAGGGCGCCGAGCTGGCCAGGGCGGTCGGGCTCGGGGAGGAGCTGGTGTTCCCCGGCACGACGCGTTCGGCCGTCTACACCAGGGGCACGCTCCGTCACCTGCCGAAGGGCCAGGTCATGGGCGTGCCGTCCGACCTGACCGAGCTGGCGAGGTCCGGCATCGTCTCGCCCGGCGGGCTGCTGCGCGTGCCGCTCGACCAGTTCCTGCCGCCCACCCTGGTGCGCACCGACGTGTCGGTGGCCGCCTACATCCGCGCCAGGATGGGTTCGGAGGTCGTGGAGCGGCTGGTCGAGCCGCTGCTCGGCGGCGTCTACGCGGGCCGTTCCGACATGTTGTCGCTGGAGGCCACGATGCCGCGCGTGGCGGCCGTGGCACGCTCTGAGCGCTCGCTGCTGTCCGCGGCCCGGCAGCTCGTCGAGGACGCGCCGAAGGACGCGGGGCCCGTCTTCACCTCGCTCAAGAACGGTGTCGGCGGCCTGCCCGAGGCGGTCGCCAAGGCGTCCGGCGCCGACGTCAGGACCGGAGTGACCGCCCGCGAGCTGCACAGGACAGAGCACGGCTGGCGGCTCGTGACGGGCCCCGTGCCGAGGCCCGAGACCATCGAGGCGGACGCGGTGATCGTGGCCGTGCCCGGGCCCGCCGCGAGCCGGCTGCTCAAGGACGAGGCGCCCAAGGCGGCGACCGAGCTGGCCAGGATCGACTACGCCAGCATGGCCGTCGTCACGCTCGCCTACCCGGTCGACGCCTTTCCCGAGCCGCCCGCCGTCAGCGGCTATCTGGTGCCGCCCGCGGAGGGCCGGCCGGTCAAGGCGGTCACGTTCAGCTCGGTGAAGTGGCCTCACCTGGCCAGAGACCTGGTGATCCTGCGCTGCTCGATCGGCAGGATCGGCGAGGAGCACCTGCTTCACCGCGAGGACGCCGAGCTGGTGTCGCTGGCCATGGCCGAGATGGGCGAGGTGATGGGCGTGCGCGGGCTGCCCGTGGACAGCCGGGTGACGCGCTGGGGCGGGGCGCTGCCGCAGTACAACGTGGGCCACCTCGACCGGGTGGCCAAGGTGCGTTCCGCGGTGGCCGGGCAGCCGGGGCTGGCCGTGTGCGGCGCGGCCTACGACGGCATCGGCATCCCGGCATGCATCGGCGCCGCGCGTACGGCGGCCGCCCAGATTCTGGACCACCTGTCGCTACGAGGAGAATGAACACCATGACAGAGGGCGCCGCGCGGCTCAAGGCCCGCGATCTCAACCAGGTGATCCGTTACACGATGTGGTCGGTCTTCCAGGCGGCCGAACCGTGCCCGAGCGACCGCGACGGCCTCGCGCGGGAGGTCACCGAGCTGCTCGACCAGGCAGCCGGGAAGGACGTCGTGACCAGGGGGGTCTACGACGTGGCGGGGTTCAGGGCCGACGCCGACTACATGTTCTGGTGGCACGCGCCCACGCCCGAGGACCTCCAGGACGTCTACGCCCGGTTCCGCCGCACCACGCTGGGCCGGCACAGCAGGCCCGTCTGGTCGGCGATGGCGCTGCACCGGCCGGCCGAGTTCAACAAGTCGCACATCCCGGCCTTCCTCGCCGAGGAGGAGCCGCGCGCCTACGTGAGCGTCTACCCGTTCGTCCGCTCCTACGAGTGGTACCTCCTCGAAGACTCCGAGCGCCGGGCGATGCTGGCCGAGCACGGCAGGATGGCGCGCGACTACCCCGACGTGCGGGCCAACACGGTGGCGTGCTTCTCGCTCAACGACTACGAGTGGATGCTGGCGTTCGAGGCCGACGAGCTGCACAGGATCGTCGACCTGATGCGGACGCTGCGCGGCGCGCAGGCCCGCCGGCACACCCGGGTCGAGATCCCGTTCTACACCGGCGCCCGCAAGCCGGTGCAGGAACTCGTCGCCGCCCTCCCCTGACGCGCGCCGCCGTCCCGCTGCAAAAGATCAAGACCCGAGTCGGCGATCCAACTGTTTTGATCGGCCCGCCTTGTCACAATCAGGGAAATCCCTAGTTCGTCGGGCGTGCGCGGTCCCGTACAGGGCTGGCACGTTCCAACCGCGGGCCCGTACGGGTCCGGGCAGGGAGGCGGGGTGGACGAGCCGGGCGGGCCCGGCCGGCGCGCGACCGGTCGTCATGCGGCGGGTGGTCAGGCGGCGGGTGGTCAGGCGGCGGGTGGTCAGGCGGCGGGTGGTCAGGCGGCGGGTCGTCATGCGGCGGGTGGTCATGCGCTGGGGCGCGGGCGGCGGGTTCGCGGGCGGGCGGCGGCCCGCCGGCGAGGGCTGCGCGGACGGCGCGGCACCCGCAGGCGCGGGCTGCTGGTGGGTGCGATCGCGCTGGCCGGGGCGGCGGTGCTGCTCGGCGTCAACGGGACCGTCAGCGGCGTGCTGACCGCCGCCACCACCGCCGGGCGTCCCGCCGCGGCGGGAGCCGGGCCGGCCCTGCCCAGCGGCGGCGCGCGCGTGAACGGCTCGCCGGAGTCGCCCGGCAGGGCCGGCGCGGAGGAGAGGGCGGACGCCGGTGCGCGGGCCAGGGCGCGCGAGGTGCGCAGGCCCGCGCCGCCCAGAACCACCGGCGGCGGGCCGGCGCCGGAGGCGGGCGCGACCGGCGCGAGCTCTGGGGCCGAGCCCGGGCAGGTGTCGGGCGCCACCGACCCGGATGACCTGCCGGCGGGCGGTCCCGACCCCGGTGACGTCGCCGGTTACCGGGCCGACGGGCCGTCGCGGCACACGGACCGCGAGGCGGCGGAGTTCTTCCGTACGCGCTGGGGAGCCGGCGACAAGGCGCTGAAGCGGCTCAAGGACATCCGCACGGTCGGCGGATATCTGCGGATCTACACGGATCTGCCGGAGTCAGCCGGCAACTCCGCCACCGCACTGACGCTCTGCGAACGCGGCCTCGACTACCTGCGCGCCCGCGGGGTGGCCCGTCCCGTGGTGTTCGTGCAGGCGGAGTTCGGAGAGAACGGCAACCCGGTGCTGGCCAACATCCTGGGGCCGTCCGACACCAGCTGCCGGGTCACGCATCCGGCACCGGGCTGAGCCGGGCGCGGGCCGGCGCCCGGTCTAGCGCACGCGCACCCGCGTCTTGGCGCACCGCTCGCACCGCTGCGTCACCACGCGTCCTATGGTCTCGATCGTCACCCAGCGGTGGCGAAGATGGACACCACGCACACGATTCTCCTACCCGGTGCGGGCGATCAGCACGCGGTGTCGTTATGTGATCACCCCTTGGGTTCAAGGGTAAGGGAGATCGAGTTGATGCAGTACCGATCATCGGTCGGCGTCGCATAGCCCTCGCCGTGGAACACGTGCCCCAGGTGCGAGTCGCACCGGGCGCAGCGCACCTCCGTGCGCACCATCCCGAGGCTGCGGTCCTCGATGAGCTTCACCGCCTCGGAGGCGGACGGTTCGAAGAAGCTCGGCCAGCCGCAGTGCGACTCGAACTTCGTGTCGGACCGGAAGAGCTCGGCGCCGCAGGCGCGGCACGAGTAGACCCCTTCGGTCTTGGTGTCGACGTACTCCCCCGTGAACGGGCGCTCGGTGCCGGACTCCCTGAGGACCTGGTACTCCTCGGGGGACAACTGGGCCCGCCACTCGGCCTCGCTCTTGACGACCTTGTCCATGTCTCCAGAGTACGACTTCCGGCAAAAAGAGATCTCCGCCGGGGAAGCATCCTTTCTGGTGCGAATTCGCGTCTTTGTCGGCAAGGGGGTGTTCATCGCCTCCTGCCAAGGGGTGAGATCGTCCGCGGATCCCACCGAGCGGCACAGCCCACGCCCGTGCTGGCGCCGCCGGGGGATCGCCACGGCCGGCCGGGTGGCGCGCCAGCGCCCGGAACGGCGGCGGACGGTCTGGCGGCCCGTCCCGTCGAGCCCTCGGTCCCGCCACCGAGGAGGCTCCGGGACGGGCCCACCCCGCCTTGTCGGAGGAGGGGAGTAGGTTCTGTGGCATGGCATCGCCGTACATAGAACTCGAGGTGGGGGAGCGGACCGTCAAGGTCACCAACCCCGACAAGGTCTATTTTCCTGGGATCGGCGCCACCAAGCGGGAGCTGGTGGAATATTACGTGAGCGTCGGGGAGGGAGCGCTGCGGGCGCTCAAGGACCGGCCCACCAACCTGAAGCGCCACCCCGACGGCGTGCAGACCGACGCGATCTACCAGAAGCGCATGCCGCCCCGGCATCCCGACTGGCTCCAGCCGGTCACGGTGACGTTCCCGAGCGGGCGCACGGCTCAGTCGCTGCGGGTCACCGAGGTGGCCGCCATCGCCTACTGCGCCAACCTCGGCACCATCGACTTCCACCCGTGGCAGGTGCGCGCCGCCGACACCGAACACCCCGACGAGCTGCGCATCGACCTCGACCCACAGCCCGGGCTGGAGTTCGACGCGGCGCGCGAGGCCGCGCTCCTCACCCGCGAGGTGCTGGCCGACCTGGGGATGGACGGGTTCGTCAAGACGTCGGGCAACCGCGGCGCCCACATCGCCGTGCGCATCGAGCCGCGCTGGGACTTCATCCAGGTGCGCCACGCCGGCATCGCCCTGGCCAGGGCCGTGGAGGAGCGTGATCCCGGCCTGGTGACCACGGCGTGGTGGAAGGAGGAGCGCGGCGAGCGGGTGTTCATCGACTACAACCAGAACGCCAGAGACCGCACGGTGGCCAGCGCCTACTCCGTCAGGGCCCGGCCGCACGCGCCCGTCTCGACGCCGCTCACCTGGGACGAGCTGGCCGACGCCGACCCGCGCGACTTCGACATCCGCACGGTGCCCGCCCGCTTCGCCGAGCTGGGCGACGTGCACGCGGGCATCGACGACCGCGCCTACTCCCTCGCGCCCCTGCTCGACCTCTACGCCCAGGACGACCGCGGCGACATGCCCTACCCGCCCAACTACCCCAAGATGCCCGGCGAGCCGATGCGGGTGCAGCCGAGCCGGGCCAGGTCCGGCAAGGAGGAATAGAGCACGCGCCCAGGCCGTGCGGCCGGCTCGTGGAGGGGAACGTCGGCCGGCTGCGGCGCCCGGCCGGTGTGTCGTGACCGATCAGCGTACGAGGTGGTGCGGGACCAGCTCGCGCACCTCGCCCCTCTCCAGGTAGACGACCTTGCCGGACAGTCCGGCCTGCTCGATGTGGTGGCGGAAGTCGTCCAGCGGCGAGCTGAACACGGTGTAGTCGTCGTAGTGCACGGGCACGACGGTGTGCGGACGGATCAGGTCCACCCAGGCGGCACCCTGCTCGCCGTCCATGGTGACCAGCATCGTGCCGAGCAGCTTCGTGCCGCCCAGGTGCACGACGGCCAGGTCGATGTCGGGGAAGCGGCGCGGGATGGCGTCGAGGTGGCGGTCGAGCAGGGTGTCGCCGCTGATGTGCATGGTCAGTTCCACCCGCTCGTCCCGGTTGCAGAACTCCAGCATCGTGCCGATCACCGGCGGCAGCAGTGCCTCGGCCGGGCCCGGCGCGTGTCTGGCCGGCAGGGCGGTGATCTTCACCAGGCCGCCGGGGCCGTGCAGCTCGTGCTGCTGCCACTGCTCCAGCCCCACGCTCGCGCGGAAGCCGCCGCGACGCAGCCGACCGGCCGCCGCGGTCGTCGTGATGATCGGCGTCGCCTTGTCCAGGCCCTTGCGAGCCACCCGGTCCCAGTGGTCGCCGTGCATGTGGGACAGCACCACCGCGTCGAGCGGCGGCAGATCCTCGATCTCGACGGCGGGGTCGGTGAGGCGGCGCGAGGCCAGACCGTAGCCGAGGTAGGCGAGCTGTCCCCGGTGCAGGAAGTTGGGATCCGTCAGCAGCGTGAAGCCGTTGTAGCGGATCAGCACGGTCGCGTTGCCGATGAACTGCAGGCTGCCCTTCACGGCGGCTCACCCCTGACCTTCGTCCCCTTTACGGCCTTTTCTCCTGCCACCCCAGAAAGATCCCAAACCCTCCGTGTCCGGTCGGTTTCACTTCGATCACATAACTTGACTCCCGATCTAATAGTTCGCAAGGCTCTCTTGTGCATCGGGGGACGTCCAACCGATCTTGGAGCCTTCACATGGCAAGAGCGCGACGTCTCGTGGCCGGCGCGATGGCCGCCTTCGCGATCGCGGGCGCGGGCCTGGCAGCAGGCCTCAGCCCTGCCTCGGCGGCCGCCTCGTCCGACGATCTGCTGCCGGTCGAGCTGCCCACCTGCCTCCTCCCGCTGCCGATCCTCTGCGACGAGCCCTCCGGCGATCCCGTGCCCGAGCCGGGGCCGGACGAGCACGGGGCCGAGGAGTCCTGGTCGCACGAGCCGAAGCCGGCCGATTCCTGGCCGGGAACGGTGGAGTCCGGCGACCCCTGGCGTCCGGCCGCCGAACACGAGCACCGGGTTCCCGAGGGGCATCCGGAGACCGGTGGCGGCGCGCTCGCGCCGGGCGGGCCGGTGTGGCCGTTCGCCCTGGGCGGGACGGCGCTGCTGGCCGGGGCCGGGCTGGCCGGGCTCGCCATCCGGCGCCGCAGGGGTGTCGCCTAGGGTGGCCGGACCCGCGGAGGGCCGCGCGCCGGGACAGCGGTCGATCGTGCTGGTCGCGACGGTCGTGTCGCTGGCCGGAGTGCTGCTGATCGGGCTCGGGCTCAGCGGCATCGTGGGCGACCGGCCGGAGCCCGCCGCCGTACGTCACGAGTCGCCGGCACCGACCAGCGGCGTGCTCCTCAAGGACGTGCCGCTGTCCGAGGTGGCCGAGCCCATGCGGGCCGCCCGGCCCACGGCCGTCTACATCCCGTCCATCGGTGTGGCAGCCCCGCTCATGGAGCTGGGCCTGGACGCCGGCGGCGCCATCGAGAACCCGCCGTTCGACCCGCCGAACCGGGCCGGCTGGTACCGCTACGGGCCCGTCCCCGGCCAGCGCGGCGCAGCCGTGATCACCGGCCACCTGGACACCAGGACCGGCCCCGCCGTCTTCGCGAGCCTGAAGAAGGTCAGGCGCGGCGACCAGGTGCAGGTGCTGCGCGCCGACCGCTCGGTGGCCGTCTTCGTCGTCGACAAGGTCGAGCACACCCCGAAGCGCCGCTTCCCCGCGAAGAAGGTCTACGCCAGGCTCTCCTACCCGGGGTTGCGGCTGGTGACCTGTGGTGGGGCGTTCGACCGGCGGGCGCACAGCTATGAGGACAACACGATCGTGTACGCGCACCTGGCGGCGCCGTACTATCCCGGAAGCTGATCACGGGTCGCGCGGCAGGCCGAGCGCGCGCTCGGCGACGATGTTGAGCTGCACCTCCGTCGTGCCGCCCCCGATCGTGAACGCGCGGGTGGTGAGGATCATGCGGTTCCAGTGCCGGTCCGCCGGGGCCAGCGACCAGCAGAACTCCGAGATCGCCTGCGCGTGCCGCATGCCGAGCAGCTTGCGCACGCTGGACACGGTCCCCGGATCCCCGCCGGGCACGCGGCGGCTCGATCCGGCCCGGTCGCGGCCGGCGGCGGACAACTTCTGGAGGGTGGCGCGCAGGCCGAGCGCCGAGATGGCCTGGCCCTCCGCCCACAGCCGGCCGGCCTGCTCCCGCCGCGACTGCCGGAGCGGGGGCAGCCTCGTGATGAGCTCGGCCATGTCGGTGTGCTGGGAACCCGGGCCCCACGAGTCGCCCAGCGCGACGCGTTCGTGGGAGAGCGTGTCGCGGGCCACCCGCCAGCCCGCATCCACCTCGCCGACGACAAGGTCGTCCGGTACGAACACGCCGTCGAGGAAGACCTCGTTGAAGACCTCCGCCCCGTTGATCTCCTTGAGCGGTCGTACGGTGATGCCCGGCGAAGCCATGTCCACCAGAAAGTACGTGATGCCGTCATGTTTTGATTTGTCGGGAGAAGTCCGGGCCAGGCAGATGCCCCAGTGGGCGTGCTGCGCGAGGGACGTCCAGATCTTCTGACCGGTCAGCGCCCAGCCGCCCTCCACCCGGGCGGCCTTCGTGGACAGCCCGGCCAGGTCGGATCCCGCGCCCGGCTCGCTGAAGAGCTGGCACCACACGATCTCTCCGGCGAACGTGCCCGGCAGGAAACGTTCCTGCTGCTCGCGGCTGCCGTACCGGACGACGGAAGGGACCGCCCAGGCGGCGATGCCCAGGTTCGGCCGCCCGAGGTCGCGGAACTCCTGGTGGATGATCACCTGTTCGAGCGGTGTGGCGTCCCTGCCCCACGGCCGGGGGAGGTGCGGCATCATCCAGCCTTCTCGCGCGAGCCGGTCGCGCCGTTCCGCCGGGCTCGCCGCGCGCAGCGACCGGGCCTGCGCCCTGATGGTGTCCCTGACGGCGGCGGCCTCCTCGGGCAGGTCCGGCTCCATCCGGCGACGTGCCCCCGACACCGCGAGCCCGGCCACCTCCTCGGCCCACGGCCCGGGATCTCCCGCCAGCATCCGGCCGGACAGGGCTCGGCGGTAGTAGCGGTGCGCGTCGTGCTCGAAGGTGTAGCCGATGCCGCCCAGCACCTGGATCGTGTCCGCCGTGCACCGTACCGCCGCATCCGGCCCGAGCACGGCCGCCACCCCTACCGCCAGCCTGACCTCGCCCCCAAGGGCAGGCACCCCACCGTCCCCTCTCGCGTCGGCCCTGCTCGCGTCGTCGCGGTTCGTGTCACTGCGGGCCGCGCCGTCCATGGTCCGGGCGCCGTCCATGGCTCTGGCGGCATCCCACACGGCGGCACGGGCCTGCTCCAGAGCCACCAGGGCGGCGGCCACCCGGTGTTTGACTCCTTGGAACTGCCCGATGGGCCGCCCGAACTGCTCGCGCACCTTGGCGTGCTCGGCCGCCGTCGTGACCGCCCACGCGGCGACGCCGCACGCGTCGGCCCCGAGCAGCACCGCCGCGATCTCCCGTACCGGTACGCCGTCCAGCACCCGCCCGGCAGCCATCCGGTCCGCGGGCATGGAACGGCCCGCCGGCCGGTCGTTCGCCGTCGGGACGGAGGGGACCGGGCCGTCGACCGTACGGCCGGCGGGTGCGGCCCGCACGGTGACGGAACAGTGCTCCCTGTCGAGATCCACGCCGTCCACGGGCTCGGCGACGACGCCGGCGCGGTCCAGCACCGCCCATGTGCCTCCGCCGGCCGGGACGAGGAAGAGGTCGGCCGTCGCCGGCCCCAGCGCGAGAAGGCCACTGCCGGCGGCCGGCCCCGAGGTCGGCCCCGAGGTCGGCCCCGAGGTCGGCCCCGAGGTCGGCCCCGCGGCCGGTCGGTCAGGCCCCGCGGTCGGTTGGTCAGGCGTCGCGGCGGCGGCCAGCCGGGTGGGTGAGACGGCTGCGGGCGGTGTGGTGGAGGGCGGTGTGATGGGGGGCCTTGAAATGGGGGGCCTTGAAATGGGGAGCACGACGGTGGCGGTCGAGGAGCCGTCGGCGAGTGCCCGGAGCAGGTCCTGTCCTTCGCCGTACCCGCCGGCGCCCGCCCAGGCGAGCGCCGCCGACACCACGACCGTCGGCAGGTAGGCGCCGGTGACCCGCTGTTCGCCCAGCGCTTCGAGGGCGACGCACAACTCCAGCAGCCCGTATCCCTGTCCGCCCACCTCCTCGGGCAGGTGCAGGCCCAGCAGGCCCTGACCGGCCAGCGCGGCGTGGCCGGACGACCGCCCGGCGAACCCTCGTACGGAGTCGGCGAGCGCCTGGTGTTCCTCGGTCAGCCCGATGCCCATGCGCACGAATCTAGAACGTTATTCGGCCGGCGAAAACCATTCGCGGCCGCCGGGCCACGACCGTTACTCTCGCTGCTGTCCTGACAGTGACGTCTGTGGGCCGCCGTGCCCAGGAAACGGGGGGGATGAATGCCTGCCGTCGCGCCACGCGCGCCTCGCCGTACCACGGGCGGCTCCTGCTTCTGAGGTCTGCTCTGACCTGCCGGACCGCCTGCCGTATCCAGCGTGCCCGCGAGGCCCGCTTGGCGCACCTTGCTGCTCTTTCGTGATCCATTCGGCAAGGAGTTCCCAGGTTGTCCACCCATCGTTCCATCACGACCACTGAGACGTTCCCATGCGTGCGCTGCGGCCTGACCGTGGCCGCGAACGCGCCCGACGGCACCCGGCGCAACCACTGCCCGAGCTGCCTGCACTCGCAGCACGTGCTCGACCACGTGGAAGGCGGCCCGTCGGAGTGCGGGTCGCGGATGATCCCGATCTCGATCGCCGTCCTGCGCACCGGCGACTGGATGCTCATCCACCGCTGCACCAGGTGCGGTGAGCTGACGTCCAACCCCATCTGCGGGGACGACAACCAGCTCATCCTCATGCGCATGGCCGTACGCCCGCTGGCGCAGCCGCCGTTCCCGCTCGAAGCGTTCGGCGACCTCTGATGCCGCGCAGGAGAACGGAGCGTGAACGGCCGCAACGGCGCAAGGCACACCATCGGGCACCCGGCGACGCGTTCCGCTGCGTCGGGTGCCGCCTCGACGTGCCGCTGATCGCGCCGGGCACCGCGCACCGCAACCACTGCCCGCACTGCCTGACCAGCCTGCACGTCGACCACCGGGTCCCCGGCGACAGGCGGGCCGCCTGCCGGGGCCGGATGGCGGCGCTGAGCGTCAGCGTCCGCCAGGACGGGGAGTGGCTGATCATCCATCACTGCCAGTCCTGCGGCGAGCTCAGCGCCAACCGCATCGCGGGCGACGACAACGCGCTGGCGCTGCTGCGCATCGCCATCCGCCCGCTGTACGACACCCGCCTGCCGGTCAGCGCCCTGCTGGCCCTCTGACGGGTCCGCGACCAGGGCCTCCGTACCTCGCCCTTACGGAGGCCCCCGCGTCCTGCCGGCCCGTGGCATCAGGCTTCCCTCGTGGTCAGCGAACACGATCTGAACCTCGGCGACGGCCGCACCCTCCACGTGTATGACACGGGCCCGGCAGCGGCCGGCGATGGGCCGGTCGCCGACGAGCTGGGCATCGGCAGGTTCGCGGTGATGGGCCATTCCGGGGGCGGCTCGCACGCTCTGGCCTGCGCGGCCCTGCTGCCCGATCGGGTACGGGCCGTGGTCGACGTGTCAGGGCCGGCCCCGTACGGCGCGCAGGGTCTCGACTGGTTCGCGGGCATGTCGGTTTCCGGCCGGGCGTCCCTGCGCGCCGCCGTCATGGGCCGCGCGGCGAAGGAACGGCACGAGGCGGCGGCCGCATACGACCCGGAGATGTTCACCCCGGCGGATCACGACGCGCTGGGCGGCGACTGGTCGTGGTTCGGCAGCGTGGTCGGGCCGGCGGTGGAGCTCTGGCTGCTTTCCGGTGAAGGTCACATCTCCGCCCTGCGCACCGGCGAGGCCGCCCTGGAATGGCCGGCCGCGCACGCCGCGTGACCCCGGCGCGGCTCCCCCGGCAAGCCGGGCTACCCGGAGACGGGGCTTCCGGCGGTGAGGGCGGGTAGAGGCAGGGGCATGGAGGTGCTGAGCAGCCGGATCCTGCTGCGGCCGAACGATCTCGACCGCAGCCGCCGCTTCTACGCCGAGACGCTCGGGCTGGCCGTCTACCGCGAGTTCGGCCCGCCCGACCATCCGGGTGTCGTGTTCTTCCTCGGCCAGGGGTTCCTGGAGCTGTCCGGCAGTGGCAGTGGCAGTGGCGGAGGTCCGGGGATGTCGCTCTGGTTGCAGGTGCGCGACGTGGCGGCCGAGGAGGAGCGGTTGCGGCGGGCGGGAGTGACCGTCCTGCGCGAGGCCCGCACCGAGCCGTGGGGGCTCATCGAGACGTGGATCGCCGACCCCGACGGTCATCGCATCGTGCTGGTGCAGGTGCCGCCCGGCCATCCCCTGCGCCGCGACCCCCGCTGACCAGGTCCGGTCGCCGAAGCCGCCGAACTGAGTCGCCGAACTCAGTCGCCGAACTCCAGGTGCAGGGCCTGGGAGAAGTCGGCCACCGCCTCCTCGTGGCGGTCCAGCTCCTGCAGGATCTCGCCCCGCACCCGGTAGGCCCAGATGTAGTCGGCGTCCAGCTCGATCGCCCGGTTCAGGTCCTTCAACGCCGCCTCGTCGTCGCCCATCTCGCTCAGCACGGCGCCCCGGCTGCCGTAGGCGCGGTCGTTCTCCGGGTCCAGCTCCAGCGCGCGGTTGAGGTCGGCCAGCGCCTCGTCGTACCGGTCGGTCATGCGGTACGCCTCGCCCCTCCTGCTCAGCGCGCGCACGTACTCGGGGTCGGCCTCCAGCGCCTTCGTGTAGTCGTCGATGGCCTCGGCGTACAGGTTGATCCGCTGGTACAGGTCGCCGCGGGCCACCCAGGAGTAGGCCAGGTCCTCGTCCAAGGCGATGATCTTCGCGTGCTCGGCCAGGGCCTCGTCGATCCGGTCCAGGCCCACTAGGGCGTCCGCCTTCGCCTCCAGGATCCACAACGAGCCGGGGGAGAGGGTGAGCGCGTGCTCGAAGTCGGCCATGGCGTCGTCCAGGCGGTCGAGCGCGGCGTAGGTCTGGCCCCGCGAGCCGAGGGCGTACGCGCTGTCCGGCTCCAGCTTCAGCGCCTCGTCGAAGTCCTCCAGCGCGGCGTCGTACCGTTCGATGATGCGGTGGCTCTCGCCGCGCAGCCGCCAGGCGCGGGCGTTGTCCGGCGCCAGCGTGATCGCCTCGGTCAGGTCCGCGATCGCGGCGTCGTGCCGCGACAGGGCGATGTACGACTCCGCGCGGCTGCGCAGCACCGACGCGCGCGACCGGGCGGCCGCCTCCGACAGCCCGGACTCTTCCTTGATCCCCTCGCTCATGGGAGGTAAATCTATCCGACTAGATCTGGATAATGGCCGCCTTCTCGCGGGTGAACTCGAGCACCGAGTCGTGGCCGTACCCGCTGTCCTTCACGCCGCCGAACGGGAGCCCCGGCGGCATCTGGCGGAAGGTGTTCACCCACACCGTGCCGCTGCGCAGATCGCGCACGAAGCGGTGCGCGCGGCCGAGGTCGCGCGTCCACACGCCGGCCGCCAGCCCGTACGGAGAGTCGTTCGCGATGGCCAGCGCCTCCTCGTCCGACCCGAACGGGATGGCCACCGCCACGGGCCCGAAGATCTCCTCCTGGCAGACGCGCAGGGCGTTGTCCGTGGTGGTGTAGAGGGTGGGCTCGACCCAGTAGCCGCCGGGCAGGCCGGGCACCACGTCGGCGCCGGTCCGGCCGCCGAAGACGCGTTCGGCGCCCTCCTTCTCGGCCAGTTCGAGGTACGACGTCACGCGCTCGTACTGGCCGGCGGAGACGATCGGCCCCATCGTGGTCCGCAGGTCGAGCGGGTCGTCCAGGACGAGGCCCGCGCAGATGTGCTTGATGCGGCCGAGCATCTCGTCCCAGATCGAGTGGTGGACGAGGATGCGCGAGCCGGCCACGCACACCTGGCCGGCGTTGCCGGTGTACACGGAGTTCACGGTCACGCCCTGGGCGGCCGCGTCCAGGTCGGCGTCGGGGAAGACGATGTTGGGCGACTTCCCGCCCAGCTCGAACGTCATCGGCTTCAGCGCGTCGGCGGAGGCGCGCGTGATCGCCTGGCCGGTCGCGGTCGATCCGGTGAGGCTGACCTTGCCGACGCCGCGGTGGCGCACGAGGGCGTCTCCGACGTCCTCGCCCAGGCCGCTGACGATGTTCAGCACGCCGGGCGGGAACACGTCCGCGAGCAGCTCGCCGAGTCGCAGAACGGAGGCGCTCGCCTGCTCCGCGGGTTTGACGATGACCGTGTTGCCGGCGGCCAGCGCGTAGGCGGCCTTGGCCGAGAAGGTCGAGATGGGGGAGTTCCACGGGATGATGCAGACCACCACGCCGTAGGGCTCGCGCCGGGTCAGCCCGAACGAGTCGGGGCCGAGCAGGACGGTGTCGCCCTTGACCGCGTCGAGGCACTGCCCGGCGGCGAGTTGCCACAGGTACGCCATGCCCGGCAGGTCCCGTTTGAGGGTGTCGCGCAGGATCCTGCCGTTGTCGCGGGTCTCCAGCCGGGCCAGATCCCCGGCGTGGCGGCCGAACAGCTCGGAGACCTTGCGCAGGACGTGTGCCCTGGCCGCGGCGGGCAGGCTCGACCAGGCGGGCGACGCCTGCTCGGCCGCCGCCACGGCGGCCTGCGCCTCGGCGGCGCCGCCGGCCGGGATGCGGGCCCACACCTCGCCGGTGGCCGGGTTGACCGAGTCGATCGTCCGGGTGGCGGCCACCAGCTCGCCCCCGATGAGATTCCGATAGTCAGCCACGCGCCCAAGCATATGCTTGCTTGGATAGGGAGGCCAGCGCGACGGACGGAAGGCACGTACGCCAAAGATCACGTAAAGCGCTCGAACCTGGACGCATTAGGTCGTCTCCGTTAGGGCAGAACGCCCGCAGGGTGGTGGAGATGACAAAAAAATTGCTAGGTCGACTGATGTACGGCAAACGGTACAACCGCGTTCCCTGGGGCCAGCGGGTCTACGTCCGGCCCGGTGAGCGGCTGATCAGGGAGGTGCAGTGGAAGCGGCTGATCAGGAACGCCCCGATCATGCCGCTGGCCGACTATGAGCGCAGCAGGCCGCTGGGCGAGATCGAGGAATTCCTGACCTGCATGATGTGCGGCGAGTCCCGCCAGCAACCGCTCTTCGAGCCCACCGGAGGCAACGGCTGGCGCTATCACGTCGTCCGCTGCCCCTCCTGCGGCTTCCTCTACCGCAACCCGAACGTCCGCCCCGAACGCCTCGGCGACCTGTACGCCACCGGCTACAACTCGTTCCTGACCGGCAAGTACGCCGCCAACCGGCAGCGCCGCTACGACCTGACCATGAAGGCGTTCTCGCCGGTCTTCGACGAGGGCAAGGAGCGGCGGCTGCTCGACTTCGGCTCGGGGGTCGGCCTGTTCCTCGAACTGGCCGAGCAGCGCGGGTTCGAGGCCTTCGGGGTGGACCTGTCGCCCGAGTCCGTCGCCCAGGCGAACGAGCGGCTCAGCAAGGCGAGAACCTTCCACGGCGCGCCCGAGGACGTGCCGGAGATCGCCGCAGGCGGGTTCGACGTGATCACCCTCTGGTCGGTGCTCGCGCACCTGCCCAGGCCGCTGGACGACTTCGCGAAGTTCCGCAGCCTGCTCGCACCCGGCGGGGTGCTGCTCATCCTGACCGTCAACGCCCGGTCGCTGCTGCTCAAGGCGTACGGGAACGGGTGGAGCGGCTTCACCAAGAACCACCTGATGTTCTACTCCTCCGAGACCGTGCCCACGCTGCTGCGCCGCACCGGCTTCGCGGGCGTCGCCTTCGCCCCGCACTACGGCGACACGATCGAGGCGGGCACCACCGCCCTGCCGGAGGACCTGCGCCGGCGGCTGCGCCGCAACGTGGAGCTCAGCGACGGCGGCAACATGATGCGCGTGCTGGCCTTCGCCGACGAGGAGGCGATCGGCCGCTGGGGCGGCGGCCCGCTCACGGTCCACCGGTTCGGCTGAACCGCCGCCGCACGGCCATCGGCTCGGGACGTGCCGCCCTGGGGCCGCTCAGATCACCGGCACGCCCAGGTCGGCCGCGGGCCCGCCGGCCGGCCGCTGCAGCTCGGGGTCGAGCTGCTCGATCAGCCGCCGCACCAGCGCCGCCCGGCGCACCCGCTCGCGGCCCAGCTCCTTCGGCACCACGCCGAGGTGCCCGCCCGACGGGTAGATGTTCGGTGCGTTCCGCAGCCCCATCTTGAGATAGACAGGGGCCGCGGCGCGTACGATCTCGACCGCCTCGTAGAAGCGTACGAACCCGCCCTGGTCGTCGGGCACCTCCAGGTAGAGGTCGATCGGCAGCCGGGTGGCGGCCCTGATCTCGGCCAGGTGCGGCACGGTCAGGTCGGTGCCGACGTTGACCGTGGTCGCGCCCAGGCGCTCGTAGACCGCCGCGGTGGGCGCGTTGGTGAGCGGCATCAGCACGGACGTCTTCAGCACCAGGCCGGCCGGCAGCGTGCCGTCCTCCTTGAGCTCCCGCAGCACCTCCAGCACGCCCAGGTCGCCGACGAGCAGGCTGCGGATGCCGAGCGAGCAGGCCCGCAGGGCGTCGGCCACGCACGCCGCCACCATGGCGTTCCCGCGCGCCGCCGCGCTCACGGCCTGCGTCAGCTTGGCCTGCCCGCCCGTGTCCCAGGCGGCCCTCGGGCCGAGGAACAGGTTCACCTCCATGCCGCGCTCGGCGCCGATCCGCGCCATCCGCGCGATCTCGGCGTCGGTCAGCATCATCACGCCGCTGCCCTGCGAGGTCCTGGCGACCGGCACGCCGAGCCTGTCGGCCTCCGCGACGACCGCCTCCAGCACCTCAGGCCCCTCGACGCTGGGGATCTCGAACCGGTAGGGGGCGCCGTCCGCGAACCGGGCCGCCGAGGGGACGGCGGCCCGCACCACCGGGTGCCCGAGCCCGGCCATCAGCGCGTGCAGGTCGGCGAGGCTGGTCATCGGGGTCTCCTCCCGCGTAGCTCCGCGCCCGGCCGGTGCCGCCCTGGCCGGTCCGCGGGTCCATGTGGCCGGCCGCTTTACGCACGGGCGGCCGGTGCGCCGTGCCGGGGGAATCCCAGGTCCGTACGCGCTGCCACGGTAGCTCACCTGCCGCGCGGGCGGCCGGAGCGTCCCGCCGCCCGGCCCTGCCTCTAAGATCGAGGCATGCTGCTGGCCCCTGGAGTGCATGTCGCCGTCACCGATCGGCACGGAGGGGTCAGCGCCCCGCCCTACGGTTCGCGCAATCTCGGCGGGATGGTCGGCGACGATCCGGCGGCCGTGCGGGCCAACCGCGCGGCCCTGGCGGCCGAGCTGCGGGTGCGCGCCGTGGTCTTCATGCGCCAGGTTCACGGCACCGACGTCGCCTTCGTGAGCGAGCCGTTCGGCGACGAGCCGCCCGCGCTCGACGGGGTGTTCACCACCGAGCCGGGGCTGGCGCTGGCCTCGCTCGGGGCGGACTGCCCGGCGGTGCTGGTGGCCGACCCGGTGGCGCGGCTGGTCGGCGCCGCGCATTCGGGCCGCCCGGGCACCGAGGCGGGCATCGCGACCGCCCTGGTGGAGGCGATGGCGGGCAAGGGCGCCGACCCGGCGCGGATGGTCGCGCTGGTAGGGCCGGGCGCCTGCGGCCGCTGCTACGAGGTGCCGGCCGAGCTGCGCGAGCGGGTGGCGGGGAAGGTGCCGCAGACGTGGTCGACGACGTCGTGGCAGACGCCCGCGCTCGACCTGCGCGCCGGGATCGAGGCCCAGCTGCGGGCGGCGGGGGTGGCGGACGTGCGCCATGACGCGCGCTGCACGATCGAGTCGGAGGAGCTCTATTCCCACCGCCGGGAGGCGCCCGGCGGCAGGTTCGCCGGGCTCATCTGGCTGGCCTAGCCCTTCTTGCGGGAGCCGTTGAAGAGCGCGTTCACGATGATGATGCCGAGCCAGACCGGGATCAGATAGGACGCGCGGGCGTCTCCGAGCAGCACGAACACGAGGGTGAGCAGTGTGCCCAGGCTGAGCGAGACGATCGCCAGGGCCAGCCGCTGCGCGTCGCTGGGGCCCGAGGCGGGGGCCGGCTGCCGGCCCTGCGGCGACGCGGCCAGGCGCTCGTCCACCCTCCGGTCGATCTCCTGGCCCATCTTGTCGAGGAACGACTCCACGACGGCGTCTTCGAAGTCAGGCCCGAGATCGCGGCGGGCGGACACGGCTGCCTTCAGCTCATCGCCAGTAGTCATGTATCGAGATATAACGGGATATTCGATTAGCGGGCAAGGATAGCGTCAAGGTTGTAACTAACTGGACGCTCAAGCTGCTCGTACGTGCACGAATCGGGCGTGCGATCGGGCCGCCACCGCCGCCACTGCGCGGTGTGCCGGAACCGGTCGCCCTCCATCTGGTCGTAGGCCACCTCGATCACCAGCTCCGGTCGCAACGGGATGAAGGACAGATCCTTCTTGGCGTTCCACCGCGACACCGCGCCGGGCACCCGCTGCCCGCCCGTCGCGGGCCCGGCGGCCGGCTGGCCGGCGTTGGCCGCCGCCTGCTCGGCCCAGTGGCCCCACGGATGCTCGCTCAACTCCGCGATGTACGGTTTGAGCTCCTCGACCAGCTCGGCCCTGCGCGCCATGGGGAACGACGCCGCCACGCCCACGTGGTGCAGCCGGCCGTCCGCGGCGTAGAGGCCGAGCAGCAGCGAGCCCACGATCGGACCCGACTTGTGCTCGCGGTAGCCGCAGATGACGACGTCGGCCGTGCGCTCGTGCTTGACCTTGAACATCGTGCGCTTGTCGGGGATGTAGGGCTGGTCACCCGGCTTGACGATGATGCCGTCGAGACCCGCGCCCTCGAACGTCTCGAACCACTCGTGCGCCTGCTCGTCGCTCGTCGTGACGGGGGTCAGCCGGATCGATCCGCCCTTCGCGGGGAAGAGGCCCTCCAGCCGGGCGCGGCGCTCGGAGAACGGCGCCTCCATCAGCGACTCGTCGCCCAGGGCCAGCAGGTCGAACGCGACGAACTGGGCCGGCGTGCGCTCCGACAACATCGTCACCCGCGACTTGGCGGGATGGATGCGCTGCTGCAGCGCGTCGAAGTCGAGCTGGGAGCCCATCGGCAGGACGATCTCGCCGTCGACCACGCACCGGTCGGGCAGCTCGGCCCTGGCCGCCTCGACCAGCTCGGGAAAGTAGCGGGTGAACGGCCGCTCCTTGCGGCTGCCCAGATAGACCTCGTCGCCGTCGCGGAAGATGATGCAGCGGAAGCCGTCCCACTTCGGCTCGTAGAACAGCGTGCCGTCCTGCTTCGGCATGGTCTTGACCGGCTTGGCCAGCATCGGCGGCACCGGCGGGCGCACCGGCAGGTTGGGCACCGGCTCCGGCTCCTCGGCCGCGACGGCGCCGGTGGCCGGCCCGGTGGTCGGCCCGGTGGTCGGCTCAGTGGGCTCGCTCATCAGTGCTCCTCGTGTACGTGCAGAAGAGAACGCCCTCCTCCTCCAGCACCTGGCTGAGATCGAGGGAAACCTCCGCGGGCTCGCCGTTGAGTATGCGGGCCGCGCCGCCTCCGACCAGCATCGGGCTGATCGACAGGCACAGCTCGTCGATCAGCCGGCAGGCCGAGAGCTGGGCGTTGACGCGGGGGCCGCCCTCGCACAGGATCCTGGTCAGCCCGCGCTGGTGCAGCTCGGCCATGGCCAGTGGCAGGTCGACCTCGTCGTCGCCGGCGACGACGAGGTCGCAGTGCCGGGCCGCCGCCTTGCGCCGCTCGCGGGGCGCGGCCTCGCAGGTGATCACGATCGTCCGGCTGGGCGCGTCGGTGAACAACTCGGCGTCGAGGTCGAAGCCGAGGCCGCGGGTGATGACGGCGATCGGCGGCACCTCGGGCCGGCCCTCGCGGAGCTCGGCCCACCAGTCGCGCGGCGGCACCGGGCCGTAGCCTTCGGTGCGGACGGTCGCGGCGCCCGCGACGATCACGTCGGCCAGCCCGCGCAGGGTCTGGAAGATCCGCCGGTCGCCCTTGCTCGACAACCCCCGTGAGCGGCCCTTCAGCCAGGCCGCGCCGTCGGTGCTGGCGACCATGTTGACGCGCAGCCACGGCCGGTCACCGGGGTAGGCGTACGCCTGCGCGATGTCCGGGTTGTCCTGTATGTCGGGATAGATGCGCCGCACTCCTCTACCTTGGCACACCCCACCGACAATCGGCTCGCGGAGGTTTCCGCCCTCGTCAGGCGTGCCGGCGCGGCTGGCGGAGCACCTGGAGCGAGCGTGCCGTGACCGCCACCAGGTCGCCGGCCCGCCACTCGTCGGCGAACGTGTCCTCCACCGTGTCGTGGTTGGTGTCGAGCACCGGCAGCCATCCGCCGCCGAACTCCTCGCCGGGCAGCGTGAACGACATGTTCTCGTGGTGGGCGTTGATCAGCAGCAGGAACGAGTCGTCCACGATCCGCTCGCCGCGCGGCCCGGGCTCGGTGATCGCCTCGCCGTTGAGATAGACCATCAGCGACTTGGCGTAGCTGATGTGCCAGTCGCCCGCCGTCATCTCGCGGCCGCCGGGGGTGAGCCAGACCAGGTCGCGCTTGCCGTTGTCGGGGTGGCGGCCGTGGAAGAACCTGCGGCGCTGGAAGACCGGGTGCTCGCGGCGCAGCTTGGACAGCGCCCTGACGAAGTCGAGCAGCTCGTGCTCGGTCTGCAACATCGACCAGTCGACCCAGGCCAGCTCGTTGTCCTGGCAGTAGGCGTTGTTGTTGCCGCGCTGGGTGCGGCCGATCTCGTCGCCGTGGGACAACATCGGCACGCCCTGCGACAGGAACAGGGTGGCCAGGAAGTTGCGCCGCTGGCGGCGGCGGAGCGTGACGATCTCCGGATCCTCGACCGGCCCCTCCGCCCCGCAGTTCCACGAGCGGTTGTCGTTGGTGCCGTCGCGGTTGTCCTCGCCGTTGTCGGCGTTGTGCTTGTGGTCGTACGAGACCAGGTCGGTGAGGGTGAAGCCGTCGTGGCAGGTGACGAAGTTGATCGAGGCGACCGGGCGGCGGCCGGAGGACTCGTAGAGGTCGGCGGAGCCGGTCAGCCGGGAGGCGAACTCCGGCAGCGCGGAATGTGTGCCCCTCCAGAAATCCCGTACGATGTCGCGGTATTTGCCGTTCCACTCCGTCCACAGCGGCGGGAAGTTCCCGACCTGGTAGCCCCCCGGCCCCACGTCCCACGGCTCGGCGATCAGCTTGACCTGCGAGATCACCGGATCCTGCTGGATCAGGTCGAAGAACGCGCTCAGCCGGTCGACGTCGTGCAGTTCCCTGGCCAGCGCGGAGGCCAGGTCGAAGCGGAACCCGTCGACGTGCATCTCCAGCACCCAGTAGCGCAGGGAGTCCATGATCAGCTGCAGGGCGTGCGGCGAGCGCACGTTGAGGGAGTTTCCGCAGCCGGTGTAGTCGAGGTAGTAGCGCCGGTCACCGTCGTGCAGCCGGTAGTAGGCGGCGTTGTCGATGCCCCTGAACCCCAGGGTGGGGCCCATGTGGTCGCCCTCGGCGGTGTGGTTGTAGACCACGTCGAGAATGACCTCGATGCCCGCCTCGTGCAGCGCCCGCACCATCGCCTTGAACTCCAGCACCTGCTCCCCGCGCGTGCCGCCGCAGGAGTAGCGGCCGTGCGGCGCGAGGTAGGCCATGGTGTTGTAGCCCCAGTAGTTCGTCAGCCCGCGCGCCACCAGGAAGTGCTCGGGGATGTAGTGGTGCACGGGCATCAGCTCGACCGCCGTCACCCCGATCGACAGCAGGTGCTCGATGACCGCCGGATGCCCCACAGCCGCGTACGTGCCCCGCAGGTCCGGCGGCACGCCGGGGTGCCGCATGGTGAGCCCCCGCACGTGGGCTTCGTAGATCACGGTCTCGTGGTACGGCGTGCGCGGCGGCCGGTCGTTGCCCCACTCGAAGAACGGGTTGATCACGACGTTCTTCGGGAGGTAGGGGCCGCTGTCCTCGGTGTTGCGCCGGGAGGGATCGGTGAAGTAGTAGGGGAACAGCGCCTGGTTCCAGGTCAGCTCGCCGTCGATGGCCTTGGCGTAGGGGTCGAGCAGCAGCTTGGCGGGGTTGCACCGGTGACCCTGCGACGGTTCGTACGGCCCGTGCACGCGGTAGCCGTAGCGCTGCCCCGGCTGGACGCCCGGCAGGTAGCCATGCCAGACGAACCCGTCGACCTCGGGCAGGTCGACCCGCTCCTCGGTGCCGTCGTCGTGAAAAAGGCATAGCTCGACCCGGTCGGCGACCTCTGAGAACAGCGAAAAGCTGGTGCCAACGCCGTCCCAGGTGGCGCCGAGTGGATAGGGCTCGCCCGGCCAGACCTCGCGCATGTGAACTGATTGTCGCACGTTGAAGCGGTTTTGGTCCTGCACTGAGCCGATCGCCCTTCGTACCGGGCCGGCCGCGCGCGTGGGCGCGGCCAGGCCGACCCGGGGCGGAGGCTAGAGGAGCTCGGCGTTGAGCGAGATGGTGGTGCCCGCCAGGGCCTTGCTGACCGGGCAGCCGGCCTTGGCCGTCTCGGCGGCCTGCTGGAACTGCTCGGCCGTGATGCCGGGGACGTGCCCCTTCACCGTGAGCACGATGCCCGTGATGCCCTCGCCGGGCTGGAACGTCACGTCGGCGCTGGTCCGCAGCGACGTGGGGGGCGTGCCGGCGCCGGCCAGCCCGTGGGAGAGCGCCATCGAGAAGCAGGACGAGTGGGCGGCCGCGATGAGCTCCTCGGGAGACGTCTTGCCGCCCGCCGCCTCGGCCCTGGACGGCCAGGAAATCTCGAAGGCGCCGGCGCCCGACGAGTCGAGCGAGACGCTGCCCGAGCCGTCGAGCAGAGCGCCCTCCCACTGGGTGGTGGCGGTGCGCGTGGTGGCCATGGTGGTGCTCCCTCCGTCGTGGATCTCCGAAGCTACCGCGCGCCGGATCGAGCCCCGAGGAGGCGCGCACCGGCACGGGGGACATTCGCTGGTCATCCAGCTCTACATTTCTCGCGAATAGTGACATGCTCGGGTCGCGGCGCACGTGCCGCCTTGATCCGGATTTATACGGGAGTGTGGTGCCAGTGGAGGCACCGTACGACGACCGCGTGCTGCACCAGCGGGTGGTCGGCGGCGACGAGTCCGCTCTGGGGGAGATCTACGACCGGCTCTCCTCGCTGATCTTCGGTCTCTCCCTCCGGGTCACCAGGGATCGGGTGATCGCCGAGGACATCACGCAGGAGGTGTTCCTGGTCTTCTGGGAACGTCCGCTGGCCTACGATCCGGAGCGCGGGCCCCTGCGTGCCTGGCTGGCCACGATCGCGCACCGGCGCGCGGTCGATCACGTGCGCGCGGAGGAACGGCGCCGGGTGTCGGCGCTGGGGCCGCGGTTGTTCGAACGCGAGCCCGCCAGGCCGGAGGACACCGTGCTCGCCGCCGACGAGGCCGAGCGGGTGCGGCAGGCCGTGACGTCGTTACCCGGCAGCCTGCGGGAGGCACTCGAGCTCGCCTATTTCGGCGGCAGGACCTACCGGCAGGTCGGCGAGGAACTCGGCATGCCCGAGGGCACGGCGAAATCGCGCATCCGGCTGGCGTTACGGCGCCTGG
This sequence comes from Nonomuraea sp. NPDC049378, assembly GCF_055586745.1. Classification (NCBI taxonomy): domain Bacteria; kingdom Bacillati; phylum Actinomycetota; class Actinomycetes; order Streptosporangiales; family Streptosporangiaceae; genus Nonomuraea; species Nonomuraea sp. NPDC049378. The sequence goes on from NZ_JBVJHP010000004.1 coordinate 71,251, forward strand.
CGGACGCGCTCGCGGAGGAAGAGGTGTGATGGACCCCGTCGAGCGTCTTTACCTGGACGCGCTGATGGCGGACCCGGCGGTGCCGGCCCACTCGTTGCGTCCCCAACTCCTGGCCGGCGCGAGGGCCCGGCGCAGGCCCGCGGCGCCCACCGCGGCCTGGGCGGAGCCGTACGCGGGCCGGGTCGCCGCCATGGACGCCCTGCTGGCCGAGGCGGCCGGCGACGACTGGTCGCGCGTGATCGTCGAGGGCTGGACCCTGCAGGAACTCGTCGCCCACCTGGCCGCCAAGGACGGTCTGCTGGCCGCCTCCGTCGGCGCTCCCGTGCTCGGACCGCCCATCGGCACGGCCGACGCGCCGGCCCGTACGCGTGATCTGCAGGCCTACGAGCGGTCACGCAGCCCCGAGCAGACGCGCAGGGACTGGCGCGCCCAGGCGGACGCGCTCTGCCGGCACCTGGCGGGCCTGGATCCCGCGACGGCGGCCACGCTCGACGGCCTGGAGACAGGGCTGGGCGACCACGTCCTCGGCCGGAGCCTGGAGACCTGGATCCACACCGCCGACGCCGCGGCGACGGCCGGGGTCCGCCTGCCCGACCCGATCGCGGAGCACATCCACCCGACCGCCGACCTGTGCGCCCGCCTGCTGCCCTGGACGATGCTCCTCTCGGGGGCGGACGGCGGCGCGGGACACACCCTGCACCTCACCTTGACGGGCGACGGCGGCGGCGAGTGGCGCATCCCCCTGGGCGTGGAGGAGACGGCCCCGGGCACTCCCGACGTCAGCATCACGGCGGACGTGGTGGCGTTCTGCTTCCTGCTCGGGGGCAGGGGAGACCCGGCCGCCTTCCCGGCGGAGCTGGGCGGTGACCTCGCCCTGGCCAGGGACGTCCTGACCGCCGCACCCGCTCTGTCCGGCCCGTAGCCGGGCTCGTCCCGGCGGACGCGGCCGTGGGGCTCAGGAGATCATCCTCGTGCCATGCCCACCGGCGGGCAAACAACGGCGAAAACCTTGTTGAACGATCTCTCCTCCGGAGTCCTTTGATTTGACGCGTTGTTTGGGTTCATGGGGTTAAACGAGAATCCGTTCCTGGGTAAGTCTGCCTCTGTCCGGGCACTCGATCATGATGGGTACCGGATTTTCTGGGTCGAACTACCCATGGACGGAAAAGAATGCACGAGAATACAGAAAGTCGGCAACCGAGCGCGCCGAGAAAAAGGCGCATCATGTCAGTGGCTCTGGCCGGCGCGGCCGCCGGCGTCATGCTCCTTCCCGTGAGTCAGGGGATCGCCGGCGCGAGCGCAGGCGCTGCCGTCGCCTCGGCCGGGGTCGGGGCCGTCGCGGGAGAGAAGCCGGTGCTCGGGTGCAAGCGTCACTGCAACCGCTGGCCCAGGGGTCCCTGGTGGGGCGGTCGCCATCACCACCACCACGACGATCACCACCACCACCATCGCAAGTTCCGTCACAAGCGCCACCATGACGACCGGCCGGTCCGGCCGCGGATCGTCGTGGTGACGCCGACGCCTACACCGTCCCCGACGCCTACGAAGACGGACAGGCCGCGCTACGACGACAACGAGGGCGGGTTCGACTTCTTCGACTGGTGGCCGGTCGACCAGTAGCGCCCGCGGTGGGCGGTATCATCACCGCCTCCGAAGGAAAGGACGAATGCCGTGGCCGGATGGCCAGCCGCGGCATTCGTCTATTTATTCAATGAAAAGTGCGGATAATGCGGGCGTGGGGTGAAATATGGCCAGAGGTTGTTGCGAATCTGGTCGGACTCCATCATCCTGATTAATCCTTGGCGGACGGCTCAGATCCAGGCCTGCTGGCCGGCCGGGCCCGCCGCGCACGACGAGAGGGGGCCACATGACTGACGACGTGATGGGAGACGTGACGGGCCTGGCCGGGCTGCTGTACGAGTTCGGGCTGCTCAAGCGCTACAAGAGGACCGGGTGGCTGGTCGCGGGCGTACGCGACCCCGAGAGCATCGCCGAGCACTCGTTCCGCGCCGCCGTCATCGCGGGCATGATCGCCAAACTGGAGGGCGCGAATCCGGAGCGGGCCGCGTTCATGAGCCTGTTCCATGACACGCAGGAGACCCGCATCACCGACATCCCCTACATCGGCAAGCGCTACCTCAAGGCGGCCTCCAACGAGGACGTCACCGCCGACCAGGTGCGGGGCGTGTCGGCGGAGGTGGCGGACATGGTGGGCGACGCGGTCGCCGAGTACGAGGAGAAGGCGAGCCTCGAGGCCGTCTGCGCACGCGACGCCGACAAACTGGAGTGCCTCATCCAGGCGGTCGAATATCGGGAGCAGGGGCACCAGAACGTGCAGGGCTGGATCGACAGCTCGCTCGCGGCGATCAAGACCACGACGGGGAAGCGCCTGGCGGAGGAGGCGTTGAGCACGGGGACCCTGGAATGGGTGACCCGCGTGCTCAACGGCGACTGACCGCGCTCACCCGGCTGCCGGCGGCTCGGTGACGAGGTCTCTGGCGTATTCGTCGTCGCTCTCGGCCAGCACCCGCTCCGCCCCCTGCGCCGCCCGCTCGTCGCCGCGGGTCGCGAGCCCGCGCGTGGCCTCGGCCACCGCACGCAGGTTCGTGTCGGTGAGCCGGGCCGCCAGCGCCTCCCGGATGGCGGGCGTGTCGGCCGACAGGCCCGCGAGCCCGGCCGTGGCCCAGTCGCGGATGCCCGGGTCGTCGTCCTGGGTCATCTCGATGAGCAGCGCGAGACCCTCCTCGTGGTCCGGCGGCAGCACGTCGGCCAGCGCGATCGCGTCGGTGATCGTCCGCGTGTGCCCGGGACGCCCGAGGATGTCCAGCACGTACGGCAGCGCCCTCGGATCGCCCTGGTGGCCGAGCGCGGCCAGGACCGAGCGCAGCACCTGCGGGTTGCCCTCCGTGGTGACCATCTTCTCCAGCAACGGCAGCGTCCTGTCGGCGTAGGGCTTCTCGTCCTCGGTGACGCCGAACTGGGCGATGGCGTCCACGCCGAACTCGCGCTCCCTGGCGTCCTCGCTCACGCACAGCCGGGACAGCGCCTCGTAGGTCTCCTCGTCGCCGCGCTTGGCCAGCGAGTCGGCGACGATCCACCACGTCTCGGCGTCGTCGTCGAGGTCGCGGTGCGCCACGGCCCGCGTCACGAGCCGGTCGACCGGCTCGTGGACGCCCGTCGCCTCCTCCAGCAGGGTCGCGACGGCCGCGTGCCCGCGCTGCGCCTGCACCTGCTCGGTCTGCGTGCCGTCGGGCGAGCGGCCGGTCACGGTGACCAGCTCGGTGCCGTCCCTGGTGTGCTGGCGGGTCACGGTGTGCTCCCAGCCCTCCTGCTCGATCTGGTCGAGCAGGGCGCTCTCCAGGTGCACGCCCACCCAGTCGGCCGCGATGTCGAGCGGCGTGTCGCCGTCGCCGTCGTACTTCTCGGCGTCGGCGTCCGCCGCCAGCAGGACCTGCACCACGCCCAGCGCGCCGCGCCTGGCGGCCAGCGACAGCGGGGTGTCGCCGTCGTCGTTGGTCGCGTCGACCGCGGCGCCCGCCTCGATCAGCACCCGGGCGGTGGCGGCATGCCCGTTGGCGGCGGCCCACAGCAGCGCCGTCCAGCCGCCGGTCTCCCTGCCGTCGACCTCGGCCCCGGCCGTCAGCAGCGTCGTGGCCACCTCGGCGCGATCCCAGGCCGCGGCCGCGCACAGCGGCAGGCCCTCCTCCTCGCCCTCGCTGGGCGTGTTGGGGTCGGCGCCGCCGGCCAGCAGCTTGCCCACGGTCTCGGAATCGCCGTTCAACGCCGCGCGGTAGAGCTGTTCCTCATGCATGACAGGGACCCTAGCCTGGTCCGGCCGCGCCCCGGACCATGCCAGGGCCCCGTGTCATGGCGTGGTACGCGTCCCGGCCTCCGGAGGTTCGGACTCCAGGGCAACGTGCATGGTCAGTGGCGAGACAGTTTCCTCCCGGAGAGCGCGACGGTGGACAAGTCGCGATATGTTGCGAGTATGACTGATCCGGGTGAGGTCCGCGCGTCGGACGCCGAGCGCGAGGCCGTCGTCGAACAACTCCGTATCGCCTCGGTGGAGGGCAGGCTCACGCTCGCCGAGCTGACCGACCGCACGGAGGCCGCGTACACCGCGGCCACGCACGCGGAGCTGGCCCTGCTCACCCAGGACCTGCCCGCGGGCGGCGCGCCCGCGCCCGCGTCGCCGGCCCCGACGGGACGCAAGCGGCGCTGGTTCGTGGGCATCATGGGCGACTCCAAGCGGCGCGGCACCTGGCGGATCGACAAGGAGCTCGGCGCGGTCGCCGTGATGGGGGACGTGGTGCTCGACCTGCGCGAGGCGGAGGTGCGTACGAACTCGGTCGACATCATGGCCGTCTCCGTGATGGGCGACGTGAAGATCATCGTGCCGGACGGGGTGAACGTGGACCTCGACGGCGTCGCCATCATGGGCGACAAGAAGGTGGACGTCCTGGAGGGCGCCCAGGGAGCGAACGTGCCCGTCGTGCGCGTGCAGGCGTACGCCGTGATGGGCGACGTCAAGGTGGTCGGCGACTCGCGCGCGAAGCCGATCAAGCGCAAGCTGTCGGCCTGGCGGGAGCACTGGCGGATGTTTCACGGAGAGGACTGGCGCGAGCTGGGCAGGCAGCTCCGCCACGAGACCCGCGAGCTGAACCGGCAGGTGCGCGACATGAACCGCGACCTCGGCCGGGGCTACTGACCCCGCTGCTTGATCGGCTGCTCAGCCGGGCTGCTCAGCCGGCGATGGGCACCGGACGCCGCTGGGCCGCTTCGTACCGTTCCAGCAGCACGCCGACCAGCTCGGGAGCGGGCCCGAGCACGTCGGCCACGACCTCGGCGCCGGCCTCCAGCGCGGCCTGCCGCACCTTGTCGGCGAAGTAGCCGGGAGCCAGCAGATAGGGGGCGACGGCGACCCGCGGCGCGCCGGAGCGCAGCAGCGCGGAGACCGCCTCGGCAGGCGACGGGTCGGCCGCGGAGGCGTAGGCGGCCGACACCGACCACCAGCCGGAGCGCCGCCACCGCCGGGCCATGCCCGAGACCACCGCGTTGGCCCTGGCGTCGCTCGAACCGGCCGACACCAGCACCACCGCCGTGTCCGGGTCGCCCGCGGGCACGCCCGCCCCGGCCAGCCGCCGCTCCAGCGCGGTCCGCAGCAGCGGGTGCGGACCGAGCGTGGTGCCGTAGTGCACGCGCAGGCGCGGATGGCGCGCCCTGACCTCGTTGAGCGCCGCGGGCAGATCGACCCGGCTGTGGTACGCCTCGGTGAGCAGCAGCGGCAGCACCACGGCCTCGTCGAGCCCGGCCAGCGCCTGCCCGAGCGCGGGAGCGCAGTGGTCGAGATAGGCCACGCGTACGGGCACGTCGGGGCGTTCCAGGCGCACCCTGTCGAGCAGCGCGGCCACGGTGGCGGCGGCGCGCGGGTCGCGTGACCCGTGCGCCACCGCCACCAGTGGCACGCGGCCGGGGGCCGTCCCGCCTGCCAACGGGACGGAGCCCCTGTCGGGGATCACAGGTGAATGCCGCATTCGACCTTCCCCAGGCCCGCCCAGCGACCGCTGCGCGGATCCTCACCATCCGCGACCTGCCGCGTGCAGGGCGCGCAGCCGATCGAGGGGTAGTTGTCGTAGTGCAACGGGTTGATCAGCACCCCGTTGTCGGCGATGTAGTTGTCGACGTCATCCTGCGTCCAGGCGGCGATCGGATTGACCTTGACCATCTGCCGCTTGGCGTCCCACTCGACGACCCTGGTGTTCGTCCGGCTCGGCGACTCGTCGCGGCGGATACCGGAGATCCACGCGAGGTACGGCTCCAGCGCCCGGTTGAGCGGCTCCACCTTGCGCAGGTAGCAGCAGAGGTCGGGGTTGCGGCCGAACAGGCGCGGGCCGAGGTCGCGATCCTGCTCATCGACCGTCCGCGACGGCTTGATGTCGATCACATTGACGTCATAGACCTGCCGCACGGCGTCCCGCGTGCCGATCGTCTCGGCGAAGTGGTAGCCGGTGTCGATGAACAACACGTCAACGCCGGGTTTGACCCGGCTCACCAGATCGATGAGCAGCGCGTCGCTCATGGAGGAGGTCAGGCACAAACGCTCGCCGAAGGTCGCCGCCGCCCAACGGATGATCTCGCGCGCGGGGGCGCCCTCCAGAGCGGTCGCGGCCGACTCGACGATGTCCGGCAGGTCGAGCGAGCCACGTTGATCTCTTAAGACGACCTCGAGGTCGACCAGCGTCATATCCTCACTCCGATCCCGAGAAACTTCAGCTTGAAAGCACGAGCGCAGGCGCGGCAGTACCAGCTGCCGCCCGTGCCGTGCCCGGCGTCGTCGAGCTCGCCCTCGTAGGGTTCGAGGTCCTCGTCGCCGCAGTACGGGCAGTGGAAGGGAACCGCTCGTGTGGTCATTTCAGGTCGGCCTCGTCCGCTCGCTGCACCCAGTCGGCGAACGACTCGCCTTCCTTCTTCTGGTCGTCGTAGTGGGACACGACCCGCGCGACGTAGTCGGGCAGCGCCTTGGCGGTGGTCTTCAGCCCTCTGACCTTGCGGCCGAAGCCGGAGTCGACGCCCAGCGAGCCGCCCAGGTGGATCTGGAAGCCCTCGACCTGCTCGCCGTTCTCGTCGACCACGAGCTGGCCCTTCAGGCCGATGTCGGCGGTCTGGGTGCGGGCGCACGCGTTGGGGCAGCCGTTGACGTTGATGGTCAGCGGCTCGTCGAACGACGGCAGCCGGCGCTCCAGCTCGTCGATCAGGCCGGCCGCCGCCGACTTGGTCTCGACGATGGCCAGCTTGCAGAACTCGATGCCGGTGCAGGCCATCGTCTGGCGGCGGAACGTGGACGGCCTGACCCGCAGGTCGGCGGCCTCCAGCTCGACCACGAGGGAGTCGACCTGGTCGGGTGCGACGTCGAGGACGACCATCTTCTGCTCGATCGTCGTGCGGACCCTGCCGGAGCCGTGCCGCTCGGCGATGTCGGCGATCTGATGGAGCTTGTCGCCGTCGACCCGGCCCACCTTGGGGGCGAAGCCGACGTAGAAGGCGCCGTCCTTCTGCGGGAAGACGCCGACGTGGTCGCGCCGGCTGCCGCGGGGCGGCTCGGGGGCGGGCCCGTCGGGCAGCGGCTCCTTGAGGTATTCCTGCTCGAGCACCTCACGGAACTTCTCCACGCCCCAGTCGTTGACCAGGAACTTGAGCCTCGCCCTGTGCCGCAGCCGCCGGTAGCCGTAGTCGCGGAAGATCCCGGTGACGCCCTCGTGCACGTCGCCCACCTGGTCGGGCCGGACGAACACGCCCAGCCGCTTGGCCAGCATCGGGTTGGTCGACAGGCCGCCGCCGACCCACAGGTCGTAGCCGGCCTCGCCGCGCTCGTTGACCACCCCGACGAACGCCACGTCGTTGATCTCGTGGACCGTGCAGTGGGCGGGGCAGCCGCTCAGCGCCGTCTTGAACTTGCGCGGCAGGTTGGAGTAGGCCGGGTTGCCGATGACCCGCTCCTTCAGCTCACGGATCTGCTCCGTGGCGTCCAGCACCTCGTCGGTGTCGATGCCGGCCAGCGGGCACCCGAGGATCACGCGCGGGGTGTCGCCGCAGGCCTCCGTGGTGGACAGGCCCACGGCCTCCAGGCGCTCCCAGATGTCCGGCACCGACTCGATCTCGATCCAGTGGAGCTGGATGTTCTGGCGGTCGGTCAGGTCGGCGGTGCCGCGGGCATATTCGTTGGCGATGTCGGCGATCGTGCGCAGCTGGGCCAGGTCGAGCTGCCCGCCGTCGATGCGCACGCGCATCATGAAGTAGCGGTCGTCGAGCTCCTCGGGCTCGAGGATCGCCGTCTTGCCGCCGTCGATGCCGGGCCTGCGCTGGGTGTAGAGGCCGTACCAGCGCATGCGTCCGCGCAGGTCGGCCGGGTCGATGGAGTCGAAGCCCCGCTTGGAGTAGATGTCGATGATGCGCTGGCGGACGTTGAGGCCGTCGTCGTTCTTCTTGTTCTCTTCGTTCTTGTTGAGCGGCTCGCGGTAACCGAGAGCCCACTGGCCTTCGCCGCGCGGGCGCCGGTGATGGCGGCTGGCGGGAGTGCGGCTGGCAGGAGTGCTCATTGCGCGTCCTTCGGATCATGGGCGCGCGCTATGGTCCTCCCGCCTCGTCATCGAGGGCAGGAATGCAGGAGGGAATGCGACGCGCTCAGCGGCAAAAGAAAGATGGCGGTTAGCGGGCGTCGCAACAGATGGCACTGCGGACACGCAGCAGGTCGACGTGGCGTCGACCGACGAGCATGGGGTCCGCTGGCATACAACGAAGATACCCCGGCCGTCCGGGATGTCCAAGAAGGGGTCCAGAGTGTGGGATCGTTCAGCCCTGGCGCGGCCAGTCCAGCTCCGACTCCCTGGCCTGCTCCGCGGTCTGGTGCTGGCAGTCGCACCACGAGCCGCCGCGGCAGTCGTCGTGGCGCTTGTCCTTGCAGCTCTCGCAGATCACACCTGCATTATTCTCCTAGAAGGTTGTTCCGGTTAGGCTGGCGCGCGTGAACCTCATGGCCGAGTTGCTCGACGACCTGCGTGCCGAGACCGCGTCCTTCGAGGCGCTGCTGCGGCCCCTGAGCGACGACGGCTGGGAACGCCCCACGCCCGCCGAGGGGTGGGCGATCCGCGACCAGGTGAGCCACCTGGCCTGGTTCGACGACGCGGCCGTCCGGGCGGTCACCGACCCCGACGGCCACCGCGCCTCCCTCGCGGGTCCCGGCCCGGTCGACGGATGGGTCGACGACCTGGTGCTGCGGGCGCGCGGGAGGACTCCCGCCGACCTGCTCGCCTGGTTCCGTACGGCGCGGGCCCGCAGCGTCGAGGTGTTCACCACGCTCGGCGCCCGCGACCGGGTGCCGTGGTACGGGCCCGACATGTCGGCGGCCTCGTTCGTCACCGCGCGGCTGATGGAGACGTGGGCCCACGGCCAGGACGTGGCCGACGCGCTCGGCGTCACCAGGCCGCCCACGGCCCGGCTCAGGCACGTGGCCTCGATCGGCTTCATGGCCAGGCCGTACAGCTTCGCCGTACGCGGCCTCCCCGTGCCCGCCGAGCCGGTGCGCGCGGAGCTCACCATGCCGGACGGCGCCACGTGGACGGCGGGCCCCGGCGACGCGGAGAGCGTCGTACGCGGGCCGGTGCTCGACTTCTGCCTGGCCGTCACCCAGCGCATCCACCTGTCGAACACCGCGCTGGAGATGGCGGGGAGCCCGGCGAGGGAGTGGATGGAGATCGCGCAGGCGTTCGCGGGGCCTCCAGGAAGGGGCCGCGCGCCCGTCTCGGGGTGATCTCAGGGTCGAACCGGATGACGCGAACGGCAGGACCAGTGACATGCTGTGAGTATGCGCACAATCTTGAACGTCATCTGGCTCGTGTTCGCCGGAATCTGGCTGGCCATGGGCTACGCACTGGCCGGGATCATCTGCTGCATCCTGATCATCACGATTCCGTTCGGCATCGCCTCGTTCAGGATCGCCGCGTACGCGCTGTGGCCGTTCGGCAGGACCGTCGTGCGCGACCCCGACGCGGGGGTGTTCTCGTTGCTCGGCAACATCATCTGGTGCGTCGTCGCGGGGATCTGGCTGGCCATCGGCCACGTCATCACCTCGATCCCGCTGTTCATCTCCATCATCGGCATTCCGATGGGCGTGGCGAACATCAAGATGATCCCCGTCTCCCTCCTCCCGCTGGGCGCGCGCATCGTCGACAACGACTAGCCACGGGCGGGGTGCGCGGCGTCTAATGGGGGCAACCGCCACCACGGTTTCGACCAGGCACTCTGGTAGGGCGGCGGGCCGATGGGCAGTGACCATTGGCTAGGCTGTGCCGAAGAGTAACTGCGAATACCGTTGGGTGCCATGACGTCCACCGAAGCGCCTTCCCGGCCGAAAAGGGGGCTCGCCTCCAACGCCCGGGCCAGGCTGAGCTGGGTGCTCGACACCAAGTCGTGGGCGATCGTCCGTGCGTCGACCAACGCCGGGGTCAACTACCGGGTGACCGGCCTCGCGGGTGAGGCGGCCTTCTTCGCGCTGCTGTCGCTGCCGCCTTTCGTGCTGGGCCTGATCGGCGTCATCGGCAAGCTCGGCACCTGGCTGGGGCCGGGAGTGGTCGGCCAGGTCAAGGCCTGGGTGATCGCCCAGGCCGGCCTGCTGTTCACCGACGACGCCGTCACCAAGGTCGTCAACCCGCTCATCACCGACGTGCTCAGCGACGACGCCGGCAAGGTGTCGATCATCTCGCTGGGTTTCCTGGTGTCCCTGTGGTCCGGCTCCAGGGCCCTCTACGTCTACGTCGACCTCATCTCCGTCGCCTACGGGCTGGGCGAGGAGCGCGGCATCATCCGCACCAGGCTGATGTCGTTCGGCCTCTACGTCATCGGCCTGGTCATCGGCATCATCGTCATGCCGATCCTGGTCGTCGGCCCGACCCTGCTCAGGGACACGCTGCCCGGCGAATACGGCATCCTCATCGACGTGCTCTACTGGCCGGTCGTGATCGTCGGCTCGGTGCTGTTCCTGACCGTGCTCTACCACGTGAGCGTCCCGGTGCGCACGAAGTGGTACCGCGAGCTGCCCGGCGCCATCCTGGCGTTGTTCCTGTGGATCGTCTGCGCGGCGGTGCTGAGGGCCGTGCTGGCCGCGTGGTTCTCGCCCGTCTCCGTCTACGGTTCCCTGGCCGCGCCCATCGCCCTGCTGCTGTGGTTGTACATCACCGCGCTGGCCGTGCTCATCGGAGCCATCCTGAACGCCGAGGTCGACCGGCTCTGGCCGGGCATGGGCCGGACGAACAACGCGTGATCCGACCTGGGGCGCGGGCGACCAGATCCGTGCCGGCGAGTCGAAACGGTTGTTCGCCGTCTTCCGCGGCGTCCGGAAGACGATCAAGGCCGTCGACCTGGACCTCCTGACGCTCGGCCTGTTCAGGAACGTGAAGATCACGCAGAAGTGAGAGCCCGCCGCATCCGCTATCGTCTAGACGAGACGCGACTGGCGCATTGGGTGGGAACGACCACCGGGGAGCGAAAGGAGCGGAGGCCGTGCGCCTGGGTCTTCGCAGATTGTCAACGATGACAGGAGAATCATGAGTTCTCTCTCTAGCGTCGACCCGCAGCTCGCCGAGCTCATCCAGGCGGAGGAGCGGCGGCAGGCCGACACCGTCAAGCTCATCGCGTCCGAAAACTACGTGTCCAAGGCCGTGCTCGAGGCCACCGGCACCGTCCTGACGAACAAGTACAGCGAAGGCTACGCGGGCAAGCGCTACTACGAGGGCCAGCAGGTCATCGACCAGATCGAGACCCTCGCCATCGAGCGCGCCAAGGCGGTCTTCGGCGTCGGCCACGCCAACGTCCAGCCCTACTCCGGCTCGCCCGCCAACCTCGCCGTCTACATGGCGTTCCTGCAGCCCGGCGACACCGTGATGGGCATGGGCCTGCCGTTCGGCGGCCACCTCACCCACGGCTGGTCCGTCTCGGCCACCGGCAAGTGGTTCAACCCGGTCCGCTACGGCGTGCGCAAGGACACCGGCCGCATCGACCTCGACGAGGTGCGCCAGCTCGCCCTGGAGCACCGTCCGAAGCTCATCTTCTGCGGCGGCACCGCGATCCCGCGCACGATCGACTTCGAGGGTTTCGCCTCGATCGCCCGTGAGGCCGGCGCCGTGCTGGCCGCCGACATCGCCCACATCGCGGGCCTGGTCGCGGGCGGCGCGCACCCGTCGCCGGCGGGCCACGCCGACGTGATCTCCACGACCACGCACAAGACGCTGCGCGGCCCGCGCGGCGCCATGCTCATGGCCGACTCGGAAGAGCACGCCAAGGCGCTCAACAAGGCCGTCTTCCCCGGCCTGCAGGGCGGCCCGCACAACCACACCACGGCCGCCATCGCCGTCGCGCTGCACGAGGCCGCCCAGCCGGCCTTCCGCGACTACGCCCACCAGGTCGTCGCCAACGCCAAGACCCTGGCCGACGAGCTCGCCTCGCGCGGGTTCGACCTCGTCTCCGGCGGCACCGACAACCACCTGATCCTGCTCGACCTCACGCCCAAGGGCATCGGCGGCAAGCCGGCCGCGCAGGCGCTCGACCGCGCGGGGCTGGAGACCAACTACAACACGGTGCCGTTCGACACGCGCAAGCCGTTCGACCCGTCGGGCATCCGCATCGGCACGCCGTCGGTCACCTCGCGCGGCATGGGTGAGGCGGAGATGCGCCAGATCGGCGCCTGGATGGACGAGGTCGTCACCGCCCTCGCCAAGGGCGACGCCGACGACGTCATCACGCGCGTCCACCACGAGGTGAGCGAGCTCACCGCACAGTTCCCCGCGCCCGGTCTCTAGAAGCGAGCTCCGCCCGACCGGCTCCTGGAGCCGCGGCGGAGCCAGGCGGGCGCGCCGCGCGCCCGCCTCCGGTTCGCGAAGATCCTTTCGTTACGGCGGTGCCGGCGGCACGCCTTCCGCCGCACCTCGCGAGGGCCTCCAGGGTGACGCCCGCTGACCCGCACGTGGCGGGCCGCCGCGACGGCGCTCTCCTGACCATGACCGTGGTCAGGGGGCGCCGGTTCACCGCACGAACCAGTCGAGCCCTTTGTCGGTCAGCAGCACCGCGCCGATCGTGAGGGCGAGCACGAGCTTGACGAGCATGAGCATCCCGCCTCCGCCGACCAGCCCGATCAGGGAGTCCAGCACGGCCACGGCCTCCGCGGCCAGGATGACGATGCGGGTCCAGCGAAACCGCTTGGGCGCGAGAACCCCCGCGACGGCGAGCACGGCCGTCACGACGAGGGAGAAGATGACGAGGCCGCGCACCAGGCCCGCGTTCCGCACGTCCTGGCCGTGGTCGAGCCGGTCGCCGAGCAGCGACAACGTCACGAAGGCGCCGAACACCCCGGCGACGACCTGAAACCAGACCCCCACGAGCGCGAGCACCACGCTCGTCGGCATGCGTTCCGACATCTGAGCATCCATCGAGCCCCTCCCCATGACGCTTCGGGAACGCGCTCACCGTCTCAGCTCCCCGCCGGGACCCGTCCCGGCGGGGACGCCGGTGTCGTCACAGCTCGGCCAGGACGCCCTCCCTGACGGTGGCGACCGGGATCACGTGGCGGTCGGGGCGCGCGGTGCCGCCGCGCGCGTCCACGTAGGCGCGGCCCGGGGGAGCGGCCGCGGCCAGGCGGAAGATCGTGGCGTGGCGGATCGTGCCGTCGTCGCCGAGCCAGGGCTGGTCCATGCGCAGGATCCGGCGTGGCGTGGCCGTGACCGCCTCGATCGCCGGCTCCAGCCCCATGCCGCAGTGCAGCAGCTTGGTGAGCGTGGTGGCCAGGTCGTGCACCGGGCCGGCGATGTTGCGTACGTGGAGGTCGGTGCTGATCGTGTGCGGCGGGAAGCCGGCCGCCAGCGCGTGGGTGGCCACGTCGAAGCTGAAGCTGGCCGCGCCGTGCCCCACGTCCAGCAGCACGCCGCGATCGAGGGCGCGGTCCAGGGCCGGGGCCGGGGCGCCGCCGGGGAGCCACGGGGCGCCGGTCTTGCCGTGGTAGCAGTGGGTGACGACGTCTCCGGCGTCCAGGAGGTCGAGCACGTCGCCGATCAGCGGCGGGGCCTCGCCCACGTGCACCAGCAGCGGCAGGCCCGCCTCCCTGGCCACCAGGCGGCCGAGCTGGAGCGGCTGCAGGCCCATCGCGCCGACGATCGCGCCGCTGGAGCGCACCTTCACCCCGCACACGACGTCGCGGTGCCGGTCGATGGCGGCGAGCGTGGCGTCCACGTCGATGAACGCCGGGTCGGCGGTCTCGCGCAGGTGGACCAGGCCGTGGGAGCCGATGTTGAGCCAGGCGCGCACCTGCGTCCTGGCGGCCGGGATGACGTAGCGGACGAGACCGTCGATGGTGGCCTGTCCCGCGCTGCCCGCGTCGGCGAGCACGTGCACGCCCGCGTCCAGGCCGGCCCGGTCGGGCGGCACGCTGATCTGCGTCATCGCGTCGTAGACGTGGGCGTGCAGGTCCACCCAGCCGGGGCCGATGCAGAGTTCGCCCTCGAGCTCGGGGACCGCAGCGGTTGCCGTCCCGCCGCCCGGGGGCGCGGCCGCCCCCTCCTCGTGCTCCGGCCGGGTCAGGCGGGCCCGCCCGTCCGCGAGCGTCAGGCGGGCGCGGCCGTCCACCGAAGGCAGGCGGCCGGTCCCGCCGGCGGAGCGCGGCGGCCCGAGCACGCGCAGCGGCGTGTCGAGGGCGGCGGGAAGGCGTACGTCGCCGCTCATGGCAGCGCCCTCGTGACGGCGGCGTTGTGGAACGTGCGGCGGATGCGGGCGATCCCGCCCGACGCCCGGCTCGGGTGCACGCGGTTGGTCAGCAGCACGGCGTAGAAGTCCAGCTCGGGATCCACCCACAGGCTCGTCCCCGTGAACCCGTCGTGCCCGTACGCCGACGCGGTGAGCAGGTCGCCGCCGCTGCCCAGACGGGGTTCGTGGCCCTGCCAGGCCAGCGCCCGGCCGCCGGTCCTGGTGCCGGTCATGACGGCCAGCGTGCGCGGCGCGATGACGCCGGCGCCGCCCCCGCACAGCGCCTGGCCCAGCCTGGCCAGGTCGTCCAGGGTGCCGAACATGCCCGCGTGGCCGGCGACGCCTCCGAGCACCTCGGCGTTCTCGTCGTGCACGGTGCCCTGCACGACGCGGCCCCGCCACGGGCAGTCCTCGGTGGCCGCCGCCCGGGCCCGGTCGTGCTCGGGAAGCAGGAAGCGGGTGTCGTCCATGCTCAGGGGCGCGGTGACGCGTTCGCGTACGAGCTGGTCGAGCGGGACCCCGGCGGCGCTCTCCGCGACCAGTGCGAGGATCATGAAGCCCTGGGAGCTGTACTCGACGCCCTGCCGCTCGCGCAGCGGCAGGCCGGCGAGCGCGTCGAGCAGGTCCTCCCGGGTGGGGCAGCGGCGGTAGAGCGGCTGCTGGCCGGGGATGCGCGAGGTGTGGGTGAGCAGCTCGAACACGGTGATGCCGGCCTTGTCGGTGCCGGCGTAACGGGGCAGGTGGGACTCGACGGTGTCGTCCAGGGTGAGCTCGCCCGACTCCACCAGGGCCATCACCGCGAGCCCGACGATCGGCTTGGTGAGCGAGGCGAGGTCCCACAGCGTGTCGTCGCCCACCGGGACGCCGTCCCAGCGCAGCGTGCCGAGCGTGTCTCGCCCGACCGGCCCGGCGGACGTGCCGTAGGCCCAGGCCGCGCCCGAGAACTCTCCCTTGTCGCGGGCCCTGGCCAGAATGCGGCCGGCTGTCATACGTTCCTCCCCAGCGCCGCGGAGACCCGGGCGGCGGCGGCCACCACCAGCGGGCCGAGCAGCGGCACGTCGTCCTCGTCCAGATTGAGCGTCAGCCCCGCCACGCTGACCGCGCCCACCGCCGTCCCCGCCGCGTCGTGCACCACCGCTCCGACGCATCGCACGTTCGGCTCGTTCTCCTCGTCGTCGACCGCGTACCCGCGCTGCCGCACCGCCTCCAGCTCGGCCACGAGCAGGTCGGGGTCCGTGATGGTGGCGGGCGTGTTGCTGATCAGCGGCGCGGTCGCCGCCAGCACCGCGCGCACCTCCTCCTCCGGCAGGTGGGCGAGGATCGCCTTGCCGATCGCGGTGCAGTGCAGCGGGATCTGCGTCCCGACCCGCGAGGCCATCCGGTACGGCTGCTGCGACTCGACCTTGGCGAGGTAGACGGCCGACGAGCCGCTGCGGATCGCGAAGTGCACGGTGTGCGAGGTGTTGCGCTGCAGGTTCTCCAGGATCGGCCGGACGAGGGTCGTCATGTCCCTGTCGGTGAGCGCCGCCCCGGCCAGCGCGAGGATGGCGGGCCCCGACGCGTACGTGCCGTCGCCGTGCGAGACGGCGTACCCCTGGGCGATGAAGATCTGCAGGATCCGGTGCACGGTCGTCTTGTTGATGCCGGTCCGCTGGGCGATGTCCGCCAGGCGGCGGGGTTGATCGTGGCCGGCCAGGGCTCCTAAGACGACGAGCGTCTTCTCCACCGAGTTCATGGTGACTGTCCCAAAAGGGTTGACGGACATAACCGAAACGGGTCATATTCAACCACGTGATACGCCATTTCACCATGTGAAACGCAAGAAAGGGAGGCGGGGGCTTATGTTCGACCGTGCGTTGCTGGCCCGCCGGGACCTGTTCAAGATCGGCGGCCTGGCCGCGGCGACGGTTTCCTTCGGGGCCTGCGCCAGCACGAAGCCCTCCGGCGGCGGACAGGGAAGCGCCGGGACCGCCCTGCGGGTCTCGCTCGCCTCCGACGCCACCACCCTCGACCCGCAGAAGCAGGGCGACCTGCCCTCCATGAACGTGCTGATCAACGTCTTCGACACGCTCACCGTCCGGGACACCGACGACAAGCTCGTCGGCGGCCTGGCCGAACGCTGGGAGTCCAAGGACGACAAGACCTGGCGCTTCCACCTGCGCAAGAACGTCACCTTTCACAACGGCGAGCCCTGCGACGCCGCCGCCGTCGCGTACAGCATCGAACGCCTCATCAACCCGGACACCCAGTCGCCCATCGTCGAGCTGCGCCTGGTCACCGGCGCGAAGGTGATCGACCCGCACACGGTCGACCTGGTCACCAAGGAGCCGGACCCGATCCTGCCGGCCAAGCTGTCGTTGTTCGGCGGCGTGATCGTGCCGCCGAAGCACATCAAGGAGAAGGGGGAGAAGGCCTTCGCCGAGCACCCGATCGGCACCGGCCCGTTCACGTTCGAGCGGTGGCAGCGCGACAGCCAGATCACGCTCAAGGCCAACCCGGACCACTGGAACGGCAAGCCCGCCGTCGAGCAGCTCGTCTTCAAGATCATGCCGGACCCGTCGTCGTCGCTGGCCGCGCTCCAGTCGGGCGAGGTGGACATCGTGACCGGCCTGACCCCCGACGCCGCGCAGCAGCTCGGCGACGCCCCCGGCTTCAAGGTCGTCACCAGGCCGGGCGTGCGCACGTTCTTCGTCTCGCTCGACACCGAAGAGGGCCCGCTGAAGGACAAGCGGGTGCGCCAGGCGCTCAACCACGCGCTCGACGTGGACACCCTCATCACGTCGGTGCTCAACGGCGCAGCGGAACGCACCCCGACGTTCATCCCCAAACAGGCGTTCGGCTTCGACCCCGCGATCCAGCCGTACCAGCACGACGTGGCCAAGGCCAAGAGCCTGCTCGCCGCGGCCGGGCACCCGGACGGGTTCGCGCTCAAGCTCTCGTCCTCCACGGCCGACAAGGACATCGCCCAGGCCATCTCGGGGCAGCTGGCCGAGGTCGGCGTCAAGGCCGAGGTGTCGCTGCTCGACCCGGCCACGTTCAAGGGCCGCCTGGTGTCGGACAATCGCAAGGCGCTCGGCGAGATGTACTTCGTCGGCAACTCCGGCTGGACCATGGACGCCTCCAGCAATCTGCAGTCGTTCGTCCGGCACGACCGGCGCCAGAGCCGCTGGAACAACCCGAAGGCCGACGCGCTCGTCGACAAGGAAGAGCAGTCGGTCGACCCGGAGGTGCGCCAGGAGGCCTTCACCGCGCTGCAGAAGATGCTGATCGAGGAGTCGCCGTTCCTCTACCTCTACCAGGCGAGCATCCTGTACGCGGTCAGCGACAAGGTGCAGTGGGAGAGCAACGCCAACGGCACCCTCGCGATGGCGAACGCCAAGCTCGCGACCTCATGACCGGATTCGTCCTGCGGCGGATCGGCCACACCCTGCTCGTGCTGTTCTGCGTGGCCACCGTCTCGTTCTTCATCGTCCGGCTGGCCGGCGACCCCGTGCAGCAGATGTTGCCCCCGGAGGCCACCGCCGAGCAGGAGGCCACGCTGCGGGCGAGCCTCGGCCTCGACCGGCCGCTGCCCGAGCAGTACGCCTCCTACATGACGGGCCTGCTCAGCCTCGACTTCGGCCAGTCGGTGTTCTTCCACCGCCCCGCGTTCGAGGTCATCATGGAACGGCTGCCGCTCACGGTCGACCTGGCCCTGGCCGCCCTGGCGTTCACCCTGGTCGTGTCGATCCCGGCCGGGATCGTCGCGGCCGTCAGGCGGGGCAGCGCGACCGACACCTCCGTCATGGCCTCGGTGCTGGTCGGCCAGTCCACTCCCGCGTTCTGGGTGGGCATCCTGCTCATCCTCATCTTCGCGGTCAACCTCCAGTGGCTGCCCGCCTCGGGCACCGGCTCGCCCGCCCACCTGGTGCTGCCCGCGATCACCCTCGGCCTCTACTCCGCCGCCATGATCGCCAGGCTGCTGCGTTCCTCGCTGATCGACGTGCTCGGCGAGGACTACATCCGCACCGCCAGGGCCAAGGGCCTGTCCGGGTTCATGACCGTCACCTCGCACGGCCTGCGCAACGCGTCGCTGCCGGTCGTCACCGTCGTCGGCCTGGAGGTCGGCAGCCTGCTCGGCGGCGCGATCCTCACCGAGCAGGTGTTCTCCTGGCCGGGGATCGGGCGGCTGACCGTGGAGGCGATCACGTACCGCGACTATCCGCTGATGCAGGCCACGGTGCTGTTCCTGGCGGCCGTGTTCGTCGTCGTGAACCTGATCGTGGACCTGTCGTACGCCGTGCTGGATCCCCGGGTGAGGTTGAGCTGATGCCGACCGCAGTCCTGCGCGCGCTGCGCCGCAACCACGCCGCCAAGGTCGCCGTGGGCGTCATCGTCCTCGTCGTGTTCGTCGGCCTGTTCGCGCCGCTGATCTCCCCGCACGACCCGAACCTGCAGAACCTCGAGCTGAAGCTGCGCCCGCCGTTCTGGATGAGCGGCAGCGAGCCCGGCTATCTGCTGGGCACCGACAAGCTGGGCCGCGACGTGCTCAGCCGCATCATGTACGGCACCCGCGTCTCGCTCCTCGTCGGCCTGGCGGCCACCGTGCTGTCCGGCCTGGTCGGCGCCGTGATCGGGGTGATCAGCGGCTACTACAGGGGCTGGCGCGAGCAGGTGTTCATGCGCCTGGCCGACGTGCAGCTCGCGTTCCCGTCGATCCTCCTGGCGCTGGCCATCATCGCGGTGCTCGGCCCGAGCCTGTTCTTCATGATCCTCGTGCTCGGCCTGACCGGCTGGGTGTCGTACGCCCGCGTGGTCCGCGCCGAAGTGCTCTCCCTGCGCGAACGCGAGTTCGTCACCGCCGCCAGGGCCATCGGCGACACCGGGCCGCAGATCATGGTCCGCCACCTCGTCCCCAACATCGTCGCCCCGCTGGCCACCATCGGCACCCTTCAGGTGGCGGCGATGATCGTCGCGGAGGCGTCGCTCAGCTATCTGGGGCTCGGCGTGCCACCCAGCGTGCCCACGTGGGGCAGCCTGCTCGCCGACGGCCAGCTCTATCTGCGCAGCGCCTGGTGGATCGCGGTCTTCAGCGGCGCTGCCATCATGATGACAACACTCGCGATCAACGTCACCGGCGACCTCCTCCGCGACGTCGCCGACCCGAAGGCCTACACCCGATGAACCTCGCCACGCACTACAGGTGCGACGACTGCCACGCCACCTTCCCGCTGAAGACCCCCGCCCTGCTCTGCGAGGCGTGCGGCGGCCTGCTCGAGATCGAGTACGACCTCGGCCCCGCCGAGCCGCAGGACATCCTGGACAGCGCGGCGAGCCGCCGCCACCTGGGGTTGTGGCGCTGGTCGGATCTGCTCCCGCTGCCCGAGCACGCCGAACCCCTCCACCTCGGCGAGGGCGACACCCCGCTGATGCGCACCAGGAGGCTGGGCCGCCACATCGGCCTGCCCGGCCTGCTGGTCAAGAACGACACGCTCATGCCCACCGGCAGCTTCAAGGACCGCGGGTTCTCCGTCGCCACCGGCTTCGCCAGGGCGCTGGGCGTGACGCAGGCGTTCACCTACAGCTCGGGCAACGCCGGCGCCTCGTTCGCCGCCTACGCGGCCAGGGCCGGCATCGAGGCCACGGTCCTGGTCGAGGACGTCGCCAACGAATCCAAGATCGCGGCCATCAGCCTCAGCGGGGCCCGCGTGCTGCGCCTGCGCTACCGCTCCAGCCTGGAGATCTTCGCCGGGGTGAGCGCCCTGTCGGAGGCCGGGTTCTACTGCTTCGTCAACTTCATCAACCCCGTGCGGCACGAGGGCATGAAGACGTACGCGTACGAGATCTGCGAGGCGCTCGGCTGGCGCGCGCCCGACGTCATGGTGCACCCGGTCGGCACCGGCGGCGGGCTCTACGGCGCCTGGAAGGGCTTCCGGGAGCTGAAGCGGCTCGGGCTCATCGACCGGCTGCCGAAGATGGTGGGCGTGCAGCCGGCCGCCTCCGCGCCGCTCGTCCGCGCCTTCGCCGAGGGCAGGACGGTGGCGGGCCGCCACGGCGACGCGAACAAGACCGTCGCCCAGAGCATCGCCGGCGACGCCCCCATCCAGGGCGGCTCGCGGGTGCTGCGCGCCGTCTACGACTCCGGCGGCCGGGTCGTCGCCGTCGACGACAACGACCTGTTCGAGGCGATGCGGCTGCTCGGCGAGGAGGGCATCTCGGCCGAGCCGTCCGCGGCGGCCTCCACCGCCGCGCTGCTGCGTGCCCGCGCCCAGGGCTGGGTGTCCGAGAGCGACACCGTGGTCAGCGTCGTCACCGGGGGCGCGCTCAAGCAGCCCAGCGCTCTGGCCCAGGCCGCGCGCCCGCCTCAGGGGACGGTGCAGGCCGACCCCGCAGAGCTGCTGCGGATCTTCCGGGGAGGCGTCGAGTGAGCCTGCTGGAGATCAACGACCTGCACGTCGAGTTCCGCCTGGACGCGGGCACGGTCAAACCGGTCAACGGGGTGTCGTTGTCGGTCGAGGCCGGGCAGACGCTGGCCGTGGTCGGCGAGTCGGGCAGCGGCAAGACCGCGACCGCCCTGTCGATCCTGCGCCTGCACCCCACGCCTCCCTGCCACTACACCGGCGGCGAGATCCTCGCGGGCGGCCGTGACCTGCTCAAGCTGCCCGAGCGGGAGATGCGCAGGATCCGCGGCAACGAGATCGCCATGGTGTTCCAGGACCCCATGACCAGTCTCAACCCGCTCAAGACCGTGGGCGCGCAGATCGCCGAGTCGCTCCGCCTGCACCAGGGCCTGTCCCGGTCCGAGGCCCGGGCCCAGGCCGTGGCGGCGCTGCGCGAGGTCGGCATCCCCCACCCCGAGCAGCGGGCCGGGGAATATCCGCACCAGTTCTCCGGCGGCATGCGCCAGCGCGTCATGATCGCGATCGCGCTCGCCTGCCGTCCCAGGATCCTCATCGCCGACGAGCCGACGACCGCGCTCGACGTGACCGTCCAGGCCCAGATCATGGAGCTGCTCGCGGCGCTGCAGGAACGGTTCGGCATGGCCATCGTGCTCATCACGCACGACCTCGGCGTGGTGGCCCGCTCCGCGGACCAGGTCCTGGTCATGTACGGCGGCCGCCCGGTCGAGCTGGCCGCCGTGGACGACGTCTTCGACACGCCGCGCATGCCGTACACGAAGGCGTTGTTGCGCTCCATGCCCCGCTCGGACGTGCCGGGCGGCGCGGCGCTCGACCCGATCCCGGGCAGCCCGCCCAACCTGTTCGCGCCGCCCGGGGGATGCGCCTTCCACCCCCGCTGCGCGCTGGCCGTGCCCGAGTGCGCCACCCAGGTGCCGCCGCTGCTGGAGCGCGCGCCGGGGCACAGCGCCGCCTGCCTGCTCGAAGGGAGCCCGTAGATGGCCGATCCGCTGTTGTCGCTGCGCGGCGTGCGCAAGGAGTTCAGCTCGAAGGTGGTCGCCGTGGACGACGTGTCCTTCGACGTGCACCCGGGCGAGACACTTGGCCTGGTGGGCGAGTCCGGCTGCGGCAAGACCACGCTGACCCGGCTCATCCTGCGGCTGGTCGAGGCCAGCGGCGGCGAGATCTGGTTCGACGGCAGGGAACTCCTCGGCCTGCGCCAGAAGGAGCTGCTGGCGGTGCGCGAGGACATGCAGGTCGTGCTGCAGGACCCGTACGCCAGCCTCAACCCCCGCATGCGCGTCGGCGAGATCGTCGCCGAGCCGCTGGTCACCCACGGCCGGGTGCGCCGCCGCTCGGCCGCCGCCCGGCAGCGCGTCGCCGAGTTGCTCGACGCCGTCGGGCTGGAGGCGGGCAGCCAGGACCGTTTCCCGCACGAGTTCTCCGGCGGCCAGCGGCAGCGGATCGGCATCGCCCGAGCCCTGGCGCTGGAGCCGAAGCTGGTCATCTGCGACGAGCCGGTCAGCGCGCTCGACGTCTCCATCCAGGCCCAGATCGTCAACCTGATGAAGCGGCTGCAGGCCGAGCGCGGTTTGACGTACCTGTTCGTCTCCCACGACCTGTCGATCATGCGGCAGATCGCCACCCGCGTCGCCGTCATGAACCTCGGCAGGATCGTCGAGCTGGCCGGCACGGAGACGCTGTTCACGGCGCCGCGCCACCCGTACACGCACAGCCTGCTGTCGGCCGCGCCCGTGGCCGACCCGAAGGTGGAGCGGACGCGGCGGCGCATCGTGCTCAAGGGCGACCCGCCGTCGCCCGCCGATCCGCCGTCCGGCTGCAGCTTCCACACCCGCTGCCCGGCCGCCCGCGCGGAATGCTCGGCCACCCGCCCGCCGCTGGCGCCCCAGGAGAGCCCCGGTCACACCGCGGCCTGCCTGTTCCCGGTGTCGGATGTGGCCGCCCTGACGTGACGCGGCGCCCCGCCGCACGGGCTCGGGGTGCGGCGGGGCGCCGGGCGGGCGGGGCGGGCCGGAGTGCCCCGCCCGCTACGGCGGCGGTCAGGCCTCGATGGTGAGCAGTTTCCTGCCGGTCGAGGTGACCACCTCGAAGCGGTCGACGTCCTTCAGCGGCGTGGCACTGCCGCCGTGCATGTAGAGGGGGTCGGGCGAGCCCGGAACTCCGTACCCGGCTGGAGGTACGGACCATCCGGTCATCACCCGCCGCTCTCCCTTCTTGCCGACCGAGACCAGCTCGCATTCCAGCGGTCCTCTGACCCCGGCCAGCTTGAGCGCGGCGTGGGTGCCCCAGGCCTTGGACTCCACGACCAGCCCGCCGGTCACCCCGTCGACGCCTTCGCCCTCGATGGGGGTGCCGCCGGCGAAGAACTGCTCGGCCGGGCCCATGCTCTCCGCCTCACCCTGCGCGACCGGTGGCTCGCCCGCGCTGAGCTGCGTGCCGATGGTCAGCCCGCCGGCGACCAGCGTGACGGCCGCCGCCATCCCGACCGCGAACGTCCCCCTGCGCTGCCGCCGGTGAGCCGCCTTCCTGCGCCGGAGGCGGCCGACCACGTCGCCCTGCCCGGTGAGGTCGCCGGTGGACGGCGGGCGGGGGTCCTCGGGAAGAGGGCCGATGCCGTGCAGCACGCTCGCCACGCCGGCCAGGTCGGCCAGCTCGGACCGGCAGGCGGGGCAGCCGAGCAGGTGGGCCTCGAAGGCGAAGCGGTCGTCCTCCTCCAGGAGGCCGAGGGCGTAGGCGCCGACGTCGGTGTGCTCGACGCGGGAGGTCATGCCGTCACCCCCCGCTCCTCCAGCGCGATCCGCAGCGCGCGGACGGCGTAGTAGACGCGGGACTTCACGGTGCCCACGGGGATGCCGAGCGACCGCGCGGCGTCGTTGACCGAGCGATCCCGCAGGATCGTCTCGTTGAGGATCTCGCGATGTGCCGGCGACAGCGCCTTCAGCGCCTCTGTCACGACCACCTGGTGCAGCAGTCCCTCCATCCCGTCGGGCACGGACATGCTCTCCAGCTGACCGTCGCCCGACTCCTGCGGGCGGGCGTCCCTGCGCCGCCGGTCGTCGATCACGATACGTCTGGCGACCGTGGCCAGCCAGGGCATGAGCGAGACCGCGTCAGGGTCGAGCCGCTCCGCACTGCGCCAGGCACGGATCATGGTCTCCTGCACCACGTCTTCCGCCCACTGCCGATCGCCGGCCGTGAGCCTGATCACGAAGGCCAGCAGCGGCCGGTGATACTCCCGGTAGAGCGCGGACACGACCACCTCGTCGTCCGGCACCTCGTCGTCCGGCACCGCGCCGTCGCGCACCGCGTCATCCGGTCGTACCCGCCGGAGCCAGTGTCGTAAGCGCGGCCTGCCCATCGGGAGGGCTCCCTCGGCCGAGGGCGGGGGATACGTGCTGATCCGCATCATTCCCCTTTCACGCGTCCGTCGGCAGGTGGTACGGCCGGTCGCCCAGGCACGGTTCAACAGATCGCGATACTTAATGTGATTGCGCACGTCGGTGCTGTGTGCGTAAAGTCGCACAGGCAACCGATCGGGGAGGTGAGGACTATGCGGGTCGTTCTGGTCGACATGCCGTCCGTCCACCTCCGGGCCCTCGTCTGAGCTGCCCGGCTCCTTCTCGCATCAAAGGTTCACTGCGTTGTCATACGATCTTTCCCTGCTCGGCTGGAGCGATCAGCGCGCCGCCGAGCTGCCCGCCGGCACCGTTCCCGCCCGCGTCGCCCGCGTCGATCGCGGCGCCGCCGAGGTGATCGCGGCCGACGGCCAGCATCACGCCAGATACGCCGCTCACGTGCGCAGGGCGGCCGCCGCCGACCCGGTGGCGCTGCCGTGCGTCGGCGACTGGGTCGCGCTGTCCTGGCTCGACGAGGGCCGCTACGAGCTCGACGAGGTCCTGCCGAGGACGACCGCGTTCATCCGGGGAGGCGTCAGCCGCACCTCGGTCGGCGGCCTGTCAGGCGACGGCCAGGGCCAGGTGCTCGCGGCCAACGTCGACGTCGTCTTCGTCGCCGAGCCGTCCATGCACTCCACCGACTTCGCCGATCTGGGCCGCATCGAGCGGCTCGCCGCCCTGGCCTGGGAGTCAGGAGGCACGCCGGTGGTGCTCATCACCAAGTCCGACCTGTTCGAGCACGGTCTCGACCAGTTGCTCGCCGACGTGCGGGTGGCCGCGCCCGGCGTCGACGTGCACGCCGTCTCCTCGTTGAGCGGCGACGGGGTGCGGCTGGCCGGTGACTACCTCGAGGGCTCCCGTACGGCCGTCATCCTCGGCCCGTCGGGCGCCGGCAAGTCCACCCTGGTCAACGCCCTGGCGGGGGAGCCCGTCATGGAGACCCAGCAGGTGCGCGCCGCCGACGGGCGCGGCCGGCACACCACGGTGCACAGAGAGCTGATCCCGCTGCCCGGCGGCGGGCTGATCATCGACACGCCGGGCATCCGCAGGATCGGCCTCTACGACATCGGCGAGGGCGTCGACCTCGTCTTCGCCGACATCGAGGCGCTCGCGGAGCGGTGCAGGTTCAGCGACTGCGGCCATGCCGGAGAGCCCGGGTGCGCGGTGCTGGCCGCCCTGGACAGCGGAGAGCTGCCGGAGCGGCGCCTGGAGAGCTGGCGCAAGCTGCAGCGGGAGGCGGCGTGGATGGCGGCCAGGACCGACGCGCGGCTCCGTAAGGAGCAGCAGAACAAGTGGAAGGTCATCACGAAGGAGATGCGCCGCTCGGGGCGCAACCGTCCCTGACCCTCCGCCGGCGCCGCCACCCGGCCGGCCTCGCGGGGCCCGTGCGGCCTCGCCAGGCCGGCTCGCGCGCCCTCGTGCCGCCGGTCCCTGCCGGGGCGGCCGTTCGTCGCTCCGGGGCGGGCGTGCGGAGGCGAGGAGACGGCGTCGGCGGGTAGGCAGAAGTCATGATGCTTTTCGCAGACCGGGCAGAGGCCGGTGCGCTGCTCGCCGAAGGGCTGCGGGACGCCCACGACCCCGTGGTGCTCGCGCTGCCGCGCGGCGGGGTGGCGGTGGCCGAGCCCATCGCACGCCGGCTCGGCGCCAGGCTCGACGTGCTCGTGACCAGGAAGATCGGCTATCCGGGGCAGCCCGAGCTGGGCGTCGGCGCGGTGGCCGAGGGTGGCGAGCCGGTGTTCGACCTGGCGCTGCTGCACCGGCTCGGCCTGACCCCCGAGTCCGTCGCGGACGTGGTCGAGCAGGAGCGGCGCGAGCTGGCCCGCCGGGTGAGCGTCTACCGGGGTGACCGCCCGCTGCCCTCGCTGGAGGGACGCGAGGTGATCGTGGTGGACGACGGCCTGGCGACCGGCGGCACCGCGCGGGCCGCGCTCAGGGCGGTCAGCACGGCCAAGCCCGACAAGGTGACGCTGGCCGTGCCGGTCGGGGCGCGCGACACCGTCACGTCCCTGCGGGAGGAGGCCGACGAGGTGGTCGTGCTGCTGACGCCGGTCGACTTCAGGGCGGTCGGCCAGTGGTACGAGCGCTTCGACCAGCTCAGTGACGACGACGTGCTCGAGCTGCTCCGGGAGGCGGGATCGCGGTGAATGACGTACGGCGATGAGCGGCGCGGCCGGTCGGCGAGGACATCGAGCCCGCACGCGGCCGGGTCAGCCGGCGAGGACGGCCCAGACGAGCTTGCGCGAGCCACTGGGGGAGAGCCAGCCCCAGGTGGAGCAGAGGGCGTCCACCAGCCGCAGCCCTCGCCCGAACTCCGAGAACACGTCGGGCGCGGCGGCCACCGGCACGGTGTGGCTGTGGTCGGCCACCACGCAGGCGAGCTCCGCGCCGTGAGACAGCAGGCGCAGCTGGGCCACCCCGCCGCCGTGCCGCATGGCGTTGGTCACCAGCTCCGAGACCACGAGCTGCGCGTCGAAGGCCACCTCCGTCACGTCCCACGCGGTGAGCGTCTGGTCGACGAACCGCCGGGCGGTCGCCACGCACGAAGGCTCGAGGCGCTGGTGGAAGGGGAAGACGGCGTCGCACTCACCGGCATGACCGTCAACGAGGACGGACGAAAGCCATCCGGGAGGCCGGGAACCGATGGCGGCTTGCGGCCGAGCGTCGAAAGTCGTCATTCAGGCCCCCGAAGCGCGGTCTGGTGATCCAATGCCCATCTTTACGGGGAGTGCTTACCGATGCAAGACTTTTCGTAGTTTACAGATGCGAATCGCATCTGCACGTGCAGATGATCTAGGAGCGGTGCGTGAGCGCACAGAGCGCGGAGGGAAGGCTGCTCAGCCATGCCCCCGGAAGCCCGACGGTGCTGCGAATCCTGCTCGGCACCCAACTCCGCAGGCTCCGCACGGAGAAGGGTATCTCGCGCGAGGACGCGGGGTACTCGATTCGCGCATCTCACGCCAAGATCAGCCGGCTGGAGCTCGGCCAGGTCAGCTTCAAGCAGCGCGACGTGGCCGATCTGCTCACCCTCTACGGCGTCACCGACCCCTCCGAGCGCGAGCCGCTGCTCGCCCTGGCCAAGCAGGCCAACGCCCCCGGCTGGTGGCACAAGTACGGCGACCTGCTGCCGTCGTGGTTCGAGGTCTACATCGGCCTGGAGGGCGCCGCCTCCAGCATCCGTACTTACGAGAACCAGTTCGTCCCCGGGCTGCTCCAGACCTCCGCCTACGCCAGAGCGGTCATCGAACTGGCCCACGAGAAGGCCGCGCGGTCGGAGCTCGACCGCCGGGTGGCGCTGCGCATGGCCAGGCAGAGGCGGCTGGACAGCGGCCTGACGCTCTGGGCGGTGATCGACGAGGCCGTCGTGCGGCGCACGCTGGGCGGGCCCGAGACGATGCGGGAGCAGATCGCCTTCCTCCTCGACATCACGGCTGAACGCAACGTCACCGTGCAGATCATGCCGTTCGACCGCGGCGGGCACGCGGCGGCCGGCGGTCCCTTCAGCATCCTGCGCTTCCCCGAGCGCGAGTTGCCCGACGTGGTGTACATGGAGCAGCTCACCAGCGCCCTCTACCTGGACAAGCCCGCTGATTCCGACCACTACATGGAGGTCATGGATCGGCTCAGCATCCAGGCCGAGGAGCCCAAGGCGACCCGGCGCTTCCTGGAGCGGCTTATTTCCAGCTGAGCTGCTGATATCCCTGTGATCCACGGCATACCAGGATTTTTGGTCGTCCGGTATATGGGCCGCGGCGTGCTGTCGTATTGTCAACTCGCAAGCGCGGATGCACGTGCATCCGTAAGATCGCGAGGAGCCGCCTCCATGCACGAGTTCCGCAACGGAACGCCCGCCGGCCGCCTTCCCGTCGCCTGGCGCAAGAGCAAGCAGAGCAACCCCAACGGCAACTGCGTCGAGGTCGCCGGCCTGCCCACGGGGGAGATAGCGATGCGCAACTCACGTTTTCCCGACGGCCCCGCGCTCGTCTACACGCAGGCTGAGATCACCGCGTTCGTGCTCGGAGCGAAGGACGGGGAATTCGACGACCTGATCGTCTGAGGCGGGTGTTCGTCGCCGGGCAGGCCGGGTTACGGTCTGCCCGGCGATGCATTTCGGTCACTCGACCGTGGGCGCGCCAGAGGCGCCCCTTCGAGAGGGCCGCGCAAGCGGGCCGGTCCCGATCGCCGGCTGGGAGAGGCCGTGGGCCGGGGGGCCGGGGGAGGCGGGTGCGGGACCGCCGGATCGCCGTGCGGACCGGCGCGGGCGTGTGCAGCCGCGCGGGTGGAACGTCGCCGGCGTGTGAGACCGGCGGGAAAACATCGCCGGTGCGGAGAAGTGGACCGCCCTGGGGCCCGGCGAAGCCGCCGGTGCGGGCGTGATCGCCGCGGGTCCCTGCCGGGATGTCGCCCGGCCGGACCGCTGGGTGAAGCCGTGGATGGTGCCAGGTGAGGGTGCCTGATCAGGCAGTTGTCCCGACCGGGTTCGCCAGGGCCTGGACGTGGAGGGCCAGGCCCTGGTTCATCGGGACAACTGCATGATCACGCGGGCTGGTGACGCAGCCGGGTGTGTGTCAGGCGGCGGAGATGCCGGCGCTGGCCGCGCGGCGCATACGACGGCGACGCTCGCTGGCGCGCTCGTCCTCGTTGAGACCGCCCCACGTGCCGTACTTCTCGGGCCGGGACAGCGCGTAGTCAAGGCACTCGGTGCGGACGGGGCACTGGGCGCAGATCGCCTTCGCCTTCCGCTCACGTACGTCACGCTCGGGCTGCCGCTCCCCGTCGGGGCCGAAGAAGAGCACGAGGTCCTCACCCCGGCACGCGGCATCATCCTGCCAACCCCAGCTGGGGCGCGGGCGGGCGAGCTGCCGACGTACCTGAGACATGAGAAAACCACCTTCGTGAGAGGTATTTCGGAATTGAGCCGCATTGGACGCTTATGGCGTCACTGTTCCAACGCAAGGTCGGGCCGTGATGTTCCCTGGTCAGGCGAGAGCGGGCGTGGCGTACCGCACAGGCGTGAGCCTGTCCAGCGAAACCAGCCGGTAGGTGGTGATCGTCTCGGCGCAAGCCGTACCACACGGCGCGGTGAACGCCGATGGCTCGATCACAACCTGGAACCGGACGTCGCCGCAGCGCACGATGGCTTTGGTGACGTCGCCGTCCGACCTGGAGGATTCCACGGCCACCGCGCCGACGGAACGCTCTCCCGTATGGGCTCGGGCGAAGTGTTCCACGGCTTGCAATGGCTCAGGGATGCCTGCGCGTCCCCGGTAGCGGTCGAGAATGATCTCGCCCGACCGGTACGCGTTAGCCGCTGCCAGTGCAGCAGCCTGAGACATGCTGCCGTAGAAAATTCCGTGTGGCAAGCACACGAGGTTGGCGGCGTAGCGATCGCCGCCAACGTGTGACGTTTCCCACACTCTGTCCGGCAAAGATTCGGCTAGTGACCGAGCGAGGGGCAATCCAATGCGGGCGCAGCACACATTGCGCTTGGCGTGCGTGCAGACCAGAAATACCGGCTCGTCTTCAAGTATGCAGGACTCCGGGACTGCTCCGGCCACGAAAGCGTCCAGGTCAAGATCGTCGGGACCTGCGACGACGCCCCCGGCGAGCCATGGGCGATCGCCGGCCGCGTGACCCAGTAGCACACGGATTCCCTGCTCCCGCTGGCGGGTCCGCTTTCCGGGACGGCGGATCAGCTGGGGCCTGATACCGCGTTCGAGCGCCCGGCGGACGAGTTCGGAGATTTCTTGAGGAAGTTCGAAGTTTTCCAGGCGCGAGGGCCAGGCGCCGGTGTATTCGATGAGCAGCCAGAGCCTGGCTCCCACGGTCGCGCTCGCCAGTGTGGGCACCTCGCCCGTGTGGCACCCGATGGGATGCTCGCAGCCCGTCGCCAACGCCCGTACCCCTTCCCCGACCAGATTAGGTAAGCCTAATCTAACGGGTTGGTGCCATCAGGCGGGGGGTGTTCCGCGCAGTACGTCCCGTGTCGCGGGCAGCGCGCGCTCCCTGTCCCGCTCGACCAGGCCGATCCTGGTCCGCCGGTCCAGCAGGTCGCCCTCGTCGAGCGCGCCCTCGTGCAGGACCGACCACAGCAGCTCGCCCCTGGTGATGCCGAGCCCGACCTCCTCGGGGTGCGCCTTGACGAGCTCGTGCACGGCCTGCGCCTCGGCGCCGTACCGCTCGGCCAGCCGCATCGGCACCCCGGACGGCTGCGGGCCCGCCCCCACGAGCGGGATCTTCTTCGTACGGCTCCGGCCGCCCGGCAGCCTCCTGTCCGAGACCGCCCGATCCACCGCGTCCTCGGCCATGCGGCGATATGTCGTCAGCTTGCCCCCGACGACCGTGACGACGCCCCCGCCCGACAGGACGGCGTGCCTCCGGGACAGGTCGGCCGTCCGCCCGTCGGCCGCCAGGAGGGGCCTGAGGCCCGCGTACGCGCCCGCAACCGCCTCTCTGGTCACCGGGGCCTCAAGAACGCCGTTCAGCACCTCCAGGAGCGTTCTGACGTCCTCCTCCGGCGCCTCGGGGACGTCCGGCACCGGCCCGTCCACCGGCTCGTCCGTGAGCCCGACGTACACGCGCCCGTCGTGCTGGGGGAGCACGAGCGCGAACCGGTTGCTCTCTCCCGGGACGGGCACGTGCAGGCCCGCGATCAGCCCGGGCAGCGTGCCGGGGGAGAGAACGAGGTGGGTGCCGCGTGACGGGCGCAGCCTCACCTGCGGATCCAGCGATCCGGCCCACGCTCCCGTTGCGTTGATCACCGCTGCGGCCCGGATGGTGAACTCCTCGCCCGTCAGCTCGTCGCGTACGTCCGCGCCCGCTTCCGAGAGCCGCAGCGCGCGGCAGCGGGTCAGCACGCGGGCCCCGCGGGCGGCGGCGGTCCTGGCGATCGCCACCACCAGCCGCGCGTCGTCGAGCAGCCGCCCGTCCCACGACAGCAGCGCGCCGCGCAGGCCGTCGCCGCTGAGCACGGGCGCCAGGGTGCGGGTGCGGGCAGCCGTGAGCCGCGTGGGACCTGGCAGCAGGCGGCGCGGCGTGCGGGCGGCGCCCCGCAGCGCGTCGCCCATCCGGTAGCCGGCCGCCACCATGGCCGCCTGCCGCCGCGAGACCGCGGGCGTCAGCGGCAGCACGTACGGGTGCGCCTTGACCAGGTGCGGAGCCGTGGTGCGGAGCAGGATGCCGCGCTCGGCCGCGCTCTCGTAAGCCACGTCGACCTGTCCCCTGGCGAGGTAGCGCAGCCCGCCGTGGACGAGCTTCGAGCTCCACCTGGACGTGCCGAACGCCAGGTCGTGGGCGTCGATCGCGGCCACGCTCAGCCCTCGGGACGCGGCGTCGAGCGCGGCGCCCGCGCCGGTCGCGCCGAGCCCCACCACCAGCACGTCCACCCGTTCCTCGGCCGTCCGGCGCAGCTCGCGGGCCCGTCTGCGGGCGTTCAGCGAACTCCCCGGGGAGGGCGTGCCCATCAGCCCGCCCTCCTTCGCGCGCGCGGGGTGAGGGCCGCGGCGGCGGCGCGGTCAGCGGCTCTCTCGGCTTTCTCGGCTTTCTCGGCTTTCTCGGCGGTCAAGGTATCCCTCCAGCAACGCGGTGAGTTCGTCGTCGAGGTCGTCCGCGGTCACGGGGCCGAGCATGGTCGGAGCGGACAGCAGGAACGACTGGGCCACCAGCAGCACGGCTCTGGCCCTGCGCGGATCGCCGAAGCCCCGCTCCAGCACCTCAAGCACGGCCTCGTGGGTCGCCCCACGCCGGTCGAGCAGGTAGGGGAGGAGCAGCTCGGGGTCCGCCTCCACGATCTTGCGCCACAAGGGGTGCGCGCGCAGCCCTCTGACACCGGCGACGACCGCGCGGACCGGATCGGACATGTCCAGCTCCGCGATCACCCGCACCCACTCCCTGGTCATCACGTCGGCGACCAGCGTGCGCACGTCGGGCCAGCGGCGGTAGAGCGTCATCCGTGACACCCCGGCCCTGCGCGCCACGTCCGTGAGGGTCGTCCTGCGCACCCCGTAGGCCAGCACGCAGTCGCGGGCGGCGTCCAGCACCCCGTCGTTGTGACGAATCGACGTCATGTGTCACAGTGTACCCATGCCTGGAGAACCCATGTCGTGGTCGGGATGGGGCGATCCCGCCCGCGCCCGGGAGCTGCCCGAGCAGATCCGCACGCTCCTGCACGACCTGCTCGGCGTGCGCGCGCCCGCCGTCCCCGCCGCCGCGCTGGAGGCGGTGCGGGTCCCGCCGGTCGCCCTGCCGGGGCCGCTGGTCGAGGCGCTGGCCGGGGTGGCCGGCGCCGAGCACGTCCTGACCACGCACGAGGCCCGCGTGCGGCACACGCGCGGAAAGTCCACCCCCGACCTGTTGCGGATGCGCGCGGGCGACGGCTCCGACGCGCCCGACGCCGTGGTGCTGCCCGGCTCGCACGAGGAGGTGGCCGAGCTGCTGCGGCTGTGCTCGGCCGAGCGGATCGCGGTCGTGCCCTTCGGCGGCGGCACCTCGGTCGTGGGCGGGCTCGCGGCCGCCCGCGCCGGATTCGCCGGAGTCGTCGCGCTCGACCTGGCCAGGCTCGACCGGCTGCGGTCGGTCGACACGGAGTCGATGGTGGCCGAGTTCGAGCCGGGCGTGCGGGCCGCCGAGGCCGAGCGGCTGCTCGCCGAGCGCGGGCTGACGCTCGGGCACTTCCCCCAGTCCTTCGAGTACGCCACGCTCGGCGGCTTCGCGGCCGCCCGATCCAGCGGCCAGGCCTCCGCCGGATACGGGCGCTTCGACGACATGGTGATGGGCCTCACCCTCGCCACCCCGGCGGGCACCCTGGACGTCGGCCGCGCCCCCAGATCGGCGGCAGGGCCCGACCTGCGGCAACTCGTCCTCGGCTCGGAAGGCGCTTTCGGCGTCATCACGTCGCTGCGCCTGCGGGTGCGCCGCGCGCCCGCCGAGCGCCGCTACGAGGGGTGGCGGTTCGCGTCGTTCGCGGCCGGCTCCGCCGCCGTGCGGGCGCTGGCGCAGGAGGGGCTCATGCCGGCCGTGCTGCGGCTGTCCGACGAGACCGAGACCATGGTCGGCCTGGCCGAGCCGGACGCCATCGGCTCGGGCGGCTCCGGCTGCCTGCTGATCGCGGGTCACGAGGGCGCCGCGGAGTCCGGGCGGCGGCAGGCCGTCTCCGCCGTGCTGGCGCGGCTGGGCGGCGAACCGCTCGGCGCGGGTCCCGGCGAGGCGTGGGAGCGCGGCCGGTTCTCGGCGCCGTATCTGCGCGACTCGCTGCTCGCGGCCGGCGCCACCGTCGAGACGCTGGAGACGGCCGGGTTCTGGGCGAACCTGCCGCGCCTCTACGACGCGGTGCGGCTCGCGCTGCTCGGGGCGCTCGGCTCGCCGCTCGTCATGTGTCACGTCTCCCACGCGTACGAGACCGGCGCCTCGCTGTACTTCACCGTCGTGACCCCGCAGGACGACGACCCGGTCGCCCAGTGGGAGCGGGCCAAGACGGAGGTGAACGCGGCCATCGTCGAGGCGGGCGGCACCATCACGCACCACCACGGGGTCGGCCGCGACCATCGCGACGCGTACGCGGCCGAGCTGGGTCCGGTCGGTGTGAGCGTCCTGGACGCGGTCAAGAGCCGGCTGGATCCCGCGGGCATCCTCAACCCAGGCGTGCTCGTCCCGCCGGTCGAACCGGCGTGACGTGCCCTTCGGGCCGCGGCGCCGGTCCCGGCCGCGCACGCCGGGGCGGGCACCGGCGGTGGCGTCAGTCGGGCCGGAGGAGCCGGTCGGCCTCGGCCACGAGCGCCGCGGCCTCGCTGTAGCGGTGGAGGGCCTCCAGCACGGCGGCGAGCCGGTACAGCGAAGCCACCAGCGGGGCGCCGCCCGCCGAACGGGTGAGCGCCACCGCCTCCTCGGCCAGCGGCAGCGCCTCCGCGGGCCGCCCGCGCCGGAGCAGCAGCCTCGCTCCCGCGACCAGGCAGCGGGCCAGCAGGCCCGAGTATTCCTCCGGCGACTCCCCGAACAGAACCCGGCTCCTGGCGATGGCTTCGCTCATGCTCTTGAACGCCGACCGACCCCACCGGGGGTGAGTCTGGGCATAAGCCAGTAAACCCTCAATGGCGTCCACTTCGGATGTGCCTCTGCGGGTCGCGTCATCAGGGCCGTTACGGGTCATGGGAGCCTCCCCTCGGCGGTCCCAACCGCTTGCTTGGGGGGTGAGGGTACACCATGGTGCACCCTCCGCGTCCCTGTCTGCACGGAGCGTTCAGGATGCGTGATCGGTAGATCGCGGTAGAAATATGGTCATGGTGGATGTCGCGGCCGAACGCGCAAAGCAACTTTCCTCGCGGGTGTCGGAGGCGGGCGCCGGATGGGCGTGCCCGCAGGTGGGGACGTTCTCGCAGCTCAGACCGGACAGGCGGGGTTTCAGCTGGCTCAATCCGCGGACGTTGTGGCGCTCGCGTAACGAGGTGCTCGCGGGGCTGTTCGGCGATCCGTCCGGGCAGGTGCGGGCGCGGTGGGTGGCGGGTCAGGAAGCGCGCGGGATTGATCCGGAATTTCGTATCAAGGCACCTGTAGCGGGGAATTTCAGTTTTCTGCTGCTCGGTGATACGGGGGAGGGAGATGCTTCTCAGTACGCCGTTGTTCCGGGGATGTTAAAACTCGGGCAGGGCACGTCGTTCGCGGTCATCGCGAGCGATGTGGTCTATCCGACGGGATCGGGCAACGAGTACGACGACAAGTTCTTCCGTCCGTACAAGGACTATGACGCCCCTATTTACGCCATCCCCGGCAACCACGACTGGTACGACGGACTCGGCGGGTTCATGCGGGTCTTCTGCGACGCCGAGCTCAAGCCGAAACCCGACCGCGGGATCCGCGGACTGCTGTGGCGCAAGCCGGAGCCGATCGACGAGGAACGGCTGGCCGAGGCGCGGCAGCTCAGGGGCAGGCCGGCCCAGCAGGCGACGCAGCCGGGGCCGTACTGGGCGATCGAGAGCGACCACCTGCTCATCGTCGGCGTCGACACCGGCATCAGGAACAACATCGACAAGGGGCAGACGGCGTGGTTGCGGCGGGTCTCGGCAGACCCCCGGCCCAAGATCCTCGTGACGGGCAAGCCCATCTACACCGCCAACGCCTACAAGCCGTCACCGCTGGAGGAAGGCGGCACGATCGACGACATCGTGCGCGACCCCGCACACCGGTACGTCGCGGTCATCGGCGGCGACGTGCACAACTACCAGCGCTATCCGGTCAAGGTGGGGGACCGGGTGATCCAGTACGTCGTGTCAGGGGGCGGCGGCGCGTTCATGCACGCGACGCACACCATCGAGCGGGTCGACGTGGCCGGCGTGCACGAGGACGACTTCAGGTGCTACCCGCTGCGCGGCGACTCGCTGTCGTTCTACAGCCAGCTCTACGCCACCAGGCTGCGGATGAAGTGGCTCTACCTCACGCCCGCGGAGGCCGCGTGCGTCATGTCGGAGCACGTCAAGAACCGGCCGGTCAGGACACCGGAGGGCACCGTCGCGATCACCCGCAGGATGCGGTGGGCGGCGCGGCTGCTCGGGGCCTGGCCGTGGCCGTTCAGGCTGCCCGTCGACAAGGTGTTCCACCGCTACCTGTCCGAGCTGTCCGACTGGGACACCCCGCCCTTCTTCAAGCAGCTGATGCACGTCACGGTCACGCCCGGCGAGCTGACCCTGCGCTGCTTCGCCGCCACCGGGTGCCTGGGGCAGGAGCTGGATCCGCCGCTGGAGGACGAGGTGCGCATCAGCCTCGCGTGAGCCGTTCCCGGCCCGTTCCCGGCTTTGTCGGAGGCGTTTGGCACTCTTGACCACGTGCATGTCGTGGTCGCGGGAGAGACGCTGCTCCCGGTCGGTGGCTCCCCTCGCCGTCCCGCCGATCTGGCGCGGGCCGTCGCCGAGCTCGAGGCGGCCGAGCGCCCGCGCTGGGTCTGGGCCGACGCCAGGGAGGACTACACGCCCCTGGTGGCGGCCGGTGTGCGGGTCGCGCGCTGCCATGACATCGCGCTCACCGAAGGGCTGCTGCTGGCGCACGAGGGCAGCCACGGCGAGGCCCGATCCGCCAGGGCCGCGCACGCCAGGCTCCACGGGCTGGCGGTGCCCGATGACGAGCCGAGCGCGCCCGGCACGCTCTTCGCGCCCGAGCCGCTCGGAGCGGAGGCGGTGGCGGAGGTGCTGGCCGGCCAGCTCGGGCGCATCGCGGCGCTGCCCGAGCCAGGAAGGTTCCGGCTGCTGGTCGCCGCGGAGTCCGCGGGGGCGCTCATCGCGGCCGAGATGGCGCACGACGGCATGCCCTGGCGCGCGGGCGTGCACGACGAGCTCCTGACCGAGCTGCTCGGCCCGCGGCCCGTGCACGGCATGCGGCCGGCCAAGCTGCAGGCACTGGCCTCTGAGGTGGCGGCGGCGTTCGGCCATCCGGTCAACCCCGACTCGGTGCAGCAACTGGTCAGGGCGTTCAAGGGCGCCGGGGTGACGCTCAAGACGACCAGGTCGTGGGAGCTGAAACGCGTCGACCACCCCGCCGTGGCGCCGCTGCTGGCCTACAAGGAGCTGGCCAGGCTGTTCAGCGCCCACGGGTGGGCGTGGGCCGACCAGTGGGTGCGCGACGGCCGCTTCCGCCCGGAATACGTGGTGGGCGGGGTGGTCTCCGGGCGGTGGGCCACCAGCGGCGGCGGGGCGCTGCAGATCCCCAAGGTGATGCGGCGGGTGGTGGTGGCCGACGAGGGGTGGAGCCTGATCGTCGCCGATGCGGCCCAGCTGGAGCCGCGGGTGCTGGCGGCGATGGCCGGTGACGGAGGGCTGGCCAGGGCGGCGGGGGAGATCGACCTCTACGCGGCGCTGGCGCAGTCGTTCGGTGGCGAGCGGGCCAACGCCAAGATCGCGATGCTGTCGGCCATGTACGGCGGCACCAGCGGCGACGCGTCCAAGCTGCTGACGGTGATGCGGCAGCGCTTCCCCAAGGCCTACCAGTTCGTCGAGGACGCGGCGAAGGCGGGCGAGGAGGGGCGGCTCGTGCGCTCCTGGCTCGGGCGCACCTGCCCGCCCCCGTCGGCGCGGTGGAAGGAGCTGGTGTCGGGGCCCGAGGGCGGGCGGGCGGCCAGGGACCGAGGGCGGTTCACGCGCAACTTCGTGGTGCAGGGCACGGCCGCCGAGTGGGCGCTGGCGCTGATGGCGGTGCTGCGAGGGCTGCTGCCCGAGCCGGCCCGGCTGGTGTTCTTCCAGCACGACGAGGTGATGGTGCACTGCCCGCTGGAGCAGGCCGACGAGGTGATGGCGGCGGTGTCCGCGGCGGCGGCCGAGGCGAGCAGGCTGCTGTTCGGGCAGACGCCGGTGCGCTTCCCCATGGAGGCCGTGGCGGTCACCTCCTACGCCGACGCCAAATAGGCACGTCCCCGGACAGCCGGGCAGGAGCGCACGCTATCGCCGGTTCTCGGACAGCCGGGCAGGAGCGCACGCCCGCGGTCACCGGGTTCGGCGGGCTACCCGGCAGGGGAGACGGTGGGGGTGCGGCGCCAGACGGTGACGAGCCAGCAGCCGGCCAGGGCGACCATGACGCCGACGACCAGGCCGAGCATGCCGTAGCCGAGCATCCCCACGATCGCCCCGGCGACGATCGTGCCCGTGGCGCCGCAGACGTTCATGAGCAGGTCCGACAGGCCCTGCACGGCGGGGCGGCGGGGGAGCGGGACGGACTCCGTGACCAGGGCGGAGCCCGACACCAGGCCGCACGACCAGCCCAGTCCGAGCAGCACCAGCGCCGCCGTCACCTGCCACACCCGGTGCCCAGCCGTGCCCGCCAGCGTGGCCGCGCACAGCAGCAGGGCCATGCCGAGCACCAGCACCGGCAGCTTGCCCGCCCTGTCGGCCAGCCAGCCGACGACCGGCGACAGCACGTACATGCCGGCGATGTGCAGGCTGATCACGAGGCCGATGACGTCCAGGTTGGAGCCGTCGTGGTGGAGCTTGACCGGGGTCATCGACATGACCGACACCATCGCGGTGTGGCTGATCGCGATCATGATCAGCGCCGTGCGGGCCATCGGGGTCGTACGCAGCGTCTCCCAGGCTGTCTTGATGGTCCGGTTGCGGCCGGGCGCGGGCTTGTCCTGCGTGTCGTCCAGCAGGCCGCGCGCCAGCTTGAGCGGGTCGGGCCGGAGCAACCCGAGGATGATGAGCAGGGCCAGGGCGAACGCCAGCGCGGCGAACGCGAACGGCCCCGCCTTCGCCGCCATCCCCAGCCGCATGCCGATCTCGTCGGCGGGCTCGGCCAGGTTCGGACCGGCCACGGAGCCGATGGTGGAGGCCCAGACGACCAGCGACAGGTGCCGGGCGGAGCGGCCCTTCGGGGAAAGGTCGGTGGCGGAGTAGCGCGCCGCCAGGCTGCCGGCGCTGCCGCCGCCCACCAGCACCAGCCCCACCAGCAGCAGCGGCCACGAGCCCAGGGTGATGGCGGCCACGGAGATCGCGCAGCCGGCCAGGGCCGCCAGATAGGCGAGCGACAGGCCGGCACGCCGCCCGCCGCTGCCCGATGCCCTGGCCGTGGGCAGGGCCAGCAGTGCCGCGCCGGCCACGGTGGCCGTGCCGGCGAAGCCGCTGATCACCGTGGATCCCGACAGCTCGTCCACGACCACCGAGCTGAGCGCCAGCCCGACCGCCACGCCCACGCCGCCCACGATCTGCGTCGCGGAGAGAACGGCCAGGGTGCGACGCTGAATGCTCGGGATCCGGTCAGAGGGCAGCGTCGCGGGCTGGATGGGGGCACTGGTCACCAGTGAAGTCTGACATAACCCCCCAACACCGCCACAAAGACGACAGAATTCTTATTTCCGCGATATTCAGAGGATCGTGACGGCATCGCCCACAACGATGCGTCCGGGCCCGTCAGGGATCAGATTGATCCCGAACCAGACCTTGCCGTCCCACTTGCGGTGCCTGGCCAGCGTCCTGAGGGGCTCCTTGCCCTTGGTGTACGTGGCGGTGTCGATCGTGGTCAGCACGCAGCGGTCGCAGCCCTTGGTGACCCGGAAGCCGACGTTCCCGATGCGCAGCCGCTTCCACCCGTCCTCGGCGAAGGGGGTGTCGACCCCGTCGATCACCACGTTCGGCCGGAACCGGCGCATGGGCAGCGGCGCGGGCGGCTCCTCGCCGTGTTCGAGCGCCGTCTCCGCGATCCAGTCGTTGAGCTGGGCGAGCGAGGCGCTGGTGGTGAGCAGCAGGGGATAGCCGTCGGCCAGGCTCACGCGGTCCTCCGGGCGCCCGTACGCCGGATTGACCGGGCGGCGGGTCGGGTCGTCGAGCCACTTGAGCCGGACGGGCTGCCCGGCGAGCTCCGACAACCACCGCGCCGCGTCGTCGCCGCAGTCGGTGAGCTCCACCGGGGTGCGTCCCACCTTCACCGTGGACATCGTGGTGGCCGGGACGACCGGCAGCGGGGCGGCGTGCGGGCCGGTCAGCGTGAGGGTGTCGCCGTCGAGCTCGGCCACGCAGGCCAGCAGCGCCGGCTCCTCGCGCGCGGTGAGGAGGTCGCCGTTGCGGTCGGTGACGAGATAGCGCCGGTCGCCTGCCAGACCCCACGGCTGCACCTCAGCCTCATCGACGTCATGACCGGTGGTCGATTTGATGGGATAAAAGCGGATGTTCCCCAGCTTCATACGGCAGACCGTATCTCACTGATCGGCGCGGCCTGCGGGGACGCGCTCCTGCGGTGCTGGTACGCGGCCAGCGCGACCGCGCCGAGCGCGGCCACCCCGATGGCGGCGCCGATCCAGGCGACGGACGGGTAGCCGAATCCCGCGCCGATGGACAGCCCGCCCAGCCAGGGGCCCACGGTGATGCCGACGTTGAAGGAGGAGACGTTCATCGCGGCGGTCAGCGTGGGAGCGGCCTTGGCGAGGGCGAAGGGGCGGGCGTTCAGCGCCGGGTTGGTGCCGAATCCGAACGCGCCGAGCAGGAAGACCAGCACGATGGCGAGGACGGGCACGGCCGCGGACGCGGCCAGCGCGGCGGAGGTCGCGATGAGGCCCGTGACCCCGGTGAACAGGACGAGGAACGGCCGCGCGTCGGCGGTCCTGCCGCCGATCGTGATGCCGATCAGCGCGCCGACCCCGTACAGGGCCAGGACGGCGGGAATCCAGGCGGGCGCCAGGCCCGTGGTGCCCGTCAGCAGGACGCTCAGGTAGCTGAAGGAGGCCAGCAGGGCCGCCGTGGTCAGCGCGATCGTGCCGTAGGCGAGCCAGAGCGGCGGGTTCAGCATGGCGCGGAGCTCATCCTGCACGCGGGGCCGAGCCCCGGCCTCGGGACGGCCGCCGGGGATGGTGGCGAACACGCCCACCGCGGCGAGCGCCGACAGCCCGGCCACCGCCCAGAACGCGGCCCGCCAGCCGAGATGCTGGCCGATGACGGTGCCCGAGGACAAGCCGATGATGGTGGCGACCGTCAGCCCGCCCGCCAGGATGCTCATCGCCCTGCCGCGGGCGTTCGCGGGCACGAGGCCGATCGCGGTGCTCGCCGCCACGGCCCAGAAACCGGCGTACACGAAGGCGCCGGCCACGCGGGTGGCGAACACGACGGCGTAGTCGGCCGTCATCGCGCCAACGACGTGCGTGAGGGCGAAGACCAGCATGAACGTCAGCAGCGCCGTACGGGGTGGCCAGCGCAGCGTGGCGATGGCCAGCACGGGAGCGCCGACCAGCATCCCGATGGCGAACGCCGAGATCAGCAGCCCCGCCTCGGGGACGGACACGTGCAGGTCGCGGGCCATCTCCGGGAGCAGCCCGGCCAGCATGAGCTCCGACGTGCCCTGCGCGAATATCGACAGGCCCAGTATGTAGACCGCCAGGGGCATGGCGATTCCTCCAATTTAGAATGATCAGTACAAAATTAGGGCGCGAAAAAGTCAGAACGCGTCCAGCGCGGTTCGTGCGACGGACGCGAGGGTCTCACGGCCGGCGCCCCCGCAGGCGGCCACGCGCAGGCCGCTGACCGTGGCGACGACGAAGTGTGCCAGGGCGAGCGCGTCCTTGCCCGCGTCGATCTCGCCCCGGGAGATGCCGGCCTCGATCGCCCCGCGGATCATCCGCACCCGCTTGTCGTAGTCCAGCCGCAGCAACTCGGCGACCGCCGGGTCGTGACGGGCCATCTCGACCTGCGAGTTGACCACCAGGCAGCCGGCCGGCTCCTCGGGATCGGGCTCGACCGCCCACCCCAGCACGGTGCCGACCTTCTCCCTGGCGGGCAGGTCGGACTCCATCAGCTCGGCGAGCCTGGCGTTGCGCCCGTCCATGTAGTGGCGCAGCGCCTTCTGGAACAGATCGTGTTTGCTCGCGAAGGTGTTGTAGATGCTGCTGCGCCCGAGACCGGTGGCCGCGCACAGGGCCTGCGTCGAGGTGTTCTCGTAGCCCGCGCCCCAGAACGCGCGCATGGCCGCCTCGACCGCACGGTCCTCCTCGAACGTCCTCGGTCGCGCCATGCCCGGCACGCTACCAGTTTTGGAACGGCCAGTGCAATATTCGGGGGTTCACGGTGAGACCCGCCGTCGCGCCGAGGTCAGGTGCTTCGCCGGAACGTGTCGAGGAACACCTTGCGCGTGCCGGCCTGGTCGTCCCACTTCAGCTCGGGCAGGTCGAACGTGATCATGAAACCGGTCGTGTCGTCGATCGTGACGTATCGGGTCAGCGCGTGCATGGGGACCCCGTTGGCGGTGGTGTAGGTGTACTCCCAGTCGGTGGCCTTCCATCCCCGGTAGGACACGGCACGCAACTGCACCTGGATGTAGCTCTCCCTGCCGCCCTCGGACTCCTCCCTGCTCAGCCGGGACAACCCGCCGTCGGCCTGCGGCGTCACCCGCTCCACCACGATCCGCATGCCGGAGTCCTCCGGCCCGTCGAACGTGGTCCTGCCGTCGGCCTTCGCCGGCTTCCAGCCCTCCGGCACGCCGGCCGCGAACCCGGCGGCGGTGTGCTCCTCGTAGCCCTCCGGCACCGGGGACGGCTCGCCCCCCGCGGCCGGAGCGCTCGTCGTGGCGGTGGGGGACGCGGTCGCGGCGGTGACCGCGGCCGGCTCCTGCGATGATCCGCCGGACAGGACGATCATCACGGCGCCCGCGACGACGGCCACCGCCACGATCGCGCTGATGAACGTGAGCGGCGTCGGCCGGCCGTCGCGTATCCACGCGCCGCCGCCGTCGTCCTCGCTCCTGCGCCTGCTCGTGCCGGTGCGCGGGGAGGGGCCGGGCAGCGTGGCCAGGCGGCTGCGGCCGATGTCGTGCGACAGGCCGCGTGACTGCTCGTGCAGGTCGGCGGGGGAGGCCAGCGGCCACGGGGTGGCGCCGGACGTACGGCTGTCGGACGTCAGCGGCAGGATCGGCCGGGGCCGCGGTCCTGAGGACGCGTCCATGCCGTCGGCGGAGTCGTCCACGGACGGGTACGTCCCGAAGGGGTCCGGTCCGCCGGGCGAGGACGCGCCACTCTGTGCAGGCGGGCCACCGAGCGAGGAAGGGCCGCCGGGCGCGTGCGAGCCGTCGAGCGAGGGCGGG
This sequence comes from Nonomuraea sp. NPDC049378, assembly GCF_055586745.1. NCBI lineage: Bacteria > Bacillati > Actinomycetota > Actinomycetes > Streptosporangiales > Streptosporangiaceae > Nonomuraea > Nonomuraea sp. NPDC049378. The sequence continues at coordinate 113,855 of NZ_JBVJHP010000004.1, forward strand.
GCGCCGATCACGGGGAAGCCGCCCGAGGACGAGGGCCCGCCCAGCGGGGAAGAAGGGTCGAGCGAGGGCGGGGCGCCGGCCACGGGGAAGCCGCCCGAGGACGAAGGGCCGCCCAGGGAAGGGCCGCCGTCAGGTGAAAGCGGGCCGCCGGGTGAGGGCGGGCCGCTGCCCGGCCGCTGTGCCCCCGACGGGCCGCCGAACGCCTCGAACCCCTGCGCCGGCGGTAACCGGTCGGTGTTGTGGCTGCCCGACGGGCTCGTCATCCCGTCATAGGGCATCGAGTAGCCGCCCGACGGGCTGCTCATCGGGTCGTACGGCACGCGCACCGGCCCCGAGGGCGTCTCCACGATCCGCGACGGCATCGGCCCCGAGGGGTGTTCCAGCGGCGGCAGCAGCACGGCCGGCGTCGGGTCGGCCTGGCTGGGCAGCGTTCCAGGCGGGGTCCCCGGCAGCGTCCCAGGCGGGGTCTCCTGCGGGCGCGGCCTGGCGGAGCCGTGCGCGCCCAGCACCGTCTCCAGCATCTCGATGACCTGGGCGGAGGTCAGCCGTTCCGCCGGGCTCTTGCGCAGCAGGCCCTCGATCACCGGCATCAGCGCCCCGGCCCGCTGCGGCCTGATCGGGTCCTGGGTGAGGACCGCGCCGAGCACGGCGATCGGGTCGGGCCCTTCGTACGGCGGCCGCCCCTCGACGGCGGCGTACAGCGTGGCCCCGAACGACCACAGGTCGGCCGCGTGCGTGATCGGCTGGCCGGACAGGCGCTCCGGCGGGATGTACGCGGGCGACCCCATGAGCAGCCCGGTCTGCGTGATTGTCACGTCGCCCTCGATGGCCGCGATGCCGAAGTCGGTCAGCACCACCCGGTCCGAGGTCAGCAGGACGTTGCCGGGCTTGATGTCGCGGTGCATGATGCCGGCGGCGTGGGCGTGCCGGATCGCGTCGAGCACCCTGATGCCGATCTCGGCCGCCTGGATCACCGGCAGCGGCCCGCTCTGGCGTACGGCCTGCTCCAGGGACCACGCGCGGACCAGTTCCATCACGATCCAGGGGCGGCCGTCCTCCTCGACGACGTCGTGCACGGTCACGATGCCGGGGTGCGTCAGCCGCGCGGCCGACCTGGCCTCGCGCAGCATGCGCCGGTGCGCCACCTGCTTGCCCGCGTGGTCGAGGCCGTACGGCAGGATCAGCTCCTTGACCGCGACGTCCCGGTCGAGCAGGACGTCGTGGGCCTGCCACACCATACCCATGCCGCCCCTGCCGACCGGCGACATCAGCCGGTAGCGCCGGCCGATCAGGCGGCCCTGGCTCTGCGGGGTGCCGCTCGGGGGGCCTCCCTCCGCGCCGGGGCCGCTGAGCAAGCGGTCGGCTGCCATGTTCCCGCCCCCATCTCGCCTCATCCGTCACGTGCGTTCTCACGCTACTTGCAGATTGCCACTGAGAAATCCGCCTGACGGCTGCCGCAATGGGCTTTGACCAGGTGCGGCGACAGGGCCGCGGCGGTTTTCTTGCTGGCCTGAGGTTCGTTACGATATCGGCGCTATAACCGCAAGGGAAGCTGACATTGCTTGACAATAGTGCTGACGTGCGGCTATTTCACTTTTCAAATGGGTCACTTGCCGAGCGTGCCAACGCCAGCAACGCGCCGGCGAACGCCTCGGCGGGCGGCCTGACCAGGCCCGCGCCGACCTGCCCCGTGCCGGCCACGCGTCCCGCGATGCCGGTGTTGACGACGGGCAGCAACCCCGTCCTGGCCACCAGGGCGACGTCGATGCCGGCGGGAGTGCCGCGGAAACCGAGGCCCGGGATCTGGTAGGCGGGATGCTCGGCCAGCGTGATCTCGTACATCGAACGGGTGGCCCTGACGGCGTCGGAGACCTCGCCGCCGACGAAACGCACGATGGCGGGGGAGGCCGCCATCGCGAAGCCGCCCAGGCCGGAGGTCTCCGTGATGGTGGAGTCGCCGATGTCCGGGTTGGCGTCGCCAGGGCCGTACGCGCCGAGATAGAGCCCGTCGGGCACGCCGGCCGGGCCGGTGAACCAGCGTCCGCCCAGCCCCGAGACCTGCACGCCGAAGTCGGTGCCGTTGCGCGCCATCGCGACCACCAGCGACGAACCCGGCACGTCGCGGGCCGCGTCCGTGCTGACCTTGGCCGCGGCCATGCCGGCGTTGAGGAAGAAGTGGTCGTTGCCGTTGATGAAGCGCAGCACCTGCGCGGCGGCCCCGGGGGCGGCCTCCACCACGGCGGGCGCCAGCTCGCGCAGCAGCAGCGAGGTGGCGGCGCGGTTGCGGTTGTGCAGCTCGTCGCCCATCTGCAGCGCCTGCGCGATCAGCGAACGCAGGTCGATCGGCCCGGTGCGCTCCAGCGCCGCGGCCAGGGCGGGGCCGAGCACCCCGTCCATCCAGCGCAGCCGCTCCAGCACCTCCGGCCCGTACGCGCCGTAGCGGAGCACCTTGCCCAGGCCCTCGTTGAGCGAGCAGTAGGCGGTGCCGCCGTGCTCCTCGTCGCGCACCTCGAACACCCACATGGACGGGCTCACCACGCCCGCCATCGGGCCCACGGTGGCGTGCTCGTGGCACGGGCGCAGCGTGACGCCGCCCTCGGCGAGCGTGCGCCCGGCCTCGTGCTCGTCGCCCGCCAGGCCCTCCAGCAGCATCGCGCCGATGAGGGCGCCGCGCATCGGGCCGGACGCGCGCTCCCACGTGATGGGCGGGCCCGCGTGCAGGAACGTCCCCTCCGCCAGCAGCTCCGAGGCGCGCCGCACGCCCACCAGGTGCGGGCGGGCGGAGGTCAGCCGGCTGACGGCCAGCTCGTTGGCGGCCTGCCTGCGCGGGTCGGCGAGGACTCTGGCCAGCGCCTCGGCCGTGCCGGGCAGCGGCGGCCGCCACGCCACGGGGACCGTCGGCACGGCCTGGGCCCTGAGCGCGTCGTCGAGCAGGCCGGCGCCGACGGTGACGACGCGGGGCGGTGCGGAGAGCAGGGTCACAGCAGGCTCCTGGCGTGCTGGGGGGCCTGGGCGTCGGAGGTGAACGGGGTCACAGCAGGCTCCTGGCGTGCCGGGCGGCCTGGGCGTTGGAGGTGAACACGGCCGCGCCCGCCTCGCGGAAGGCGGTGGCCTGGCGGTGCAGGTCCTGGGGGTCGCCCTCCGTGCCGATGAGGGCGATGACGACGGTGGCGGGGGCGCGGGCGACGGCGTGCGCGAGCGAGGCGGCCGGATCGGGGTCGGCGCCGTGGCCGAGCACGACGTCCATGAGCACCACGTCGGTGTCCTCGGTGCAGGCGAGCGCCTCGACGCGGAGCGCCGGGTCGATCATGGGGTGGGCGCGTCCCCTGGTGTAGGCGTCGTCGCCGTAGTCGACGATGTCGCCGGAGCCGGCGACCATCGCGGCCTCCGCGCTGAGCGTGCCGCCGGCGTAGACGCCCTTGATCGCCTTGCCGGCCGGGCGGCCGCCCGGCCACGACGGCCAGGACGGCCACTCGGGTACGGGCCTGCCGAGCGCGCGCAGCACCTGCTCCGTCGCCTCCGTGAGGTCGGGCGCGCCCTCCTGGAGCATCGCGCGTACGACCGGCGTGCGCAGCCGGCCCACCGACTCCTCCACGGCCCGGGCCACCTCCGGCGACGGCGGCTTGGAGATGAGCACGATCAGCTCGGTGGCCGGGTCGTCGTCCAGCATGCGCAGGGCCCGCAGCGCCGACAGGCCGCCCACCTCGGCCGACAGGTCCCTGCCGCCCACGCCGAGCACGTGGCTGACGCCCGTGCCCGCCCAGTCGAGCAGGGACGTCACCTGCTGCGCGCCGGTGCCCGAGGCCGCCACCACGCCCACAGGGCCGGGGCGCAGGACGTTCGCGAAGCCCAGGCCGACGCCGCCGATCACCGCCGTGCCGCAGTCGGGGCCCATCACGAGGACGTCCCTGGTCTCCGCCCGCTCCTTCAGCAGGCGTTCCTGCCACACGGGCACGCCGTCGCTGAAGATCATGACGGGCAGGCCCGCCTCGACGGCGTCCAGTGCCTCGGCGAAGGCGTGCTCCCCGGGCGTGGAGACGAGAACCAGGTCAGCCGGGTTCCGCGCGGCCGAGCGGGTGGTCAGCGGCGGCTGGTGCTCCGGCGCCGGATCCGTTCGCTGGAAGGTGGTCAGCTGCCGGTCGGCCTCCTCGACGGCGGCCTCGGTGTCGCTCGCGCGTACGGCGATCAGCAGGTCGCCCGGATCGGTCGCCGGGACCGTGAACCCCAGCTCGCGCAGGATGGACACGTTGAGATCGGTGGCCATGGCGACCATGGCGGCCCTGACACCCGGCATGTCGGACAGTGCCCGGCTGACCCGCATGAGCGTCACCGAGTCGTGATAAGTCCCCCGCCGTACCAGCACCATCTCGCTCACAGCGTCACTCACGGGCTTGCTCACTGGCTCACTCACTGCTCCGGTTCCTGGTCGGCCAGGGCGAGGACCGCGTTCACCCCGATGGCGACGCCCTGCGCCAGATCGGCCCCCGAGGTGTGGCCGAGCCGGTGCAGCCGGCGCAGCGCGGGATCGAGCGCCTGCGTGCCGGCGATGCCGCGCAGCACCCCGATCACCTCGGGGCTGGCCGCGCCCCTGGCCGCGCAGTGCAGCAGCGTGGCCGAGATGGGCGTCGTCCGCGTACGGGCGTCGAAGGTGACCGTCGCGCCGAGCCAGCCGGCCAGCCAGACCGCCCGATCCACGCCGGCCGCCGCGCCCACGTGCCGCAGGGTCACCAGCAGCCCGGCCAGAACGTCGTCGCCGCTCGGCGTGAGCCCCGGCCCCAGCCCCACCAGCTGCTCGGCCGCCGTCACCGCCCCCAGCAGCCAGCCCTTGGCGCATCCGCCCGCCAGCATGTCGACCGCGGCGTTGCCGGCCAGGCCCGGCTCGGGCGGGTCGGTCAGGCGGGCGGCGGCGCGCACGAGGCTCGCCCGGTCGACCGTGCCCAGCGGCGGCGAGGGATCCCACCAGCGCCGGACGGTCAGGTTGAGCGGGCCCAGCTCGATCGAACGGTCGCCCACCGAAGCGTCGTCACCCACCGTGACCTTCGGGAGCGGGCCGGACAGCAACACGGAGTTGGGCAGGCGGATCGCCTCGCCGGTGATGACCGCGATCACCGAAGGCTCAAGATCGGTCCTGACCTCCAGGTAGATCCCGCTGGGAAACGCGGCGAGCACGCGCGCCGGGCGGCGGGACGACTCCAGGACGGGACGTACCGCCGTGCTGGCCGCTCCCGTGACGTGGACGCGGGTACGTCTCGCGTGAGTGCTGACCGTCACCAGACCTCCCAACCGACCCTGGTCCTGACCGTAGAACGGGCCGGGAACCCTCCGTACGGGTAAATTTGCCAACAGTGAGCGGGAAGGTTGGCTCTTCCTGACAGACGGTTCCCGGGGTCACAATCACCTCTATGGAGCCCTCCGTCCGTCCGGCGAGCACCGGAACGATCACCCATGGCGTGTCCGTCGGAGAGGTGCTCGGCGTGTCCACCCTCGCCGACGCCAGGCTGATCGCGGGGGAGAGCGGGCTGGGCCGCATCGTGCAGCGGCTCAACGTCATGGAGGTGCCCGACATCCTGGCCTGGGTCAAGCCGCACGAGCTGCTGCTCACCACCGGCTACCCGCTGCGCAACACGCCGCAGTCGCTCGGCAGGCTGGTGGCCGACCTGGACGAGCGCGGGCTGTCCGCCCTGGCGATCAAGCTGGGCCGCTACGTCGACGAGCTGCCCGCCGAGATGGCCGAGCAGGCCGACCGGCTCGGCTTCCCGCTCATCCAGCTGCCGAACGACGTCGGCTTCGACGACATCCTCAACCAGGTGCTCACCGACATCCTCAACCGCCAGGCAGCCGTGCTCGCCCGCGCCGAGGAGGCGCACCGGGCGCTGGTGCAGGTGGTGCTGGCCGGAGGCGGGCTCAACGAGGTCACCGCCGAGGTGGCGCACCTGCTCGACGTGTCGGTGGCCGCGGTCGACGGTTCGGGCCGCGTGCTGGCCGCCGCGGGACCCGCGGGACACGTGACCGTCCTGTGCGAGTCGGTCACCCGCGAGGGGCCTCCGGCGGCCGGGGCCGACGGGGCACGCAAGCGGTCGTTCGCCTCGGTGCCGGTGCTGGCGGGAGGGCACCACCACGGCAGGATCGTCGCCTACAGCCCGTCCGCGGGCATCAGGGACAGCGACATCGGCATCCTCGAACGCGCCGCCACCGTCGCCGCGCTCGTCGTCACCCGCCAGGAGGCGGTCAACGCCGTCGAGAGCAAATACCGGGCCGACTTCCTGCGCGACGTGCTCACCGGACGGGCCGGCACGGTCGAGCGGGTCACGGCCAGGGCCAGGGCGTTCGGATGGGACCTGTCGCGGCCCGTCACCGTGCTGGTGGCCGAGCTCGACCCCGACGGCGACGAGCGCAGCGCCCAGGACCGGCTGATGGCCTGCTGGACGGCCGCGGTCAGGCGGCACGACCCGCAGGGGGCGGTGGCGGGGTTCTCGCACGAGGTGGTGGCCGTGGTCGACGCCTCCGCCGACGTCGCCAGGATGGCCAAGGACGCCGCCTGCGCCTTCCCCGACGCGCCGCCCGCGACGTTCTCGACCGGCACGTCCCGGCCGAGCCCGGGGGCGGAGACGCTGCCCGAGGCCTACGCGCAGGCGCTGAAGGCCGCCAGGGTCGGGCGGCAGCTGCACGGGCCCGGCGCGGTGGCCCACTTCGACCAGCTCGGTGTCTACCGGCTGCTGTCGCTGGTGAACGACACCGACGAGCTGCACGCGTTCGTCCGCGAGACGCTCGGGCCGCTGGCCACCGACGACGACGCCGAGAACGCCGACCTGCGGCGCACCCTCCAGGCCCTTCTGGAGACCAACCTGAACGTGGCGGAGACGGCCAGGCGGCTGCACTTCCACTACAACACGCTGCGCTACCGGATCGGGAAACTGGAGCGGCTGCTCGGCGGCTTCACCGACGACCCGCACCTGCGGCTCAACCTCACCCTCGCCCTGCACGTGCTGCGCATGCGCGGCATCTAGGCTTGGGGCCTGTGGACTTCGAACTGCGCTCCGACTTCATCCCGCTGTGCGACCTGCTGAAATACTGCGGCATCACGGAGACGGGCGGCATGGCCAAGCAACTCGTCGCCGAGGGCATGGTGCTCGTGGACGGCGAGGTCGAGCTGCGGAAGCGGGCCAAGATCCGGTCAGGCCAGGTGGTCAGCGGTGAGGGGTTCTCGATCCGGGTCGAATAGCCCGAAGGTTCACCTGAACTCACCGCTGGATCACCGGCACCACCGCCGTCCTCCGTGCTGGAACTGACGGAAGGCGCCCAACTGCGGAGAGCGAGAGCTTTTCTCTGGTTCCCGGCGTAGATTTGGCAGATCATGCCCGTGTAGGAGTGATCCGGCGGGCCTAATGTGCCCGCAACGGAAAAGCGTGTCGCCGGCCCAGCGCAACGCCCGGTACAAGAGGGGCTCTCATGGTTTTGGGATGGACCAAGCACGGTGACGGCAAGCATCTGGCCCAGGGAGAGGTGGTCAGGCCCGACGAGCGGCTGAGCTGGCCCCGGATGGTGGGGTTCGGGGCGCAGCACGTGATCGCCATGTTCGGTGCCACGTTCGTCTTCCCCCTGGTGATGGGGCTCGACCCGAACATCGCCGTGATGATGTCGGGGGTCTCGACGATCCTGTTCCTGCTGATCGTGAAGGGCAAGGTGCCGAGCTATCTCGGCACCAGCGCCTCCTTCGTCGGCGGCGTGTTCGCCATCAGGGCGGCGGCGGGAGGCGACACCGCGGGAGCGGACGCGATCGTGACCGGCGCCATCCTGGTCGCCGGCCTCGTGCTGGCGCTGGCCGGGCTGGCCATCCACTTCCTCGGCGTGCAGATCATCCACCGGGTCTTCCCGCCCGTGGTCACGGGCGCGGTGGTGATGCTGATCGGGTTCGGGCTGGCGTTCGTGGTGGCGGACACGTACTGGCCGCAGGACCACTGGGTCGCCCTCGTCACGATGCTGATCACGTTCGTGGTGATCGTGGCGTTCAAGGGGTTCATCGGGCGGATCGGCGTGCTCGTCGGGCTCGTCGCCGGGTTCGTCCTGTCCTGGGTGCTGGACGGGGTGGCCGGGCCGGTCACGTCGGTGCTGCCCGGCGCGAACCTGCGGGACGCCTCCGGGGCCGCCTGCCAGCCCGAGGGCCCGTACTGCGTGGCGACGGCGTTCCCGCACGACCGGGTGGACTTCGAGCCGGTGGCGCAGGCGGAATGGATCGGGTTGCCGGAGTTCCACGGGCCCGACTTCAAGACCTCCGCCGTGCTGCTCGTGCTGCCCGCGCTCATCGCGCTCATCGCCGAGAACATCGGCCACGTCAAGGCGGTCGGCGAGATGACGGGCACCGACGTCGACCCGTACGTGGGCCGCGCCGTGGCGGCCGACGGCCTCACCACCGCGCTCGCCAGCTCGGTCGGCGGCTCGCCCACCACGACGTACGCCGAGAACATCGGCGTCATGGCGGCCACCAAGGTCTACTCCACGGCCGCCTACTACATCGCCGGGGTCATCGCGATCCTGTTCGGCCTGTGCCCCAAGTTCGGCGCGCTGGTCGCGGCCACCCCCGGAGGCGTGCTCGGCGGCGTCACCGTGATCCTCTACGGCATGATCGGGCTGCTCGGCGCGAAGATCTGGATCGAGAACCGGGTGGATTTCGCCGATCCCGTGAACATGGTTCCGACCGGGGCGGGCATCATCCTGGCCATCGGACCTGTGCAGCACTTCATCGGGGGCGACTTCACCTTGGAGGGCATCGCGCTCGGCACCATCGTGGTGCTGGGCGGCTACCACTTGCTCAGGGCCATCGCCGGGCGCGGCCCCGGGCCGGCCGGGGGCGAGCCCGCGTGAAGCCGCCGCCGTTCGCGTACCACGCGCCCCGTGACGTCGGCGCGGCGCTGCGCACGCTCGCGCAGGTGCGCGGCAAGGTGCTGGCCGGCGGGCAGAGCCTGATCCCCCTGATGAACATGCGGCTGGCCGCACCCGAGCACCTCGTCGACATCAACCGGATCGGCTCCCTGTCCACGATCGACGCGACCCCGGCGGGTGTCAGGGTGGGCGCGCTGGTCAGGCACTCCGATGCCGAGCACGCGGGCGCGCACCCGCTGCTCACGCGGGCGCTGAAGCTGGTCGCCCACCCGGCGATCCGCAACCGGGGCACGGTGGTGGGCAGCCTCGTGCACGCCGACCCGGCCGCCGAGCTGCCGGCCGTGCTGGCGGTGCTGGACGGCACGATCCGGCTGGCCCGCTGGGAGGGTCGGGCCGTGGAGCGGGAGGTGCCGGCGCGGGAGTTCTTCGTCGGACCTCTGGAGTCGGCGGTCCGGCCGGGCGAGCTGGCCGTGTCGGCGTACTTCCCCGCGCTGGGCCCGGGCACCGGCACCGCCTTCGAGGAGGTGGCCCGCAGGCACGGCGACTACGCGCTGGCCGGGGTCTGCGCCGTGGTCACGGTGGACGGCGACGCGCGCGTCACCGCCGCCAGGGTCGCCTGCGTCGGCGTCGGGCCCGTGCCCGTCGTCGTGGACGTGACCGGGGCATGCGGGGGAGCGGATGTGACCGGGGCGTTCGGGGAAGTGGACATGACGGGAGCGTCCGGGGGCGCGGCCGGCGGCTGGGCGGAGGCGGCGCGGGCCGTGCAGGAGGAGACCGAGCCGGAGAGCGACGTGCACGCCTCGGCCGCCTACCGGCGGCACCTGGTGGGCGTGCTCGCCGAGCGGGCGCTGCGGAGCGCGGCCGGGGAAGGGGCGGCAGCCCGTGGAGCATGAGATCACGCTCGTCGTGAACGGCGCGACCAGGCGGGTGAAGGTGCCCGCCCGCCGGTTGTTGTCCGACTGCCTGCGCCACGACCTCGGCCTGACCGGCACCCACGTGGGCTGCGAGCACGGCGTCTGCGGCTGCTGCACGGTGCTGCTCGACGGCCGGCCGGTGCGCTCGTGCCTCACGTTCGCGGTCACGGTCGACGGGCAGGAGATCACCACCGTAGAAGGCCTGGCACGCGAGGGAGCGCCGTCGCCTGGACTGAGGAGCGCAGGGAGCGCAGCGACCGGAGCGACGAGGGAAGGCGGCGGATTTGAGCGACCGAGCCGCCTCCACGAAGTGGAGGCAGTGAACACAGCGCTGTCGCCGGTGCAGCGGGCGTTCGCCGAGTGCCACGGCCTGCAGTGCGGGTTCTGCACGCCGGGATTCCTGTGTACGGTCACCGCGTTCCTCAGGGACAATCCGGCGCCGTCGGACGACGAGATCGTCGAGGGCGTCTCGGGCAACCTGTGCCGGTGCACCGGCTACCAGAACATCGTCAAGGCCGTACACCGGGCCGCCGAACTGCTGGCGGAGGAGACATGACGACGAGGTTGTTCGGGGAGCCCGTGCAGCGGCGCGAGGACCCCAGGCTGCTCACCGGGCAGGGGCGCTACCTCGACGACCTCGGCCCCGACGCGCTCGCCGCCGCCTTCGTCCGCTCGCCGCACGCCCACGCCCGCATCCGCGACATCGACGTGACGGGCGCACTCGACGTGCCGGGGCTCGTCGCGATCCACACCTGGGAGGACCTGCCCGAGCGGGTGGGCAGGGCGCTCCCGCTGCTGATCCCGCATCCCGCGCTCACCCACGGCCGCACCGCCTACCCGCTGGCCCGGGACGTGGTCAGGCACGTCGGCGAGCCGGTCGTCATGGTCGTGGCGAGCGACAGGTATGCCGCCGAGGACGCCTGCGCGCTCATCGAGGTGGACTACGAGCCGCTCAAGGCGGTGGTCGGCCTGGAGGAGGCCGTGCAGGGGGCCGCGCTCGTGCACGAGGACGTGCCCGGCAACGTCGGCGCCCACCTCGTGCAGGAGGTCGCGGCGGCCGACGGCCGCGGCGCCGGTGAGGTGATCGAGGCCGCGCCGCACACGCTCTCCTTCCGGCTCGACATCGAGCGCAGCGCCAGCATGCCCCTGGAGGGACGCGGCGTCTACGCCCGCTGGGACGGCAGGGACCTGCGCGTCTACTCCAGCACCCAGACCTCCACCAGCGTCCGCATGGCCGTCGCCGCCACGCTCGGCCTGCCGCTGCCGCACGTCGAGGTGATCGCGCCGGACGTCGGCGGCGGCTTCGGCGTGAAGATCGTGCACCCGTGGCCCGAGGAGATCCTCGTGCCGTGGGCCGCCATGACGCTCGGGCGCGAGGTCAAGTGGGCCGAGGACCGCAGGGAACACTTCATCTCCTCCGCCCACGAGCGCGCGCAGATCCAGCACGTGCGGGTCGGCTTCGACGGCGACGGCCGCGTCCTGGGGCTGGACGTGACGATCCGGCACGACCACGGCGCCTACACGCCCTACGGGATCATCGTGCCGATCGTGACGTCCACCCAGTTGCCGGGGCCGTACAAGATCGGGGCCTACCGCGTCGAGTTCGCCTCCGTCTACACCAACACCGTGCAGGTCACCCCCTACCGGGGGGCGGGCAGGCCGCAGGCCGTGTTCTGCATGGAGCGCACCATGGACAAGATCGCCCGCCATCTGGGCAAGGACCGCACGGAGGTGCGGGCGGTCAACTTCATCGGGCCGGAGGAGTTCCCGTACGACCAGGGCATGACCTTCCAGGACGGCCGCCCGCTGATCTACGACAGCGGGAACTACCCGGAGATGCTCCGCATGATCAAGGAGCTGATCGGCTGGGACGAGCACGAGAGGCGTCCCGGGCGCGGCATCGGCATCGGCTGCTACGTCGAGGGCACCGGCGTCGGCCCCTACGAGGGCGGGCACGTGCAGGTCACCTCCGACGGCCGGGTGCACGTCTCCACCGGGCTCACCTCGCAGGGCCAGGGGCACGAGACGGTGTTCGCCCAGATCGCCGCCACCGAGCTGGGCGTGCCGATCGAGCGGGTCAGCGTGGTCACCGGCGACACCAGAAGGTTCGGCTACGCGGTCGGCACGTTCGCCTCGCGCGCGGCCGTCATGAGCGGCAACGCCATCGCGCTGGCCTGCAGGAAAGTACGCGAGAAGGCGCTGCGCATCGCGGCCGACGCGCTGGAGGCCGACCCGGCGGACCTGGCGATCGACGACGGCATGGTGCATGTGGCGGGATCCCCGTCGGCGTCGATCCCGCTGTCCACGGTGGCCGTGCTGGCCAACCCGCTGAGGTACGCCTTCGACGACGAGGCGGCCAAGGCGACCCAGTTCTCCGGTGCGGCCTCCCCTGACCGGCCGCCGGTCGCGGAGGGGGAGGAGCCCGGTCTGGAGGGGCGCGACTACTACTCGCCGATCAGATCCACGTTCGCGTCGGGCATGCACGCCGCCATCGTCGAGACCGACCCCGACACCGCCGAGATCAAGGTGGTGCGCTACGCCGTCGTGCACGACTGCGGGCGGCTGATCAACCCCGTGATCGTCGAAGGGCAGATCCACGGCGGGGTGGCGCAGGGCATCGGCGGGGCGCTCTACGAGCGCATGGTGTACGACTCGCACGGCCAGCTGGTGAACGCCTCCTTCATGGACTTCCTCATGCCGTACGCCACCGAGATCCCGCGCGTCGAGACCGCCCACCTGGAGACGCCCTCGCCGCTGAACCCCCTCGGCATCAAGGGCGCGGGCGAGGCCGGCGTGATCCCCGTCTCCGCGGTCATCGCCTCGGCCGTGGAGGACGCCGAGGGCATCGACGTCGACCGTATGCCCATCTCCCCGTCCGAGCTCTTCGAGCTCCGCTCCGCCGTGGGATGATCCGGTCTCGTGCCGGATCTGCGTGCCCCCGGAGCGGGCCTGACCTCCTTCCCTGACGTTCCCGACGGCGTCCGCCTGATCGACCTGGCCTGGAACGCGATCACCGAGGTGCCCGGGTGGGTGGCCGGGCTCGGCTCGCTGGAGGAGCTCAGGCTCGACGGCAACCGCCTGCGCGCCCTGCCCGACCTGTCGGGGCTGGCCGCGCTGCGCGCGCTGCACCTGGACGGCAACGCGCTGACGGCCGTCCCGGCCTGCCCGCCGGGCCTCGAGTCGTTCTCCCTGTACGGCAACCGCGTCCGCGCGCTGCCCGAGCGGCTCGGCAGGCGGCTGCGGCACCTGGCGGCGGGCAGGAACGCGTTGACCGAGGTGCCGGCCTCGTTGTGGGAGCTGACCCGGCTGGAGTCGCTCAACCTGGCCGAGAACGAGCTGACCGAAGTTCCCGCGGCCGTCGGCGGGCTGGCCCGGCTGCGCATGCTCGACCTCGGGCACAACCGGCTCACCTCCGTCCCGCCAGAGCTCGGCGACCTGGCGCTCACCGACTACCTCTACCTGAGCGACAATCTGTTCACCGAGGTGCCCGCGGCGCTCGGGCGGCTCGACCGTCTCGCCTACCTCAACCTGACCGCCAACCGGCTCACCCGCCTGCCGGAGGCGCTGGGACGGATGGCCGCGCTGGTGGAGCTGCGGCTCTACGACAATCGCCTGGAGTCGCTGCCCGAGACGGTCGGCGGGCTGACCCGGCTGCGTGAGCTGCACCTCCAGGGCAACCGGCTGACCCGGTTGCCCGCCGCCATCGCCGAGTTGGAGGAGTTGCGCGTGCTCGACCTGCGCGACAACCTGCTCGGCGCGTTGCCCGACGCGTTGCCGTCCGGTCTCAGGCATCTCGACCTGCGCAACAACCGGCTGCGCGAGCTGCCGGACCGGCTGCCCCCGCTGGACAAGCTCGACCTGCGGTGGAACAAGCTCGACGGCGAGCCGGAGGTGCTGCGCCGGCTCGCCGCGCGCGGGTGCGTGATTCTGCGCTGAACCGAGGCGCCGGGTCCTGCGTACCTCCGCACATGACGACTTTTCCACGCTTGGCCGCTTTCGCGCTGCTGGCCGGGCTGGTCGCCGGATGCTCCTCAGAGGGCTGGAGCGACTACGTCGCAGCAGGCGCGAGCGGGCAGCCCGCGGCCCCGCTGACCGTCGAGCAACTCTCCGAGAAGGTCGGCTGCAAGCCGAAGATGCAGGTCGAAGGAGACGACCTGCGCACCGGGTTCTGCAAGACCTCCGACGGCAGGTTCTTCGTCAACACGTTCAGGACCGAGGCGCTCAAGGACGCGTGGATGGATCAGGCGCCCGAGTACAACCCCCACCTCGTCGGCCCCCGCTGGACCGTCCTGGGCCCGCTCGAGGTGCTGGAGTCGATCCAGGAGCGGCTCGACGGAGACCTGCACCTGACCGACCACCGGGTCTCGCAGACGCCCACGCCGGCCACCTGACCGCGCCGGCCCCGTCGTGCTGACCCGTCGTGCTGACCCGTGGAGCTGATCCCGTGGAACGCGTACCTCTGCACATGACGGCTCCTCGGAGCCTCGCCGCGCTCGCGCTTCTGGCAGGGCTGGTCGCGGCCTGCTCCGCGGGCGATGGGAGCGGCGGCTACCTCGCGGCCGGCGCGCGGGCCGGGGCCGCCCTCCTCACCGTCGAGCAACTGTCCGCCAGGGTCGGGTGCGAGCCGCGCCTGCGGGCCGGCGGCGCCGGCGTCCGCTCAGGACACTGCACCACCCCTGACGGCGAGTTCGTCGTGACGACGTTCACCACGCGGGCGGGCAAGGACGCCTGGATGGGCGCCGCCCCCGCGGGCACGCCGCACCTCGCGGGCGACCTGTGGACCGTCACGTCCAGCCGCAAGGTGCTCGACCTGCTGGGCGAGCGGCTCGGCGGCGAGCTGCACATGACGGACCCCGGGAGCGGCGCGATGCGGGTCGTCGAATAGTCCCGCTCACAGGCAGTTCCCTACCCGGGCCCGGCCAGGACGAGCAGGGTCACGCGGTGTGCGCGCAACGCGCGGATCCTGGCCAGCTCGGCCCGCGGGTCGCGCTGATCCTGGCTGATCAGCGCCAGGTAGCCGCGGCGCTTCGTCTCGTGCAGGAGGCCCTGGCGATCTCTCCGGAACAGGGGTCGCCGACCTCGTGGACGCCTGCCCGCCGGTCAAGGCCCGCGCCCCGGCCCTTCCTTTCAGCGATATCAGAACGGGCCTCCACTGTGTTTGCGCCCTGCACGCTCATTTGCTTCTCGTGACGAAATTCCGGTTCACCGGCGCTCATCTGATTCCCCTGGAAGAGATCATGAGATCGGTCTGCACCGACTTCGACACTGATCTGGCCGAGTTCAACGGTGAGAACAACCACGTCCACCTGCTCGTGAAATTCCCACCCAAGATCGCCCTCTCGAAACTGGTCAACTCCCTCAAAGGGGTCTCCTCCGGGCGGATGCGCCAGCAATTCCCCGAACTCGCCGCCCACTATTACCAGGCGAACAAGCTCTGGTCCGGCTCCTCCTTCGCCGGATCGGTGGGCGGTGCTCCGATCAGCGTCCTGCGCCATTACATCGAGCAGCAGAACCGGCTGTTCTTGCCCAGCTGCGCGGACTGGCCGGCTTCACCTCCGGTCTAAAAGCCGGAGCACTGCCGACGCTTCTGGTAGCCGATCCGCGAGGTGACCGCCTGGACGTGGGTGGCGGGCTTGGCGCTCACTCCAGAACTGCCCGTCGTGGCGTGGGAGGCCGTCGCCGGCGACACCCCCGCGGCCCTGGCCACGTCGACGCGCGTAAGGTCGCTCTGGCATGCGGACGACCCCCTTGTCCGGAGCTGGATCCCGTGTGATCGTGACCGAAAGCGCTTACGAAAGCGCTTTCGCGGCGCCTCTCCTGACGGGAGTCTCCTCGATGGCAAGACTTTCCAGCGGCCTAGTGATCATCTCGATGTGCGGTCTGGCGCTGACCGCCTGTGCGAAGACCGACGAACCCGGCGCCGCCCCGTCACCCGGTCAACGGCAGGGGCCGGTCAAGATCGGCATCTCGCTCCCGCTCACCGGCGACTTCTCCGAGCCGGGCAAGGGCATCCAGGAGGGTTACCAGGTCTGGGCGGACCGGGTGAACGCCAAGGGCGGCCTGCTGGGCAGGAAGGTCGAGCTGATCTTCCGCGACGACGCCTCCGACCCCAACAGGGTCAGCTCCGACTACGAGTCCCTCATCACGCAGGACAAGGTGGACCTGGTGTTCGGGCCGTTCTCCTCGCGGCTGGTGATCCCCGCGGCGAAGGTCGCCGAGTCGTACGGCATGGTGTTCGTGGAGCCGGCCGGGGCCGCGAAGGAGGTCTTCGAGCAGGGCTTCGAGCGGCTCTTCTACGCGGCCCCCGCGATCGCCGACGACCACTACGACTACCTGGCCGACTACCTCATCAAGCTGCCGGCCGACCAGCGGCCCAGGACGGCGGCGTACGCGAGCCTGGACGACCCGTTCGCCCAGGGCACCGCGTACGGGCTGCGCGACAGGCTGGCCGCGGCCGGGATCAGGACGGTCGTGGACGAGGTCTACCCGCCGGAGACCACCGACTTCTCGCCCATCGCCGCCAAGATCGCCGCGGCGAAGCCGGATCTGGTCGTCGGGGGCACGCAGTTCGAGGACTCCGTGGGCCTGGTGCGCGCGCTGCAGGAGCTGAAGGTGCAGCCCAAGCTGGCGGCGTTCTCGACGGGGCCGACGCTGGCCGAGTTCCCCGCCGCGGTGAAGGGGGCGGCCGAGCACATCGTCTCGCCCGTCGGGTGGTCGGCCGCCTCGACGTTCACCGGCAACGAGGAGATGGTCAGGCGGTACAAGGAGATGTTCGGCGGCGCGGCCAACGAGGACGCGGCCAACGGCTACACGGTCGGCCAGATCATCGAGGCCGCCGTGAACGCGGCCCGGTGCGCCGACCCGAGCAAGGAGTGCCAGGACAAGCTGACCGAGCACATCAGGCAGGGCACGTTCGACACCGTCGTGGGCCCGCTGTCCTTCGACGACAAGGGCCGGCCCGAGCAGGCGCACATGATCCAGCAGTACGTGAACGGCAAGATCGAGATCGTGCTTCCCGAGCAGGCGAAGACCGCCGACCTCGTCTACCCGAAGCAGGAATGGTGAGCCTGCTCCTGCAAGGGCTGGCCCTGGGCGTGCTGACGGGCGGGCTCTACGCGCTGCTCGCCTCCGGCCTGTCGCTGTACTTCGGCGTGATGCGGGTGGTCATGGTGGCCCACCCGGCGTTCCTGTTCCTGGCCGCCTACCTGACGTACACGGTGCACACGGCGCTCGGGGTGGACCCGTTCCTGGCGTTGCCGGTCACCGTGCCGGTCTTCTTCCTGCTGGGCGTGGCGGTGCAGCGGCTGCTCGTCGCGCGGCTGGCGCCGGAGAACGTGGCGATGATGTCGGTGCTGCTGACGTTCGGGCTCGCGCTGACGATCGAGGGGCTGCTCGGGACGTTCTACACGGGCTCCTACAAGTCGGTCAGCATGGAGTACGCGACCAGGTCGCTGACCATCGGCGGCGTGCACCTCCCGTACGACAAGATCATCGCCTTCGCGGTCGCCGCGCTCACCCTCGGCGTGCTCTTCGCCGTGCTGGTCAGGAGCAGGTTCGGGCAGGCGCTGCGGGCCACCATCCAGCACCGGGAGGCGGCCAGGCTGGTCGGGATCCCGACCGAGCGGGTCGCCGGCTACGGCTTCGGCCTCGGCCTGGCCACGGCGGCCGTCGGCGGCACCGTGCTGGCCCTGATCACGCCGTTCTTCCCCGCCTCCCACTGGGTGTGGATCGGCAAGCTGATGGCGATCATCGTGGTCGGCGGGCTCGGCAGCGTGGCCGGCGCGGCGCTGGCGGCCGTCCTGCTCGGCGTCGTCGAGGGCATCGTGCTCGTCACCGTGGACGCCACCTGGGCGACGATGATGTTCTACGTCTTCCTCTTCCTGACCCTGCTCGCCCGCCCGCAGGGGTTCTTCGGAGGCCGCCTTGCGCACCGCTTCTAGAGGCCTCCCGCTGCTGGTCGCCGCCCTGGCGATCGCCTACCCCTGGCTGGTGCCCAACTACTACCTCGTGTACGCGGGCGCGCTGACCGTCATGTACGCCGCCATGGCCACCTCCTGGAACCTCCTGGGCGGTTTCACCGGCTACGTCTCGCTCGGCCACTCGGCCTTCTTCGGGCTCGGCGCGTACGGCACCGGGCTGCTCGTGACCCGGCTGGACGTGCCGTGGGCGCTGGCCCTGCCGGTCTCGGCGCTGCTGGTCACCGTGTTCGCCGTGGGCGTCGGCGTCGCGGCCGTACGGGTGCGGGGCGCGTCGTTCGTGATCGTGTCGATCGCGCTCGTGTCGATGATGAACCTCGTCGTGCAGGGCTGGCGCTCGCTGACCGGCGGCTCCACCGGCCTGCAGGTGCCCTCGCCGTTCCCCGGCCTGCACCGGGGACAGACGCACATGGTCTTCTTCTACCTGTTCCTCGTGCTGCTCGGGCTCGCGCTGCTGTCCTGGTGGTACGTCTCCCGCTCCCGCTTCGGCGCCGGCCTGCGGGCGATCAGGGAGGACGAGGACAAGGCCGAGTCGCTCGGCGTGCCGACGGCGGCGTACAAGGTGGCGGCCTTCGCCCTGTCGGCCCTGTTCGTGGCGCTGGCCGGCGGCCTGTACGCGCTGTGGTTCGGCAGCCTCGACCCGATCTTCATGTTCTCCATCCTGATCGGCTCGTACATGGTGCTCATGAGCCTGCTCGGCGGGGTCCGGCACGTGTTCGGCCCGCTGCTCGGCGCGCTCATCGTGGCGCCCGCCGGCGAGTACTTCCTGATCGCGCTCGGCGAGACGCAGGTCCACCTGGCCGCGACGGGTGTGCTGCTCGTCCTGGTCGTGCTGTTCATGCCGGAGGGCATCCTGTCGAGGCTCACCAGGACAGGCCCGGGGCCGTCCATCCCGGAGGAGAGCGCCGGGCAGCGGCTGGAGGGGGCGGCCCGATGACCTCGCTGCGCACGGAAGGCCTCACGAAGGCGTTCGGCGGCGTGCCCGCGGTGCACGGCGCCACCGTCGAGCTGCGCGAAGGGCAGGTCAACGGCCTCATCGGGCCCAACGGCTCGGGCAAGACCACGTTCTTCAACCTGATCACCGGCATGATCAGGCCCGACTCGGGGCGGGTGCTCTATCGCGAGCGCGACATCACCCGCCACGCGCCGCACCGGATCGCGCACGCGGGCATCGGCCGCACCTTCCAGCTCTGCCGGGTCTTCCCGCGCCTGACCGTGCTGGAGAACATGCTGGTCGCCGTCCGCCGTACCCGCCTGCGGGAGCTGCTGGCCGGCCTGCACGACAAGGGCGAGGCCGAGCGCGCACGCCGCTGGCTGCACCGCATGGGCATCGAGCACCTGGAGCACGCCGAGGCCCGTGACCTGTCCTACGGCCAGCAGAAGCTGCTCGAACTCGCCGCCGTGCTCATGGCCGAGCCGGACCTGGTGCTGCTCGACGAGCCCGCCGGCGGCGTCAACCCGGCGCTGATCGACCGCATCGTCACCCTCGTACGCGAGCTGAACGCCGAGGGGCGCACCTTCCTCGTCGTGGAGCACAACATGGACATGGTGATGGGCATGTGCGACCACGTGATCGTCTTCGACCGCGGCGCGCCCATCGCCGCCGGGCCTCCCTCGGCGATCAGGGACGACCCTCGCGTGCTGGAGGCGTATCTCGGTGTCTGAGGTCCTGCTGTCGCTGGAGAACGTCGTGGCCGGGTACGGCAGGGCGGCGCCGGTGCTGCGCGGCCTGTCCGTCACCGTGCGCTCCGGCGAGGTCGTCTGCCTCGTCGGCCCCAACGGCGCGGGCAAGTCCACCGTGCTCAAGGTCGCCAGCGGCCTGCTCGCACCCAGGTCGGGCCGGGTGCTGCTGGCGGGGGAGGACGTGGCGGGCCTGTCGCCGCAGCGGCTGCTCGGCCGCGGGCTGGCCCACGTGCCGCAGGGGCACAGCGTGTTCCGGGAGATGACGGTGGCGGAGAACGTGCGGCTCGGCGGCTACACCGTCCGCGACCAGGCCGTGCTGAACGCGAGGATCGAGGCGGTCAAGGAGTTGTTCCCCGTCGTGGCCGAGCGGTGGGGGAGCGTGGCCGGGCTGCTGTCGGGCGGCCAGCAGAAACAGGTCGAGTTCGCCCGCGCCCTCATGCTGGAGCCGGCCGTGGTGCTGCTCGACGAGCCGTCGATGGGGCTCGACCCGCGCAACACGCAGGTCGTGTTCGACCAGATCGACCTCATGCGCGGGGCCGGTGTGGCGGTGCTGCTGGTGGAGCAGAACGCGCGCAGGGCGCTGGAGACGGCCGACGTCGGCTGCGTGCTCGACCTCGGCCAGGTGCACATCTCCGGCCCGGCGCGCGAGCTGGCGGCCGACCCGCGGCTCGGCCGCCTCTACCTCGGCGGAGCGCCGTCTGACCACACGGCCGGGGACGCGGCTACGCCGCGCCCACCCGGACCCGCTTCCTGAACACCCAGTACGTCCACCCCTGGTAGACCAGCACGAACGGCAGCGTGAGCAGCCCGATCCAGCTCAGCATCGTCAGCGTGTAGGGGCCGGAGGCGGCCTCGGCCAGCGTCAGCCCGGGCAGCGGCCGCGCGTGCAGCTCCACGAAGACGGCCAGCGTGGTCAGCATGATGGCGCCCGCCGTGGCCGCGAACGCCCAGCCCTCCCTGCGGCGCCAGATCAGCGCCGTGGCCGCGGCCAGCGCCGCCATGGCGGCCAGCGCGGGCGGCGTGCCCAGGCCCGACAGGGCGAACACGGCCACGGGGACGGCCACGGCGCTGGCGGCCATCGCCGCGACCCGGGCGCGGCGGCGTACCGGGCCGGTGGTCTTCAGCGCCAGGAAGACGGCGCCGTGCAGGACGCACACCGCCAGCGTGAACGCGCCGCCGAGCAGCGCGGCGAGCGGGCGGCCGAACAGCAGGCCGGCGAAGATCGCGCCCCAGAGGAACGCCGGGAGCGCGCTGCCCGCCACGATGCCCGCGTCGCACCAGCGCGGGGAGGCGACCTTGCCGCGCCACTCCAGGCCGACCCCGCGCACGATCAGCCCGACCAGGACGAGCGCGACCGGCAGGTAGAAGGAGCTGAACATGCCCGCGTACCAGGCGGGGAACGCGGCGAACATGGCGCCGACCGCGGTGATCAGCCACACCTCGTTGCCGTCCCACACCGGGCCGATGGTCCGCAGGCTCTGGCGCCGCTCCTCGGCGTTCCCGCTCACGAGCGGCGCCAGCATCCCGACGCCGAAGTCGAAGCCCTCCAGCACGAAGTAGCCGGTCCACAGGAAGGCGATGATGACGAACCACAGATCGATCACTGTCCGCTCCCTCAGTACATCAGCGACGGTTCGAGCTGCTCGGTCGCGGCCGCGGGCCGCCGCTCCTCCTCGGCGCCCCCGCGGACGTGCCGGACGAGGAGCACGACCTCGGCGACGGCGAGCGCGCCGTACAGCAGCGTGAAGACGGTCAGCGAGGTGGCCACCTCGGCCAGGCTCACGCCGGGCGACACGCTGGCGGCCGTCAGCAGCTCGCCCGCGACCGTCCACGGCTGGCGGCCGATCTCGCTGAGCAGCCATCCGGCGGTGACCGCGGCCAGCGGCAGCGGCAGGGCCAGCAGGAACGCCCGCGCCAGCCATCTCGGCATGTCACGCCTTCCGCGGGTCAGCCAGAGGCCGAGCACCGACAGGCCCACCGTGGCCATCCCGAACACGATCATCACCCGGAACGACCAGAACACGACCGCCTGGTCCGGCCGGTAGTCCCCGGGGCCGAACTCCTGCTCGAAGCGCCGCTGCAGGTCCTCGGTGCCCTGGACGGTGGCGCCCGCGTCGTGGGTGGCCAGGAAGCTCAGGACGGCGGGGATCTCGATGCCCGGGGCGACGCTGAACGCCGCGCCGGCGGTGTCGCGCTCCAGCCCTTCGGCGGAGGCCAGCTTCATGGGCTGCTGCTCGTGCATCAGCCTGGCGGACGTGTCGCCCGTGCCCGCCACGACGGCCCCCGCGATCGCCGTCATGATGAGCGCGCCCCTGGCGGCGCCGCGCCACATGCCGGCGCGCGTCCTCAGCAGCCAGTATCCGCTCACGGCCAGCACGAAGCCGCCCGCCACGACGAACGCCGCCCCGATCACGTGGGGCACCTGGGCCAGCGCCGTGGGGTTGGTCAGCACCGCCCACAGGTCGGTCATCCTGGCCTTGCCGCCGACGACCTCGTAGCCGACGGGGTGCTTCATCCAGGCGTTGGCGGCCAGGATGAAGTAGGCCGACAGGTTGGAGCCGATGGCGGCCGCCCAGATGCACGCCAGGTGCGCCCTCTTCGGCAGCCGGTCCCAGCCGAAGATCCACAATCCCAGGAACGTCGACTCCATGAAGAAGGCCAGCAGCGCCTCCATCGCCAGGGGCGCCCCGAAGACGTCGCCGACGAACGTGGAGTATTCACTCCAGTTCATCCCGAACTGGAACTCCTGCACGATGCCGGTGACCACGCCCATGGCGAAGTTGATGAGGAAGAGCTTGCCGAAGAACTTCGTGAGCCGCAGGTAGTGCTCCTTGCCCGTGCGGTGCCAGGCCGTCTGCAGGCCCGCCACGAAGACGCCCAGACCGATGGTCAGCGGCACGAACAGGAAGTGGTACACGGTGGTCACCCCGAATTGCCACCGTGCGAGGTCAAGTGCGTCCATCGTCTGCGTCGACTCCCGTGAGCTCTACAGGCTGTAGTACATCTACTTGCAGTAGTACTACAAGCTGTAGAGCAATGGGGTGCGACCTTGGTCACAGTCCCTCTCCCCGTCTGGCAGGTGTTGCCCTTATCGGCCAGCACGCGGCCGCCTAAAGTTGCTCCATGAAGGTGGGTGGCAGCGCCGTGATCGGCGTTCAGAGAGATCAGGTGTGGACGGCGCTCCAGGATCCGGCGGTGCTGGTGCGCACCATCCCGGGGTGCGAACGCCTGGAGGAGTCGGGACACGACACGTACCGGATGACGGTCAACGCGGGTGTCGCCTCCATCAAGGGGGTCTACCAGGGGGAGGTGGCGCTGACCGACCCGCTCGCGCCCGAGTGCTTCACGCTCAGGGCCCGCGGGCAGGGCGCGCCGGGGACGGTCGACGCCACCGTCGTGGTACGGCTGACCGAGATCGACGGCGGCACCCGCGTCGACTACGACGCCGACGCCGTGATCGGCGGGATGATCGGCGGAGTCGGGCAGCGCATGCTCGGCTCGGTGGCCAGGCGGACGGCGGGCGAGTTCTTCTCGGCCGTCGAGGAGCACCTGCTCGCACCGGCGGAAACGCCCGCCACCATCTCAGGTGCGGCGGCTCCGGCCTCCGGAGACCTGGCTCTCTCCGGCCCGGCCCCCGGCGGCCTGGCCGCGGAGGCTCCCGCCGGCCCGGCTTCCGGCGGTCCGGGTGGGCAGGGCGTCACCGCGTCCGGAGCCGCCGCGGCCGTGGGTGGCGCCCGGCCGGCCGGGGCCGTTCACCAGCGGCCCGCCAAGGCGCGCGCGGAGACGCGGCCATGGGTGATGCTGGCGTCGTTCGGCATGGGCGCGGGCGTGGCGGTCGGAGGTGTCGTGGTGGGCTGGCTGCTCGGCCGCGGCTCCCGGCGCCGAGACCCCTGACGGCGGGCGGAAACAGGTGGTGAGGGGCGTGGCGGCGTGGCCGGGGCTCTCGCGGAAAAGGATCTCCCGGCGTAGCGTGGCTGTATGCGGCAGGCACACGCTGAAGACGCGAGGACCGAGGCCAGACGAGTCGTACGCAACCTGCTCGGCGAGGAGCGCCCGACGGCCCCGACCCTCATCGACGGCGTACGCCCCGTGCTCGGCGACGAGCGGACCGATCGCACGCTGGAGCTGGCGCTCGGGGCCTCGCTCACGAGACGCTCCGCCGAGCTGGCCGCCATCGCCGCACTGCTGGTCGGCACCCGCGAGCTGGGCGCGGAGTGGTGGACGCGGCCCAGGGGCGGCAAGCTGCCCCCTCCCGACGAGGTGGTGCGCACGGCCGTCGCGATCGAGCCGTGGACCGATCTGACCGCGCTGGAGATGCTGGCGGCCTGGATCGCCGACGACGCCGCCGACCAGCTGTGGGGCCGGCCGGTCGCCCAGGTCGATCTCAACTCCTGGCAGGCGGAAGACCGTTTCCGCCTGCCGCCGGGGGTCAGGCCGGGGCAGCGGCTCGTGGTCCACTTCGACGCCGGCGGGCGGCTCGACGCGGTCGTCACGCGCCGGACCGACGACGACCTCGGATCCAATCTGGACTTCCAGTCGCTGCGTTACTCGCGGCCCGCCGAGGCGCAGTGGAGCTGGGGCGTGGCGGCCGGGCTCGGGCCGCACCGGCTGCCGGGGGAACGCCCCGACCCCTACGCGCGCGAGGTCCCCGCGGCGGCCTCGGGCGTGCTCCGCGACTGGGCCGTGCGCCACGGAGCCACCCGCGAGCAGCTGGGCGAGCGGTGGGAGACCGTGGGGGACGTCGTGGCCGCCATCGAGCGGGTCGACTGGATGTGGCGCAGCGGCGAGTGGTTCGGGTGGTGGCGCGGCGCGTCGGCGCTGGTGGACGACTCGGCCTACCTGCCGTACCGGCTGGAGGAGCTCGCCGCGGGCTGATCCGCCCCGGGCGGGGGCGGCGCGGGAGGAATCAGCGCGCGGGGCGGAAGGTTGCATCGGTACATGAAGGTCGAGATTTTCTCCGATGTCGTATGCCCCTGGTGTTACATCGGGCATGTCAGGTTCGCTCGGGCGGCTGAGCGGTTCCGGGCCAGGGGCGGCACCCTCGAGGTGACGATGCGCCCGTTCCAGCTCGACCCCGGCGCCTCCGCGCAGGGCGAGCCCGCCCTTCCCGCGCTCGAGCGGAAGTTCGGGGCGAACGCCCGCCAGATGACCGAGCGCGTCGTCACCACCGCCGCCGGCGACGGCCTGCGGCTCGACTACGACAAGGCCGTCGCCGCCAACACGTTCGAGGCGCACCGGCTGATCGAGGTGGCCACGCGGCAGGGGTTCGGCACGGAGATGGCCGAGCGGCTGTTCCGCGCGTACTTCACCGAGGGCAGGAACGTCGGCGACGCCGGCGTTCTCGGCGAGCTGGCGGCCGAGGCCGGGGTGCACGACGACGGGAAGGGCGCCGAGGAGGTGCGCGGGCAGCTCGCCAGGGCACGCGAGCTCGGGATCACGGGGGTGCCGCTGTTCCTGTTCGAAGGCAAGTTCGCGGTGTCGGGCGCGCAGCCGGAGGAGACCCTCGCGGCCGCGATCGACGAGGTGGCCGAGCGCACGGGGCAGGCGCCGATCACCCAGCTCGCCGCCCCCGCCGACGGTTGCGACGACGACGGCTACTGCGCCGTCTGAACGGGCTCGTGCGCGGGCTCGTGACCGGCGTCCGCCGAGCCCTCGCCGAGCCGGCCGGAGCGGTGGTGCCTGCGGCAGAGCACCTGGTAGCGCACGCGTGCGGCGTCGGTGTCGCCGATCACGACCTGCTCGCCCGTACGCGCCATCGCCCCGCCCACGACCCTGGCGTTCAGCTGCCCGGGCCGGCCGCACCAGCACAGCACCTCGACCTGCAGCCGGCACACCTCGTCGGCCAGCTCGAACAGCCGCTGGGCGGCAGGGAACATCACCGAACGGAAGTCGGAGGCCAGCCCGAACGCGTACACGTCGACGCCGTGCTCGTCCACCAGGTCGGCGAGCTGCTCGATCTGCCCGACCGTGTAGAAGCAGGCCTCGTCGCAGATCAGGTAGTCGATCCTGTCGTGCGCGGTCACCAGCCGGACGAGGTCGAGATCGTCCTCCACCTCGATCGCCTCGAGACCGAGCCCTATCCGGCTGGTGACCTTGGGGCCGCCGGAGCGGTCGTGCTTGGTCAGCACCAGGCCGCGCCGCCCTTGCCGGCCGTGGTTGTAGTTCATCTGGAGGGCGAGCGTGGACTTCCCGCAGTCCATGGGGCCGAAGTAGAACTTCAGCACGGCATCCCTGACACCAGACGGCACCGCAGACAAGGCAGACACTTCAGTCACAGGCCGCCAGCTTAGTGGCTTGGCTTGTTCCATGACCTCATGGGACATTTCTCCCCTGGAGTTACAGGAGGAAGTGTGGTCACCGATAATTCGCCGTCCAACCCGCCCTCGACCCCGCCGTCCGGGGGGCCGTCCGGGGGGCCTTCCGGAGGGCCGTCCAGCGGGCCGTCCAGCCCTCCGGCACTCGACGCGATGATGTCTCAGGACGACATCACGGCCGCCCAGGCCGAGGCGACCCGATGGCGCTACGGATTCCTCGTCGTCGTCACCGGGATCGTCGCCGTCCTGGTCGCCTTCGGCGCCGCCGTGTTCGCCACCCGGGAGTTCGCCGTGCTGTTCGCGGGCGTGGCCGGTGTGATCGGCACCATCATCGGAGCGTATTTTGGGGTGCAGGCCGGTCAGTCCGGCAAGGCCAGGGTGGAGGCAGAGCTCTCCCGCTCCCAGGAGATGGTGGTGAGGCTGGCCGCGTACGTCGGCACAGACAACGCGCCCCGGGTCATCGACGAAGTTCTCGGCCGTCGCCGAAGCTAGAGGAGCCATGCGTAGCGTCCGTATCGGAGTGGACACCGGAGGCACCTTCACCGACGTCGTGGCGGTGGACGAGCAGACCGGTGAGATCCTCACCACCAAGACCCCCTCGACCCCCGCGAACCCGGCGGACGGGTTCGTCTCGGGCATCGAGAAGCTGGGTGAGCTCGACATCGGCTCGATCGTGCACGGCACCACGGTGGCGACGAACCAGCTGCTCGAAGACCGCATCGCCGACCTCGGGTTCATCACGACCGAGGGCTTCGAGTTCATCCTGGAGATCGCCAGGCAGAGCGTGCCCGACGGCTACGGCAACTCCTACTTCTGGGTCAAGCCGCCGAGGATCGTGCCCGTGCACCAGGTCAGGACCGTCGGCGGGCGGCTCGACCACCTGGGCGAGGAGGTGTGGCCGTTCTCCGAGGAGCAGGCCGTCGAGGTGGCCCGCTGGTTCAAGGCCAGGGGCATCACCGCGATCGGGGTGTGCTTCCTGCACGCGTACGCCAACCCCGAGCACGAGCGGCGCATGCGCGAGGTGCTGTGGCGCGAGCACCCGGAGGCGGTGATCTCCTTGTCGAGCGACGTGCTGCGCGAATACCGCGAGTACGAGCGCTCGGTGACCACCCTCGTGGACGCCGCCGTCAAACCGGCGATGCGCGGCTACATCGCCGGCCTGTCCAACCGGCTCGGCACGCCGTTCTCCGTGATGAAGTCGAACGGCGGCATCCTGTCGGCCCGCGAGGTCGTCAACCAGCCGATCACCACGGTGCTGTCGGGGCCCGCGGCGGGCGCGCTCGGCGCGGCGCTCATCGCGTCCACGGCGGGCCGCCGGTCGGTGATCACGCTGGACGGCGGCGGCACCTCCACCGACGTGGCCGTGGTGGTCGACGGTGAGCCGTCCATCACCACGGAGGGGTCCGTCGGCCGCTACCCGTGCAAGATCCCGATGATCGACATCGTCACCGTCGGGGCGGGCGGCGGCTCGATCGCGTGGATCTCGCCCGAGGGCACGCTCAAGGTCGGGCCGAAGTCCGCCGGCGCCGACCCGGGCCCGCTCTGCTACGGCAAGGGCGGCACGGAGGTGACGGTCACCGACGCGCACGTGTTCCTCGGACGCATCCCGCCGCACCTGCTGGGCGGGGAGATCCCGCTGGACGCCGGCGCCGCCCGCGCGGGCATCCAGGCGCTGGCCGGCAAGCTCGGCCTGACCCCCGAGCGCACGGCGACGGGCATCCTGGAGATCAGCGCGTTCAACCAGAGCAACGCGATCCGGCAGCTCACCGTCAAGCGCGGGCTGGACGTCCGGGACTTCCCGCTGGTGACGTTCGGCGGGTCAGGGCCGCTGCTGGCCTGCCGGCTGATCGACATCCTCGGCCTGCCGTCCGTGGTCGTCCCGCGCGACCCCGGCAACGTGTCGGCGTTCGGGCTGCTCACGGTCGACGTCAAGAACGACTACGTCCGTACGTACGTCACCCGCGACCTCGAACTCGGCAAGGCGGTCGAGATCTTCCACGACCTGGAACATCAGGCGGGCGAGGCGCTGGACCGCGAGGGCTTCGACGACCCGGTCTACGTGCGCAGCGCCGACCTGCGCTACTACGGGCAGGCGTACGAGGTGCGGGTGGCCGCTCCCGCGGGCGAGATCGACGAGGCCTGGCAGGCCGAGGTCGTCGACCGTTTCCACGCCGCCCACGAGAAGCTGTACGGCTACGCCTACCGCGACGACCCCCGCCACGGCGTCGAATGGGTCAACCTGCGCGTGTCCGGCATCGGCCCCATCAGCCGTCCGGTCATCCCCCGCCTGGACAAGGCGGGCGAGGGCGCCACCTCGGTGCGTCCCGTGCACTTCGACGAGACCCGCGACACCCCCATCCACCAGCGCTCCGCGCTCGGCCCCGGCGCCACGGTCACGGGCCCGGCGGTGATCGAGGAGTACGGCTCCACGATCCCCATCCACCCGGGCTTCACCGCGACGGTGGACGACTTCGGCAACGTGGAGATATCCGCAGTGGACGAGGAACGGTGAACGACCGATGAACACGGCTGACCCCATTCTGGTGGAGATCGTCGAGGGGACCCTCGCGTCCGTCGAGAAGGAGGTCGAGACGGCCATCGCGCGCACGGCCCGCTCGCCGATGATCCGCGACGCCCACGACTTCCGCGCCGGCATCCACGACGTGCGCATGCGCAAGCTGACCGGCCGCTCCTACAGCGCGCTGGTGCAGCCGGTCGTGCGCGACTTCCCCGTCGAGACGATGAAGCCCGGCGACGTCTACTTCCACAACGACGTCTACCTCTCGGAAGGCGGCATCGGCCACCTGCCCGACCTGTGCGTCACCGTGCCGGTGTTCCACGAGGGGGAGGTGGTGGCGTTCGTGCAGGCGTTCGGCCACCACGACGACATCGGCGGATCCGTGCCCGGGTCCATGCCCTCGCACGCCCGGTCGGTCTACGAAGAGGGCCTGATGGTGCCGCCCATCAAGCTGTGGGACGAGGGCGTGCCCAACGAGGCCGCGCTGCGCATCATGACCCGCAACTCCCGCATGCCCGACTCCCTCGCCGGCGACCTCGACGCCGAGTGCTCGGCCTGCCTCATGGGGGCGCGGCGGCTGGCGGAGCTGTTCGACCGGTACGGCAGGCAGGCCGTCGAGGAGAGCTTCGACGCGATCATCGGCAAGACCACCGAGACGTTCCGCAGGGAACTGCTCGCCAAGATCCCCGAGGGCACGTACGTGTGGGAGGACTACGCCGAGCACGACGGCGTGGACGAGCCGCGCCTGCACGCCCAGCGCATCACCCTCACCGTCGACCACTCCGCCCTCGGACACGCGGGCGGCCAGGCGCCGCTGACCATCGACTTCACCGGCACGTCGCCGCAGGCCAAGGGGCCGATCAACCACGCGGGCGACTACGCCGACGGCGTGTTCATGAAGAAGTGGCTGGCCCCGGTGCTGCGCAACCTGGCCGACACGCCGGAGCGCATGGCCGAGCTCGACGTCAACGAGGGCGTCGTCCCCCTCATCAACATGATCTTCCCGGAGAAGGGCAGCCTGCTCACCCCGGTCTTCCCCGCTCCCACCAACGCCCGCACGTTCGTCATCCTGCGGCTGCTCGGCGTGCTGGCGGGCGTGCTCGCCAAGGCCACGGGCGGGCGCATGCCGGCCGACCAGGAGACCATCCGCTACACCGGCGTCCACGGCACCGGCGCCGACGGCGAGCCGTACCTGATGCGGGAGGTGCTGGGCGGCGGCTCCGGCGGGCGCTGGTACGCCGACGGCGAGGACACCATCCACGTGGTGCCCGACTCGCGCAACATCCCCGTGGAGTTCGCCGAGGCCCGCTGGCCGTTCCGGGTGGAGCGCCTGGCGCTGGCCTGCGACTCGGGCGGGCCGGGCATGTTCAGGGGCGGTCTCGGCTACGACAAGCACATCAGGATGCTCAGGGACGCGTCGTACATGTCCATCGCCGACCGCTCGATCCTGTCCTGCTGGGGCGTCAACGGCGGCCTGGC
This sequence comes from Nonomuraea sp. NPDC049378, assembly GCF_055586745.1. Taxonomy (NCBI): domain Bacteria; kingdom Bacillati; phylum Actinomycetota; class Actinomycetes; order Streptosporangiales; family Streptosporangiaceae; genus Nonomuraea; species Nonomuraea sp. NPDC049378. The sequence continues at coordinate 143,619 of NZ_JBVJHP010000004.1, forward strand.
CGGGCGGCCGTTCCGCGTGGAGATCGCGGGCAAGGAGATGGAGGGACTGGTCGACGACCACCCGGTGCAGGCGGGAGAGCTGATCAGGATCCGCACCACCGGGGGCGGCGGATGGGGCTCACCCTACGATCGCGACCCCCGGGCGGTGGCCGCGGACGTGCGCGACGGGAAGGTGTCGATCGCCGGCGCGCTGGGCGACTACGGCGTGGTGCTCGACGGCGATCGTATCGACGAGCAGGGCACCGCCGAGCTGAGGGCCCGGCTGCGGCCTCCGGCCGGACGGTTCTTCGACCGCGGGCCGGGGTACGCGAAACTCGCCGGCCGGCCCTTCGCGGACGTCGACGAGCTCAGCGGCCCTCTCGACAGCGGCCCTCCCGACAGCGGCCCGCCCCATGACGGCGCGCCTGACAGCGGCCCGTCGCACGGCGGCCCGCCTGAGAGCGGCCGGTCCCATGACGGCCCGCCCGGCGGCCCGCCCGGCGGCCCACCCGGCGGCCCACCCGGCGGCCCGCCCGGCGGCCCGCCCGACAGGGGCGCCCCCGGCGATGGCCCGGCCGACGGCGGCTCGCCCGGCGAAGGCCCGGTCGGAGAGCCCTGACAGGTCCCCCCCCGACCCGGGAAGAGTGGCGAGCCACGGGTTCGGTCAGCGCTGGTTCGGTCAGCGCTGGTTCGGTCAGCGCTGGTTCGGTCAGGGCGTGTCGAAGCTGGCGACGTAGGTGGCCGACATGCCTCGTCACCGTGCCCCTGGGCCTCGGCGCGGCGCAGCCGCTCGCCCGCCGCCGCCACCACGTCGAGCCGCACGCCGGCCGCCTCTTCTCTCCCGCCTGCGTGATCAGCCGGGTGTCCTTCGCCGCGTTGCTGACGGCGAAGCCGGTCGTGAAGTCGCCCTCCGGGATCGACGCCGATCTCGCCTGGAAGCAGGGGCCGTCCATCGGGCCACCGGTGATCACTCGGCGGATCGGGCCGGGGTCGACGCCGAGCCGTGGCCGGCGCGAGGGCCCGCTTGCCGGCGGTTGACACGGTGGCGATGACTCGCCCCGCACCGAAGAGCCGGGCCGGCTGCACAGCCAGCGGCCCGACGCCGCCAATCGTTGGGTAATGTGCACGCTTCGTGTGAGTATCTGCGCTTATGCGGAGCCGGGCGAGCTCGCCTCATGTCTGTTTCGTGTGACGAATCGAACCCGACTCACCGCGTGGAGGCAGGCCCGGCTCGACCGCCGCCCCACCGGAGTACCCATCTCACCGACCTGCGCGACATCTTCAACTCGATCCCAGGTCGGGCACGTAGGACACGTCGATGCGGGAGAGGCCGCAGCCGATGCAGTGGAAGCGCAGCGGGCAGGCGTGTCCGCCGGCGGCAACGTGAGCGAGTCCCGCTTCAGTACGCCTATCCCGAGCCTTCTTGCTGGCACACCGGTCAAATGACTGATTCGCCGTGATGCGGCGCATGCCAGCCTGCTGGGGCCAACGCAAGATCAGGTTCCGGTGGTCTTCCTCATCCCGCCTCGTGCGCGGAGTACCGCGGGTTGGCCCGACCGGACTATACGGTCTCGTGTTCATCACTCGCGCTCCCGGTCGGAGCCGAGCCAAAGAAGGGGACTCCATGAAGCGAATCGCAAGGTGCGCGGCCAGCGTCGCGCTCGCCGCGGCCGGCCTACTGGGAAGCAGCGCCACTGCCCAGGCCGCCATCATCTACTGTAAACCCGGTGATATCTGCCTTTTCGAGCACACAAACTTCGAAGGGTATCGTGTAGACATGCAAGCCAATCAAGAAGACGTTTATTCTTGGTGTCGCAATCTGGGAGCAATCAACAACGAAGTAAGCTCAATGAAGAACGCATCCATAGAAAACGTATGGTTCTTCGACGGTAGAAATTGCACCGGAACTAAGGGCTACGTGGCGCTAAGCGGTTCGGAAGACTCTACCCTGAGTAACAACGGCTGGAACGACAGGGTCACCTCGATAGGGGGACCTCAATAAGCCTACCTGGTCTTTAGAAACCCGCGATCTGGATCTCCGCAAGCCTGCGACCTGCGATCAATTTTGCGAGGTTCGGATCAGCGATCTCTGTTTAATACTCGCTAATAGTTCGACGGCCGGCAACTCGTGTCGGCCGTCGAGCTCCTGGCCACCGTGCTGAGGACTGCCGCGCCGCACCGCTCGATTGTGAAGTTGCCTGGCAATACCTCCTTACGTCAAATGCCGGATGGCATCGACGGCCAACATCATGGGTCACCGGAGAAGCAGCGTGGGTGTGCGTTTGCGGGTTGTGAGTGCGGTCCTGCTATCTGGTATGACGGCTTGCTCGTCGCCGGCAGAGCCAAAGGCCCTCTCTGCACCGGTTCCGATCGGGCCGGAGGCCCGCAGGCTGTCAGTGCCATTCGACCGCTATGACTTCTCCCCGAAGGACATGTCGCTGCTCAAAAGCGCCGAGGACCTTTTCATCCATGACTGTATGCGGGCCCGTGGCATGAAGTGGCAGGTGCTACCTCCAGCTGTGGAGGATGAGATAGGACCGGCCAACCGCCGCCGTTACGGCGTTATCGAACCCGAGGTAGCCCGCCTGTTCGGCTATCACCCCGCCCCGGCACTCCCTTCGATGGCGCGGCGCAGCGCGGTGCATAAGCTCCGCATGGAACACCTCTCAGCCACGGAACGGCAGGCCGCGTACGGTAAGGCGGACGGCTGTCTCAAACATGCCCGCGACCGTATCCAGCAAGGAGTTCCGCCCGTCGACGCGAAGTTGTTCAACAAGCTGATTTTCGATACCTTCGCGCAGTCCAAGCGCGACTCCCAGGTCGTCCGGGCCTTCCAGGTGTGGAGCGCCTGCATGCGCGACGATGGCCTGCATTACCCCGATCCGCTGGCCGCCGCCGGCGACCAGCGGTGGGACCATGGCGAGCCGACCCAGGAAGAGCGTCGCGCGGCACAGGCCGACGTGCGATGCAAGGCGAAGAGCGACATGATCTCCGTCTGGTCCGCCGCGGAGAAGCGCCTTCAGGATGCCGCCATTCGCGCGCACCCTGCACAGTTCCGCACGCTACAGGCAGCCAAAGACCGGCAGCTTGACACCGCCCGCCGCATCCTGGCTGATCAGAACCAACGCCCGGCCGGGGCACCACTGTCGGGCTCCTCCGTGCCCTCCGCGCTCACCGCGTTCTTCTACGGCCAGGCGGCCGGCGACATCGAACGGATCATCACCGGCCCGGCGACGCAGTTCTGCTTCTTTGGCATGTGGTCGTCGCTGTACGCCTACACGCCCGGTCTTTTTCCCGCCAGATGCGGAGCGACCGCCGCCGGCAGGCTGGGCGCCCTCTCCGGCGCCGTCCTGGTCCCCGTGCCGCAGCTGCCATGATGGTCTCCATTTCCATCAGTAATCCGTGGAAAAGGGGACGATCGTGCGTATTGCTCTCGCCGGGCTCGCCACCAGCCACCCGTACACCGACGCCCGCACCCTGACCCGGCATGCCGAGCTGGTGGTGTGGGAGCCCGATCCCGAGCGGTTGCGGCGTTTCACCGACGAGCATCCGGCCGCGAAGGTGGCGGAGAGCCTGGCCGGGGCGCTGGGACACGAGCCCGACGGCGTGGTGCTGACCGTGCCCAACCCGCAGGTGCCCGCGGCGCTGGCCCGGGTGCTGGAGACGGGCGCGGCGTGTTTCGTGAACAAGCCGGCCGCCGCGACCAGGGGCCAGCTCGACGCGCTCGACCGGCTGCCGATCCACGAGCGGGTGATGTCGACGTCGGTGCTGCGGTTCGCGCCCGCCTTCGCGGGGCTGCGGGCCGTCCCGGACGAGCTGCTCGCCGTGCGTGCCACCGTGCGCCATGACGTGGGCCTCTGGGCGTCCGGCTACAACGCCTGGCAGGACACGCCGGGCGAGGGCGGCGGCACGATGGTGACCATGGGGATTCACGGGGTGGAGCTGCTGGTGGCCCTGCTGGGCCCGGACGTGCGGCTGGCCGGGGCCGCCCGGTCCACGCGGCATTACGGTGCGCTGCGTTCGGAGGACACCGGGGTGATGGCCCTGCGGTGGGGCGGCGGCGTGCTCGGCACGGTCGAGGTGCTCGGCGTCTCCGAGACGGAGTCCTACGCGATCACGCTGCACGGACGCGACTCCACCGAGACCGTGCTCATCGAGGGCGGCGACGACCCGATGAGGGGCCTCGGCTACGAAGGCACCATCGACGCGTTCCTCGCCATGGTGGGAGGCGCGCCCAGCCCGGTGCCGTGGGAGCAGACCAGGGCCGTCCTCGACGTGCTCGTCTCGGCGAGGGAGAGCGCGTAGGGAGCCGTCCCGGCGTTGACAGCACGACTCTCGCGCAGTTACGGTCTGGACCGTAAATAGCGGATGGAGGACGTTCGTGCGGACGACGGCGGAACTCGAGGAGCGGCTGGCGCGGCCCGGCGCCGGGCTCGTCGACGACCTGGGCAGGCTGCCCGGCGACATCATGATCCTGGGCGCGGGCGGCAAGCTGGGCCCGAGCCTGGTGCGGCTGGCCCTCAACGCCACCCGCGGCGACCGGCGGATCATCGCGGTGTCCCGGTTCGGCGAGCCGGGCCTGGCGGACGCCCTCAGGGCGGACGGCGCGACGGTGGTGAGCGCCGACGTGTCCGACGAGCGGGCGCTGCGCGACCTGCCGGAAGCGCCCAACGTGGTCTTCCTGGTCGGCGCCAAGTTCGGCACGCAGGGGCGTGCCCACGCCGCCTGGTTCACCAACACCTACCTGCCCGGCCGGGTCGCCGACCGGTTCAGGGAGAGCAGGATCGCCGCCCTGTCCACCGGCAACGTCTACCCGCTCGTCCCCGTGGCCGGCGGCGGCAGCACCGAGGACTCGCCGGCCGGGCCCGTCGGCGACTACGCGATGAGCTGCCTGGGCAGGGAGCGGGTGCTGACGCACTTCTCCGAGACCTACGGCACCCGCGTGGCGCTGCTCCGGCTCAACTACGCCGTCGAGCTGCGCTACGGCGTCCTGGTCGACCTGGCGCAGAAGATCCTGGCGGGCGAGCCCGTCGATCTCACGACCGGCCAGGTGAACGTGGTCTGGCAGGGCTACGCCAACGAGGTGACGCTGCGGTCGCTGCTGCTGGCCGACGCGCCGCCGTACGTGCTCAACGTGACCGGTCCCGAGCTGATCTCGGTGCGGCAGGCCGCGCTGGCGCTGGGCGAGGCGCTCGGCAAGGAGCCGGTCCTCACCGGCGAGGAGGCCCCCACGGCGCTGCTGTCGAACGCGGGCCGCTGCCACCGGCTGTTCGGCTACCCGGAGCTGACCCCCGCCGAGCTCATCGAGCACACGGCGCGCTGGGTCGCGGACGGCGGGCCGCTGCTCGGCAAGCCCACCAAGTTCGAGCGCCGTGACGGGCGTTTCTGATCCACAGCTCACATCACCGCACCTATCACTTGGGGGGACTCACGTGCTCGGCACGGCTCCAGAGGCGCACGCGTCCGTGCGCGACCTGTTCAGGCGCGGCCTGGTGATCCCGGCGCACCCGCTCGCGCTGACCTCGGACAGGAAGCTGGACGAGCGCCGCCAGCGGGCGCTCACCCGCTATTACGTCGAGGCGGGCGCGGGCGGGCTGGCGGTGGGCGTGCACACCACGCAGTTCGCCATCCACGGCACCGGGCTGCTGGCTCCGGTGCTCGAACTGGCCGCCACGGTGGCGGGCGAGTACGCGCACGAGGTGGTGCTCGTGGCCGGCGCCACCGGGCCGACCGCGCAGGCGGTGGCGGAGGCCGAGCTGGCCAGGTCGCTGGGCTACCACATGGTGCTGCTCAGCCCGTACCGGGAGCTGGACGAGGACGGCCTGATCGAGCGGGCGCGGGCGGTGGGCGAGGTGCTGCCGGTGATCGGCTTCTACCTGCAGCCCGCGGTCGGCGGCCGCCACCTGTCCAGGGAGTTCTGGACGAGGCTGGCGCAGATCGAGGCCGTGGCCGGCATCAAGGCGGCGCCGTTCGACCGCTACCGCACCCTCGACGTGCTGCACGGCGTGGTGCGCGCGGGCCGGGCCGGCGAGGTCGCCCTCTACACCGGCAACGACGACCACATCCTGACCGACCTGATCACCTCGCACCGCGTGGTCGTGGACGGGCGGGAGGTGGACGTCGAGTTCGTCGGCGGGCTGCTCGGCCAGTGGGCGGTGTGGGTACGGCGGGCCGTGGAGCTGCTGGAACAGGCCAGGGCGGCGCGTTCAGGCGACGACGCGGCCGTGCGCCGGCTGCTCACCCTCGACGGGCACCTGACCGACGCGAACGCCGCCATCTTCGACTCCGCGAACGCCTTCCACGGCTGCATCCCCGGCATCCACGAGGTGCTGCGCAGGCAGGGCCTGCTGGAGGGCCGCTGGTGCCTGGACCCGGCGGAGGACCTGTCGCCCGGCCAGCTCGCCGAGATCGACCGGGTGCTGGCCGCCTATCCGGAGCTGCGCGACGACGAGTTCGTCGCGGAGAACCTCTCTCGCTGGCTCGCCTGAGCGATGGGCGGGGGCGGGGTGCCGGCGCGTCCGGCGGTGAACGGGGGCAGGGCGCCGGAGCGCCGGGCGGCAGCCGGCCGCGGGGCGCTAGAGCGTCAGGCGGTAGAGGGTCAGCGGGCGGCCGCTGGATCCGCTGGTGAGGTTGCCGGTGCGCTCGGCGAGCCCGGCCAGCTCCAGGCGGTGCAGCATGCGCCGGGCCGTGCGCTGCTGGACGGCCAGCCGGTCGGCGATCTCCCGCGTCGTCAGGGGTTCGTCGCCCGCGGCGGCCCGCGCCTCCAGGAGTTTCTCCAGCGTGGGCACCGACAGCCCGACCCGGCGGGCGATGACCGACAGGCTCTGCCGGCCCGCGGGCGTGGTGGTCACCGACTCCAGGACGATGTCGGCGTCCGCTCGCAACGACAGCACCGCGGCTACCGGGCCGATCCTGCGGGCCTTGGCCAGCGCGCGGCGCGCCAGGCTCTCCGCCTCCGCGGCGCTGCGTCCCAGGCCGAAGCCGACGCGGACCGCGTCGTTCTGGCCGGCCAGCCGGGCCAGCATGGGCAGCCCGGTGAAGCCGCCCGTGGCGTCGTGCAGCGGGCCGCGGGTCGTGACCAGCAGGTGCGTGCCGCCGCGGAAGGCCGCCAGCGTGCCGCCCAGGGCCGTGGCCTCGCGCAGCAGCCCCTCCTCGTTGGCCACCTCGATGAGCCCGAGCGCGATCTGGGCGTCCTCCTGCACCTGCCCCTCGGCGGTCAGCACGAGCTGGCGCAGCGCCACCCGTACGGAGTGCACGGACGGCACCAGGCGCAGCACGTGGCGCTCGTCGCGCAGCGCTTCGTACACGGAGCTCAGGCAGGTGATCACCGTGTGCGCGGGACTCCTGCGGTGGAAGGCGATCGCCTTCTGGGAGGTCATCCCGGGCCGGTAGGAGTGCGTGCGCAGCTCGCCGGTCGGCAGTCCGGCCTCGGTGAACGTGGCGTCGACGTCGGCGGCCGACAACGTGTCGATCGACAACATGGTGACGTCCTCGCCCTGGTGCTGGAGGCGTACGAGGGCGTTGAGCAGCGTCGCGCCGGAGTAGTCGACGAACGCGGCGGGACGGGTGAGGGCCTCGGCGTCGCGGGAGAGCATGTAGGGGACGATGCCGGTGAACAGCCAGCCCTCGACGGAGGTGGCGTGGGCCTCGACGATCGCGGGGGCCTGCGACTCATGGTCGTAGTCGAGGCGCAGGGTGCTCACGCCCGGCTGCTCCTCGCAGACGGCCGCGACGTCGTCGACCAGATCGTGCGGGCCGACGACTCCGATGACGATTCCCACGCACGCCTCCCTCTCGCTCATTTCGGTCAAGACCGCAATCATAACTGGTGAGGTGCCAGGTGAAGTTCCCGTCCATGGCAGAAGCAGACGGCCGCACCCTCGGCGACGAGGAGGTGGCCGCCGTCGAGCGGGTGATCCGTTCGGGCATGCTCAGCTCCGTCTGGGGGACCGAGGCGCGGGCGCTGGAAGGCGAGATCGCGCAGGCGTACGGCTCCCGCCATGCGATCGCGTGCAGTTCCGGCACCGCGGCCCTCCATCTGTCGGTCGTGGCGGCCGCGCCGGACCCAGGGGACGAGATCATCACGACACCGATCACGGACTTCGGAACCGTGGCCCCCATCCTGGCGCAGAACGCCGTTCCTGTCTTCGCCGACGTGGATCCGTCCGACGGAAATCTCGATCCCGGCGCGGTGGCCAGGCTCATCGGCCCGCGGACGAAGGCGATCATGGCGGTGCACCTGTTCGGGGCGCCGGCCAGGATCCACGAGTTGCGCGCGCTCGCCGACGAGCACGGCCTGGTGCTGATCGAGGACTGCGCGCAGGCCTGGCTGGCCGAGCTGCCCGGCGGCGGGCTCGCGGGGACGACGGGTCACGTGGCGTGCCTCAGCCTGCAGCAGTGGAAGCACATCACGTGCGGCGACGGCGGGCTGGCGATCACCAGCGACGACGAGCTGGCCAGGCGGATGCGGCTCTTCTCCGACAAGGGCTGGGACCGCGCGGCCGGGCGCTCGCACGCCTCCTTCGGGCTCAACTACCGCATGACCGAGCTCCAGGCCGCGGTGGCCCGCGCCCAGCTCGCCAAGCTTCCCGGCGTGGTCGCCGCGCGCCGCCGTACGGCCCTGCGGCTGATCGAGGCACTCAAGGACCTGCCAGGGGTACGGCTGCCGCGCCCGCAGGGCCACGCGTGGTGGCTCTTTTCGATCGTGTGCCCGGACGGCGACGCTCCCGAGCTGGCGGCGCACCTGGCGGCGGCCGGGATCCCGGCGCGCGCCGGATACCTCGCGGAGCCGCTGAACAGGGCGCCGGTGTGGCGGGCGGCCGTCTACGGGACCGCCCGCTTCCCGCTCGACGGCTACTCCCCGAACCCCTGCCCGCAGGCCGAGCGCATGGTGGACCGTACGCTGCTCGTCATCGACTGGAACGAGAACTACACGTCCGAGCACGTCGAGCTGATCGCCCAGGAAATAACGAAATTTCGGGCTCGGGGCTAGTCACGTTCATATCTCAGGCATTGACCAGGCCAAGTCCCGCTCACTAGGTTTCGGTCAGGACCGGTATTAAGCGAAAGGAAGCCGCCGATGAAGAAGGCAGCGGCAGTCGGCCTCGCGGCCGCCCTGAGCCTGGCGGCCGCCGGGTGCGGATCAGGCGGCGGCTCGGACAAGAGCTCCGTGACCCTGTGGATGTACCCCGTCATCGGGGACCAGGCGAAGAGCCAGGCGTTCTGGGGCAAGGTCGAGAAGGACTTCGAGGCCGCCAACCCCACGACCGACATCAAGATCGACCTGCAGCCCTGGGAGGGCCGTCAGGAGAAGGTCACCACGGCGCTCGTCTCGAAGAAGGGCTTCGACCTGGTCGTGCTCGGCCCCGACCAGATCCCGCAGTACGCCCAGCAGGGCACGATCGAGCCGGTCGACGACATCGTCGCCCCGGCCAAGGCCTCCTACCTGCCCAACTCGCTGACCGCCCTCACCGTCGACGGGAAGCTCTACGGCGTCCCCATCTACCAGACGATCACCGCGCCCATCTACAACAAGAAGCTGTTCTCCGAGGCGGGCGTGGACAAGGTGCCGGAGACGCTCGACGAGCTGAAGGAGGCCGCGCCCAAGCTGGCCGCCAAGAAGGTCGCCATCCTCGACTACCCGGGCAAGCCCGAGGTGACGCTCAACCAGAGCTTCTACCCGATCCTGTGGGCCAACGGCGGCACCGTCTTCGCCTCCGACGGCAAGAGCGTCGCGTTCAACGGCCCTGAGGGTGTGGCGAGCCTGCAGCTCCTGCTCGACCTGAAGGCCGCGGGCGGCCTGCCGCCGAACACCGCCAGCAAGGGCAACGACATCGAGGGCGGCCTGCTGGCCGCCGGCAAGACCGCCATGTACCACGCGGCCACCGCGGGCCAGGTCGACCAGCTCGCCACCGCCATCGGCGAGGAGAACGTCGGCATCGGCCTGCCCCTCGAAGGCACGAAGCGGGTCGCGTTCGGCATCCCCGGAGGCCTGATGGTGGCCAAGCACTCCGAGAACAAGGAGGCGGCCAAGAAGTTCGCCGCCTACCTGGCCTCGCCGGAGGTCTCCGCCGCGCTGGCCAAGGAGTCGGGCTTCTTCCCCGCGCGCACGGACGTGACCGTGCCCGGCCAGTCGGAGGCGTCCAAGGAGTTCGCCAAGTCCCTGCAGTACGCCTTCCCCGGCGACACCCACCCGAAGGCCCGGCAGGTGATGGGCGTGCTCGCCCCGCACATCCAGGCGGCGCTGCTCGGCAAGGAGGACGCGAAGACCGCGCTCGACGCGGCCGCCGAAGAGGCGAACCAGCTGCTCGGCAGCGGCGGCTGAGAGGGAAGGAACCACCTGGTGCGTCAACGCTTGCGTGACCCGGTCACCGGCCTGCTGTTCGTGCTGCCCGTACTCGTGCTCTTCCTGATCTTCCGGATCTTCCCGTCGCTGGGCGCGGCGGGAATGAGCCTGACGAACTGGAACATCGGCGGCGAGTGGGACATCATCGGCGCGGACAACTACATCCGGCTGCTCGACGACGTGAACTTCTGGCTGAGCCTGCGGGTCACCCTCGTGTACTCCGCCGTCTACGTGCCGCTCACCATGCTCGTGGCGCTCGGCACGGCGTTGCTGCTCAACCAGGTGGTCTTCATGCGCGGCCTGTTCCGCGGCATGCTCTTCCTGCCGTACGTGACCAGCTTCGTGCTCGCGGGCATCGTCTGGCGCTGGATCTACGAGTTCAACGGCCTGATCAACGGCCTGCTCGCCAAGGCCGACCTCGGCCCGGTCGCCTTCCTCGAGGAGTCGGGGGTGGTCTTGCCCGCCCTGGCGGTCGTGGCGGTGTGGAAGGGCTTCGGCTACTCGATGCTGATCCTGCTGGCCGGGCTCAAGGCGATCCCGTCCTCCTACCTGGAGGCGGCCAGCATCGACGGGGCGAGCGCGTGGCAGCGCTTCCGCAGGATCACGCTGCCGCTGCTCAGGCCCGCGATCTTCTTCGTCATGGTGATCGAGACGATCAGCGCGTTCCAGACGTTCGACACGGTGTACGTGATGACCGGCGGCGGCCCCGCCAGGGCGACGTACACCCTCATCTACGGCATCTACGACCACGGCTTCCGGTCGTTCGACTTCGGCTACGCCGCCACCTGGGGCATGGTGCTGTTCGCGATCGTGCTGGTCGTGTCGCTGGTCCAGCGCCGCTTCCTGGACCGGGGGAACACATGACGACCACCACGACCTCCCGTCCCTCCGTACGGGCCGAGACCCCCGGCGCGGCGCGCAGGCGGTGGTGGCGGGGCAGGTGGCCGCTGGCCGCCCTGCTCGCGCTGCTGTCGGTGCTGACCGTCAGCCCGTTCGTGGCGATGTTCATCGTGGCGCTGTCGCCGGCGGGCCGGCCGACCGTGCCCGCGCGGTGGCCGGAGTCGCTCACGCTCGACAACATCACGATGGTGTTGTCGTCGTCCGGCTTCGTCACCTGGACGATCAACTCGCTGATCTACGCCGTGGTCTCCGTGGTGATCATTCTGCTCACCTCGTCGATGGCGGGCTACGCCTTCGCCAAGAAGCGCTTCCCCGGCCGCGAGGCGATGTTCTGGACGTTCCTCGCGACCATGATGGTGCCGTTCCAGGCCACGCTCATCCCGACGTTCGTGCTGGTCAACAGCCTGGACGGGGTGGACACGTTCTGGGGGCTGATCGTGCCGACGCTGGCCAACTCGCAGGCCGTCTTCCTGATGCGGCAGTTCATCCTGGGCCTGCCGGACGAGCTGTTCGACGCCGCGAAGGTGGACGGCGCCTCCGAGTGGCGGGTGTACTGGACGATCGTGCTCCCGCTGACCAAGCCGATCCTGGCCACGCTGGGCGTGTTCGTGTTCCTGTGGCACTGGAACGACTTCCTGTGGCCGCTGGTCGTCGGGCAGAGCGACGCCACGCGCACGCTCACCGTGGGCCTGACCACGCTGCGGACCGAGGAGATGCAGCTGTCGCTGCTCATGGCGTCGGCCGCGGTGTCCGTGGTGCCGTGCCTGCTGGTGTTCTTCCTGCTGCAGCGCTACCTGGTCAACAGCATCGCGATGACGGGACTGAAATGATCGCCCTCAGCCTGGCTCCCGAGCTGCGCGAGATGTTCCTCCCGCCGCCCGTCTTCGCGCAGCTCCGGCGGCTGGCCCCGATCGGCCCGCTGGAGCGGGCGCGGGTGCTGGTCACCGGGTGGGACACCCCGCGCGTGGACGCGGAGACGCTGGCCCGCGCGCCGGAGCTGCGGCTCGTGGCGCACACGGGCGCGGCGGTGGGGTTCCTGGTCTCCGACGCGCTCTGGGAACGCGGCATCCGGGTGACCCAGACCGGAGCGGCGATGGCGCCCGCGGTGGGCGAGGTGGCGCTCACGTTCACGTTGTGCCTGCTGCACCAGGTGCACCGCTTCGACCACGGCCTGCGGTCCGGGTCGGGCTGGGCGGAGACCAGGCAGGCCGCCAGGCCCCGGCGCGAGCTGCGCGGCAGCGTGGTCGGCGTCGTGGGCGCCTCCCGCACCGGCAGGGCGTACGCGGGCCTGGTCCGGGCGCTGGGCGCGGAGCTGCTGCTCGCCGACCCGACCGTCTCCGCCGGTGAGGTGGCCGGGATGGGCGCCACGCTGGTGGAGCTCGACGACCTGCTGACGCGCAGCGACGTCGTGGCCCTGCACGCCCCCGCCATCCCGGCGACCCGGCACCTGATCGGCCGCAGGGAGCTGGCGCTCATGCCCGACGGCGCGGCGCTGGTGAACACCGCGCGATCGTGGCTGGTCGACCCCGCCGCGCTCCTCGACGAGCTGCGCGGCGGCAGGATCGACGCGGCACTCGACGTCTTCGACGAGGAGCCCCTCCCGGCGGACAGCCCGCTGCGCGGCCTGCCGAACGTGCTGCTCACGCCCCACCAGGCGGCGGGCACCGAGGAGGCCAGGCACCGGATGGGAACGCTGACGGTCGGCGAGATCGCCAGGTTCCTCGCCGGCGAGCCGCTCGAGCACGAGATCACCCGCGAACAGCTGCGCTGGACCGCCTAGCGCTCCCGAAGAGAGGGTCTAAGCTGTGCGAATGGCCCCTATCGACCCCCGTGCGGCCGCGCTGCGCGACCGGCTGCGCGGCACCCTGATCGCCGCCGCCGCGACCCCCATGACCGGGTCGGGCGAGGTCGACCTCGACGTGGTCGCGCGCTATTTCGCCGGCCTGGTGGCCGGCGGCGCCACCGGCCTGGCCGTGCTCGCCCACACCGGCCGCGGGCCCTTCCTCGCCCCAGGCGTCCGCGCCTCCGTCATCGAGCGCGCCGCCGCACTGAACGTCCCGGTGCTGGTCGGCGTGGGCGGCGGTCCCGAGACCTCCGACCCGGCCGAGCAGGCGCGGGTGGCCGCCGGCCTGGGCGCGGACGGCGTGCTCGTGTTCCCGTCGGAGGGCGACAGGGCCGCGCTGCACGAGGAGGTGTGGCAGGCCGCCCGCCTGCCGATGGTCGCCTTCGACCTCTACACGCGGCCGTGCCCGCCGGGCGTCCTGCGGGAGATCCTGCGGCACCCCGGCGTGGCGGGGCTCAAGACCGCGCTGCTGTCCGACGCCATCGGCTGCCAGCGGGCGATCATGCTCGCCCGCGAGGCCGGCCGGCTGGCGATCACCGGGGAGGACCGCATGTTCGGGCCCTCGCTGCTGTGGGGGGCCGAGGCGGCGCTGGTGGGCGTCGCGGCCGCCGCCGTCGAGGTGACGGCCGAGGTGATGCGCGCCTTCCGCGAGCCCGGCCTGCGCGCGTTCGAGCAGGCATCGGCACGCCTCGACCGGCTGGCGGCCGCCACCTTCACCGACCCCATGGAGGGGTACGTCCAGCGCATGCTCTGGCTGGCCGCCGCCGAGGGCCGCATCCCCGGCACCCACGCCCACGACCCTCACGGCCCCGGCCTGACGGAGCGCGAACGCCTGGAACTGCAGGCCCAGGACTTCGGCCCGCCCCCGGCGCGGGAACGGGCCGGGGCGATCGCCTGAGCGAGGGCGCCGCCGAGCCCGTACGGTGTCAGAGCCGGAAGAGGGCGGCGGCGTTGCGCCAGGCGATCCGCTCGGCCGTCTGCCCTGACAGGCCGGCCGCGGCGACCGCCCCGAAGGCCGACGACGGGTCGATCAGGGTCGCGTCCGTGCCGAACAGGAGCTGGGCCGGGTCCACGCCCGCCACCACCTCCGCGATGCGGCCCGCCGGGGCGTGCGACCAGCAGGGCTCCAGATAGAGGCGGTCGCAGGCGCCCGCCGCCTCGATGGCGTGCCGGAACCCGTCCGCACCCATGTGCCCGGCGATCACGCGCAGATCCGGGATGTCCAGGCAGACCTCGGCCAGGTCGAGCACCGAGGTGCCCCACGTGTGCACGAGCGCAGGGCGGCCCGTCCCGGCGACCAGCGTCAGCGCCTCGCGCAGCCGGGCCGAGCCGGCCGGCGAGCCCGTGTAGTCGGTGTGGATCTTGACGCCGACGAACCTGCCGCCCGGGAGGTACGCGCGCAGATCCGCCTCCGCCTCGCGCAGCCGGCGCGGGTTGACCGTGACGTAACCGAGCAGGCGGTCCTGGGTCTCCAGGTACGCGGCCAGGGCGCGGTTGCCCGCCGGGGCGTCGTAGATCACGGCCTCGGTGGCGGAGACGATCGCCCGGTCGATGCCGTAGCGGTCCATGGTCGCCAGGGTGGATCCGGCCACGTCCATGGTGAAGAACCACGGGCCCCAGTGGGCGTGCACGTCGATGATCACAGCGCGGGCCTCCTCGGCGTTCCGGCGAGCAGCCTCGTCGCGTTGCCGCCCGCCACCGCGGCGGTCTCCGCCGGCCCCAGGCCGCTGGTGGCCAGGCGGAGGAGGGGGACGAGGGGTTCGTAGTGGGGGGTGCGCGAGCCGTACAGCAGGCGGTCGGCCCCGATCTCCGCGGCGACCGTCTCCAGGGCGTCGGGGGAGTTGAGCAGCCGGGTGGAGGTGTGGAAGCCGGGCTCGTCCGAGGCGGCCACCAGGAAGTCGCCCAGGTGGTAGAAGTGCGTGTCGAGGAAGACCACGTCGGCCCCGAGCCCCGAGAAGGGCTGCCAGAACCTGCGCACGTCGCCGCCGGTGAGCACCACCAGGCCGAGCCGCGCCGCCCGGCGGGCGACGTGCCGGACGGACGGGAAGCCCGCTTCGACCCCCTGCTCGTCCGGGAAGAGGCGGACGGCCCTGACCCCCGCCGACGCCAGCCGCTCCAGCTCGCGGGCCGCGCCGATCGGGTCGCGCAGGTCCACGGCCCCGACGGGAACGATCTCCGGGCGCGCGGCCATGGCCAGCAGCTCGTCGTTGCCCGTGCGCACGTCGAACAGGGCCGCCCGCAGGCCGGCCACGGCCGCCGCCCGGACGCGGTGCGCGGCCAGCGTCTCCAGCACGGCGCCTGGCGTGCCGGGCGGCCCGTCGCGGTCCGGGTACGCGCCGAACAGCACGTCCACGTCGAGCGTCACCTCCAGCTCGCCGACCAGCCGCCACGCGTCGAAGGGCGTGGCGGACCCAGCGTTTTCGGGCCTGTCCTCAATCGACATGCCGGTCATTATGTCATTGACGAGGAGCGTTGCTGAAGATACGGTCATGACCTTAATTAGGGCCTGCTCCGCCTCCGCGAGCGTCGTCGATCGCGCCGGGCACGTACCGCCCGGCCTTGACCGCCGCTCCATCGCCCGGATAGTTTCGGTCTGTGCCGAAATATGTGATCGATGCGCACCGGCTCGTCGGTCCCGTGCCGTTCGACGACCTGCCGTCGGATCCCCGGGGCGAGATGGACCGGCTGGGCATCGACCGGGCCCTCGTCACCCACACGCTCAGCCTCTACTCCGACCCGGGAGCGGGCAACGAGGCCCTGCTCGCGCTCGGCGATCCCCGGCTCGTCCCCGTGCCCGTCGTGGTGCCAGGGGAGACGGAGGAGCCGCCCCCCGGCGTGCGGATGGTCAGGCTCTGCCCGGAACGCCACCGGTTCGATCTCACGGGCCCGGCCACGCTGCGCTGCCTGCCCGCCCTCGGGCTGACCGCCGCGATCGACCTCGACGAGACCTCGCCCGCCCAGCTCCGCCACCTCGCCGAGCGCCTGCCCGGCCAGCGCCTCCTCGTGCTCAACCCCGGCTACCGCAGGCTGCGCGCGCTGGGCGAGCTGATGGACGAGGCGCCGAACGTGTGGGCCGAGATCGGCACCGTCAACACCCAGGGCGGCGTCGAATGGCTGGCCGCGCGGTTCGGGGCGGAGCGGCTGGTGTTCGGCACCGGAGCGCCCGTCGCCGACGACTGCGGGCCGCGCTTCCTGCTCGACCACCTCGACCTGCCCCCCGAGGACGTCGAACGGATCGCGTCGGGTTCGCTGGAGGCGCTGCTGTGATCCTCGACGCCCACGGCCACGTGGGGACCTGGCCGGACTTCCTCATCCCGCATCCCGCCGCCGAGCACCTCGTGGCCGCGATGGACCGGATCGGCGTGACCGCGATGGGCATCAGCCACCTGCTCGCCGTCGGTCCCGACGCGGTGCGCGGCAACGCCGCCGCCCTGGAGATCGCCGAGCGCTTCCCCGGCAGGTTCGGGGTCTGGCAGGTCTACAACCCGCACCACCGCACGCCGCTCCCCGGCGAGGGAGCGCGGGGCGTGTGGGGCGTCAAGCTCCACCCCGACGTGCACCAGTGCCGCCTCGACGACCCCCTGTACGAGCCGGTCTGGCGCCGCGGCCTGCCGGTTCTCGCGCACGGCCAGACCGACTCGCCATGGAGCGACCCCGCCCAGTTCGCCACCGTCGCCGCACGCCATCCGCACGTGCCGCTGCTCATGGGGCACACGGGGCTCTGGCCGTACGGGTTCGGCCGCGCGGCCCGGCTCGTGGCCGACCGTCCCAACGTGTTCCTGGAGACGTGCGGCTCGAAGATGACCGGTCGCTGGATCGCCAGGCTGGCGGCGCTCGCGGGGCCGGAGCGGGTGCTGTTCGGCTCGGACGCGTGCTTCCTCGACCTGCGTACGGGCTACGGCCGCGTCGCGCTGGCCCCGCTCGCCGACGCCGACCGCGCTCTCGTCCAGGGCGGCAACCTGGCCCGCCTCCTCGGCCTCCCCCTGCCTGACCTGCCCGGCTCGCCCGGGTCACCCGGTTCGCCTGAGAAGGGACATCCAGCGTGACGCTCGCCATCCATGGAGGCGCCCCCGTCCGGACGGCCCCCTGGCCGGCCTGGCCGCCGCCCGTCGACCCCGCCCAGCGCGAGCTGGTCACGAAGGTGCTGGAGAGCGGCCTCTGGGGCGCCACGCAGGGCGGCTCCGTCGTCGCGGACCTGACCGCCGCGTTCGCCCGCCGCTCCGGCGTCCGGCACGGCGTCGCCGTTGCCAACGCCACGCTGGGCCTGTTCGCGGCGCTGCGCGGTCTGGGCGTCGGCAGGGGGGACGAGGTGATCGTGCCGGCGTACACGTTCGTGGCCTCGGCCACCGCGGTGCTGCTGGCCGGAGCCACCCCCGTGATCGCCGACGTCGACCCCGTGGACCTGCACCTGTCCCCGGGCGCGGTGCGCGACGCGCTGACCGGCAGGACGGCCGCGATCATGCCCGTCCACCTCGCGGGCAGCCCCGCCGACATGGACGCGCTGAACGACCTGGCCGCCCGCCACGGCCTCGCGGTCGTCGAGGACGCCGCCCAGGCGCACGGCGCCACCTACAAGGACCGTCCGGTCGGCGGCCTGGGTGACGCCGGCGTCTACAGCTTCCAGGCGAGCAAGGCGATGACCGCGGGTGAGGGCGGCCTGATCGTCTGCCGCGACGAGGCCGTGCACGAGCGCGTCTGGTCGGTCTGCAATCTCGGGCGCGCGCTGGGCGGGCAGTGGTACGGTCACCCGTCCGTCGGCTGGAACCTGCGCCTGACCGAACTCCAGGCGGCGCTGCTGCTGCCCTGGCTGGACCGGCTCGACGAGGAGATCGACCGCAGGAACACCTTCTGCGCCGCTCTCGGGCGCGAGCTGGCCGGCGTCCCCGGGGCCGACGTGGTGCCCGCGACGGAGGGCACCACCCGCGACTCGCGCCACCTCCTCATGGTGCGCCTCGACCCCGGCGTGGACCGCGCGTTCCTGCTGGGGGCCATGGCGGCCGAAGGCGTGCCGCTGGACGCCGGCTACCCGCCGCTCGGCACCATGTCCGCGCTCACCGGCGAGGGCGCCCGCGCCGAGCCGTGCCCCGCCGCCGCCGAGGCGTCGGACACCGTGGTGTGGGTGCGCCAGTCGATGCTCATGGAGGCGCCGGCCGCCGCGGCCGACATCGCCGAGGCCCTCGCGAAGGTGCTGGGCCACGAAAGCGCCACCGTGAATTAGTTCCTTCACCGTAATCCAGGTATTGACGACATAACAGCGTCTCTCTAGGTTTCGGTCATGACCTTAATTAGACGAATGCTGACCGCCGCGCTGGCGGCCGTCCTCGTGCCACTGGCCGCGGCCGCCCCCGCGGGCGCGGCGGAGCGCCGGGTGGAGGACCTGGGCGTGCCCTTGGAGGACGTGCTGCTGCTCGGCGGCGTCGCGGCGCCGGGCCCGGGCGGCGAGACCGTGCTCTGGGGCGCCTCCTCCGGCAGCCCCGCCCACCTCAACGCCGTCGACCCGGCCACGGGGGCCGAGGTGGCCAGGTACGACCTGCCGGGTGCCGAAGGCGCATGGGCCGTGACCGCCACGGGCGACGGCAGCGTCTACGCCGGCACGTACGGTGACGGGCGGCTCTACCGCTGGACGGACCAGGGCGGTGTGCAGGACCTCGGCCGGCCCCTGCCCTCGGAGAACTTCATCTGGGCCGTGGCGGCCGGCGAGGGCGCCACCGTCTACGGCGGCACCTACCCCGGTGGCCGCCTGTTCGCCTACGACCCCGAGACCGGCGTACGCGACTACGGCAGGCTCTCGCCCGACCACGACTACGTCCGCAGCGTCTCCTACGCCGGCGGGAAGATCTACGCCGGCACCGAGGACCCGGCCGCGCTCTTCGAGATCGACGCCGCCTCCGGCACGTCCAGGCAACTCCCCCTTCCCGACGGCCTCGACCCGGCGGGCAAGTGGGCCTACGACGTGGACGTCGCCGCCGGCCACCTCTACGTCCGCTTCGGCAGCGCCTTCCCCGGCCCGCTGCACGTGTGGGACATCGCCGCCGGCCGCTGGACCGACACCCTCGACCCCGCCCACGGCCTGGACGTCTCGCCGCCCGACGCCGACGGCGCGGTCTACCTCGTCAAGGACGCCGAACTCGTCCGCTACGACCCGAAGACGAAGGAGACGACCGGCACGGGCATGCCGTTCACGGGCCGCGTCGCCAACACCCGGGGCATCGGCTGGGCCGAGCTGGGCCTGCCGGACTACCCGGGCAAGAGCGTCGTGGGCCTGCTCTGGCGCGGGCTGATGTTCCGCTACAACCCGCAGACCGGCGCGACGTCGTTCGTGGAGACGCAGGTCAAGGGCGAACCGATCGACGTGACCGCGCTCTCGGAAGGCCCCGACGGCCGCATGTACGCCGGCGGCTTCCTCAACGGCGGTTTCGCCGCCCTGGACCCGAAGACGGGCGAGCGCGCCGAGTTCCACACGTTCTCGCAGAGCGAGGACATGGCCACGCACGGCGGGAAGCTCTACGTCGGCGCCTACCCCGACGCCAGGGTCTACGCCTACGATCCGAAGCTGCCGTGGAACAGCCCCGAGTACTCGCCGAGCCCCGTGCCCGGCCCGGCGGACAACCCGGCACGCCTGTTCGACCTGTCCGCGGACAAGCAGATCAGGCCGCGGGCGCTGGCGTCGGCCGGCCGCTACCTCGCCGCGGGCACCATGCCCGACCTCGGCCACCTGGGCGGCGTGCTGGCCGTCTGGGACCCGGAGACCGGCAAGCTCAAGCACTCCCAGCGCGACGTGATCAAGGAACAGAGCATCGTCTCCCTCGCCTACCGCGACGGCGTGCTCTACGGCGGCACCTCCATCTACAGCGGCCAGTCGGCCACGCCGCCGACCCAGCCGGAGGCCAAGCTCTTCGCCTGGTCGGTGAAGGACGACCGGCTGCTGTGGGAGATCGTCCCCGCGCCGGGCAAGCCGGCCGTCCCCGCGCTGGCGTTCGACGATCGGGGCAGGCTGTGGGGGATCGCCGGCGGCGAGGTGTTCGCCGTCAACACGGCCGCTCGCAAGGTGGTCCAGCGGGTCACGCTGTCGGGCAGCGAGAGCGCGAGCGGGCAGCTCTCCTTCAACCGGCGTGACCGCACGCTGTACGGCGCCCACGCCGGCCAGTACGTCTTCTCGCTCGACCCGCGCACCGGCCGGCACACCCAGCTGAAGCAGGGACCCGTGCACCAGCTCGCGGTGCACGGGTCGGGCGACGTCTACTTCGCCGAGGGCCCGCGCCTGTTCCGGCTCACGGGTCAGCAGACGCGGTAGGTGGAGAAGTTCTCGAAGCGCGACAGGTAGAGGTGCCCGTCAGGGCCGAGGAGGAGGTTCGAGATCGGGCGGGCGATGAGCGTGAAAGCCATCGTCCCCGGATCGATCCGGTACGCCTTCCCCTGTACCTTGCCCCAGAGGAAGCCCTTGTGGAACACGAGGTTGGTGTCGAGCCAGACCTGCGTGACGGTGTCCCACGGGTAGGTCTGGTGCCTGACGGTCCTGACGGTCCGCCCGGTGGCCGGGTCCAGCTCGAACAGCGCGTCCGGCGTCAGCCCCCACAACCGGCCGGCGTCGTCGAAGGTGATCGAGCCGAGAGCCAGGTCACCGGGCACCGGGACGCGTCGCCACTTGAGCGAGTCGGTGGCGATGTCGTACGCGAACGCCACCCCCTCGCCCTGAGGAGTGCTGGTGCCGCCGAAGCCCGAGGTGGCGCCGTAGACGACGCCGTCCCGGTAGGCCAGGCCGATGACGCTGTGACCTGGGATGATGTTCCTCTTGATCACCGTACGGCCGGTGGCGGGGTCGAGCAGGCCGAGCGCGCCGCCGAGCGTGCCCGACTTGGGCACGGTGCCGAACGCCAGCCAGTCGCCCGCGGAGATCATCGCGAAGGGACGGTCCTGCTCCTGGGCGCCGAGGTCGAGCAGGAGCCTGGGCGCGCTCCCGTCGAACTCGTAGATCCGGGCGCCCGGGTAGACGCCCAGGTAGAGCTTGCCCTTGTGGGAGACGATGCCCTCGCTCTGGCCGACGTCGGACCAGTTGCGCGTCTCGCCGGTGGCGGGGTCGTAGGCGGCCAGGCCGCCGGTGAAGAAACCGCCCGCGTAGACGTGGCCGTCGGGGCCCGCGCCGAGGGAGCGGATGCTGACGGGCTGGCCGGTCAGGGTGCCGTCGAGCAGCCTGCCCTGGCCGGTCCTGCGGTCGAAGTGCCAGATGCGGCCGGTGGAGCTGGTGCCGACGAGGGTGTGCCCGAGCCAGCCGAGCGTGCGGGCGGCGCCCCCGCCGTGGTCGGTGAAACCGAGTTTGGTGATCTTCTCGGTCTTGAGGTCGTACCTGACGAGTTCGCCGCCCTGGAACAGGTACAGGTCGTGGCCGAGCCGGCCGCCGCCGACGGTGAGGCTGCCGACGTCCTCCACCACGTCCTTCCACACGTTCTCGCGCAGGTCGTACACGCCCATGGGGGCGGCGCCGGCGGAGGTGACGAAGCGCACCAGCAGGTGGCGGCCGGTCACGGCCACGTCGTAGGCGTAGCCCGCGCCCTCGACGGGCGGCTCGATGACGCGCTCGACCGTCCCGCCGGAGCCGACCACCGCGACCTTCATGCTCTCCGCGCCGACGCCGGCGTACACGGTGCCGTCGGGGCCGACGGCGAGGTCTCTGACGAACTGCTCGCCGGGGACGGGGCTGCCCAGGTCGGTGGTGGTGCCGTTCGCGGTGTCGTGGCGGAAGAGCCTGCCCGTGGGAGAGGTGCCGCCGTAGACGGCGGACCCGTCGGGGCTGGCGGCGACGGTCCAGACGAACGTCTCGGTCGCGACGGGGATGCCGAGCTCGCTCACCCGGTCGGAATCCGGCTCGTAGCGGAAGAGCCGGCCCATCGCGCCGGCGGTGGCGTTGTAGCTGCCGACGTAGACCGAGTGGTCGGGGGCCACGGTGACGGCCCAGGAGCCGAGCGCCAGCGGCAGCGGCCGCTCGCCGATCAGGCGGCCGTCGCGGGCGTCCCTGATGCCGAGCAGCGCGGGGCCGGAGGCGCTGGAGGTGACGGAGTAGACGCGCGGGCCCTGGGGGTGATCGGCGTCGAGCGCGGTGCCGGCGGTGGTGGCGCCGGTCAGGGGAAGCGGGTCGAGGGTGTGGAAGCCGCACTCCGTCGGAGGTGCTGCCGCGGTATCGGCCTGGGCCGGAGACGAGAGGGATAAGGCGACAAGAAGCAGTGCCACGATGGTACGCACGTACGACCTCCCTGGGGTGTAATAACGGTCTCGACCGTAATTTGGCCGATGGCTCCGTGGCAAGATGGCGGGCGTGGGCCCTTCAGTGATCATCGCCGTCCGGCACGGGGAGAGCGAGGCCAACCTCGCCTACCGGCGGGCCGGCGACACGCCGCTGGTCTACGAGCGGGGCGACGACGAGGTGACGCTGACGGAGCAGGGCAGGGCGCAGGCCGCCGCCCTCGGGCGGCTGCTGGCCGCACTGCCCGCGGGCGAGGCGCCCGAGCTGGTGTGGTGCTCGCCCCATCTGCGCGCCCTCGACACGTGGCGGATCGCGCGGGCGACCTGGGGGATCCACCCGCTCCCCGTCACCGTGGACGAACGGCTCAGAGACCAGGAGATGGGCGAGTTCGCCCGCTACAACCCCGCCGCGGTCAGGCAGCGGTTCCCCGGCGAGCCGGAGCGGCGGGAGGCGGAGGGCGCCTGGGCCTACCGCCCGCCCGGGGGCGAGTCGCTGGCCGACGTCGTGGCCCGGCTGCGTGACCTCCTCGCCGGCCTGCCGCGGCGGGCCGACGGCCGGCCGGTGCTGATCGTCGCCCACGACTCCGTGGTGCTGGGGCTGCGCCACGTCATCGCCGGCGGACCCGACGCGGAGCTCGCGGCCGTGCTGGAGTTCGCGCCGGTGCTCAACGCCTCCGTGTCGGCCTGGCGCACCGGCGGCGGCCGCTTCGAGCTCGTCCGCTTCAACGACGTCGGCCACCTCGGCCCCTGACCTCCCGGGGCTCGCCCGCCGCGACGGGCCCGCCCGTCCCGGCCCGTGGCCTCACCCCGTCCGGACGATCAGGTCGGCGCGTTGCCGCGTCCGGTCCTCGGCGAACCACGCGCGCTCGGCCACGAACCACGTCCGCCACCGTGGCTCCAGCTCGGGGCCGTCCCGCTCCAGGACGCGTGCCAGGCGCACCGCCTCGGGCGCCTCCACCCAGACGGTGTACGCCAGCAGCTCCGCCACCGAGGCCCTGGCCGTGCCGACCCCCTCGATGATGAGCGCCGGCGCGACGGGCACGGTCACCTGTTCGGCGTATTCGCCGCGCACCCAGTCATACCTGCGGAAACGCCCCGGACGGCCGTGCCGCAACGGATCGATCACCTGCGACTCCAGCGCGTGGAACCAGCCGCCGGGCCCGTCGTCCCACGGCACGGGGAAGTCGTCGCTGTGGATCACCTGGCACCCGAGATCCGCGGAGAGCCGCCGCGCGAAGGTCGTCTTGCCCGCCCCCGCGGGCCCGTCGACGGCCACCAGGCGGACAGGGCCGCACGACGGGGGCAGCCTTCCGATGGCAGCGGCCGGCGGATTCATCGGACCAGGGTAGAGGAGAAGGGGCCCTCGCCTGAGAGAATGTTCTTTCGCCCCTGGATCGCACGTAGGAGGTTGATCTTGCTCGGACCCCTCGGCGGCATCGTCGTACTGGATCTTTCCAGGGCCCTGGCCGGGCCGCACGCCGCGCAGATGCTGGGTGACCTGGGCGCCAGGGTGATCAAGGTCGAGCATCCGGACGGCGGTGACGAGTCCCGGGGCTGGGGACCGCCGTTCGCCGGGCCGGATCACGACGTTTCGACCTACTTCCTGGCGGCCAACCGCAACAAGCAGTCCATCACCGTCGACATGAAGTCCGCGGAGGGCAAGGAGCTCATCGAGCGCCTCGTCCGCCAGAGCGACGTCCTCGTGGAGAACTTCCGCACCGGCGTGCTCGACCGCCTCGGCTTCTCCGTCGAGCGCCTCCACCAGCTCAACCCGCGCCTCGTCATCCTGTCCATCACCGGGTTCGGCCACGACGGCCCTGAAGGCGGCCGCCCCGGCTACGACCAGATCGCCCAGGGCGAGGCCGGCCTGATGTCGCTGACCGGCCCCTCACCCGACGAGCCCTACCGCGTCGGCGCGTCGATCGCCGACCTGCTGGCCGGCATCCACGGCGCCTACGGCGTGGCCGGCGCACTCTACGAGCGCGAGCGCACCGGCATGGGCCGGGTCGTGCGCACGTCGCTGCTGGCCGCCGTCACCGGCGTGCACGCCTACCACGGCACCGCCTGGACGGTCGGCGGCAAGGTGCCCGGCGCCGGCGGCAACCACCACGCCTCCATCGCCCCCTACGGCGCCTTCCGCTGCGCCGACGGCATGTTGCAGATCGCCGCGGCCAACGACGGCCAGTGGAGGAAGGTCGCCGCCCTGCTCGGCATCGACCCCGCCGATCCGCGCTACGCCACCAACAGGGAGCGGTTCGCCCACCGCGACGAGCTGATCGCCGACATGGAGCGAGCCCTGTCCGCCGACGACCGCGCCCACTGGCTGGCCAGGCTGGCCGAGGCCGGTGTGCCCGCGGGCGCGATCAGGTCGATCGACGAGGTCTACGCCTGGGAGCAGACCCGCTCGCAGGGCCTGGTCGTCGAGGTGGAGCACCCGGTGCTCGGGAAGATCGAGCTGCCGGGGCCGCCGCTGCGCTTCGACGGGCTCACCGGGGCCGAGCACAGCGCGCCGCCCGCGCTCGGCCAGGACAACGACGCCGTGCTCGCCTGGCTGGAGGCGCGCGAACAATGATCCGCCACCCGCGGCACCGGACGGCGCTCTCATGCGTCACCATTGCAAGGATGTCCGACTTCTAGGGAGTGATAGTGAGCCGTCCGGACGCGCGCACACTGATCGACACGGTCCTCGACAAGGACTCGTGGACATCGTGGGACGCGCCGCCAGCCGACCCGGCGCCGCCCGGCTCCTCCTACGCCGACGAGCTGGCCGCGGCCCGCGCCAAGTCCGGCTACGACGAGGCGATGATCACCGGCGAAGGGCGGCTCGACGGGCGCAGGGTCGCCATCGCGGCCTGCGAGTTCTCGTTCATGGCGGGCTCGATCGGGGTGGCGGCGGCCGAGCGGTTCGTGAGCGCAGTCGAGCGGGCCACGCGCGAGGGGCTGCCGCTGCTGTCCGCGCCGGCCTCGGGCGGCACGCGGATGCAGGAGGGCGCGCTCGCGTTCGTGCAGATGGTGAAGATCACCGCCGCGATCCAGGCACACCGCGCCGCCGGCCTGCCCTACCTGGTCTACCTGCGGCATCCGACGACCGGCGGGGTCTTCGCGTCCTGGGCGTCGCTGGGGCACGTCGCGGCGGCCGAGCCGGAGGCGCTGATCGGGTTCATGGGGCCGAGGGTGTTCGAGTCGCTGCACGGCTACCCCTTTCCCGAGGGCGTGCAGGTGTCGGAGAACCTGCACCGCAAGGGGCTGCTCGACGCGGTGGTGTCGGCCGGGGAAGCGCGCGATGTCGCGATCAAGGCGCTCGCCGTGCTCGCCGCCGACAGGTCCGCCGTCGTGGCCGGCGATCCCCCCGAGGAGGATCTGCGGCCCGTGGAGGCGTGGGAGGCGATCACCCGCTCGCGCCGCGACGACCGGCCCGGCGTGCGCACGCTGCTCAAGCTGGCCGCCACCGACGTGACCCCGCTCAGCGGCACCGGCGAGGGCGAGAACGAACCGGGGCTGCTGCTGGCGCTGGCCAAGTTCGGCACCGCGCCGGCGGTGGTGCTCGGCCAGGACCGGCGCTTCCAGCGCGCCAACTCGCCGCTGGGCCCGGCCGGGCTCCGCGCGGCCAGGCGCGGCATGCGGCTGGCGGCCGAGCTGGACCTGCCCCTGGTGACCGTCGTCGACACCGCGGGCGCCGACCTGTCGAAGTCGGCCGAGGAGGGCGGCCTGGCGGCCGAGATCGCCCGCTGCCTGGCCGAGCTGGTCATGCTCGACGCGCCCACCGTGTGCCTGCTGCTCGGCGAGGGCGCGGGCGGGGCGGCGCTGGCGCTGCTGCCCGCCGACCGGGTGCTCTGCGCGCAGCACGCCTGGCTGTCGCCGCTGCCGCCCGAGGGGGCCTCCGCCATCCTCTACCGCTCGGTCGACTTCGCCCCCGAGATCGCCCAGGCCCAGCACATCCGCGCCACCGACCTGCGGCGCGACGGCATCGTCGACCGGGTCATCCCCGAGGTGCCCGACGCCGCGTACGAGCCGCGCAACTTCTGCGAACGGGTGGGGCGGGCGCTTGAGCACGAGATCGCGCTGCTGCTGCGGGCGGCCCCCGCCGACCGGCTCGCCGCCCGCCAGGCCCGCTACCGCAACCTCGGCAACCCCGCCGGCTGGGGACCGGTCAAGGCGCCGGGTGGCCCGGAGGCGTGACCCCGCCGGGGCCCCGTCCGCTCAGGGCCCCCTTACGGCACCGGGACGCGCTCGACGCGGATCGAGAAGACCTCCTCGCGGGGCACCACGACCTCGTAGGCGCCGTGATCGACCATCCAGTAGCCCAGTGCCTCCGCCTTCATCCCGCTGTGCCCGGTGTAGGCGATGTGCAGGCCGTCGTCGTCCTCGTCGAGCACGATGCACGGCTCGCCGCCGAACGCTCCCACCGTGCGGATCAGCACCAGCCACTCCAGCTGCGCCCTGGGCACGACCCGCCGCCAGTAGCCGGAGGCCGGCTCGAACCCTTCCAGCTCCGTCTCGCTGAACAACACCACCTGGTCGCTGTCGGGGCCGAGGGCGGCGGGCAGGGTGCGCTCGCCGAAACGGGCCACGAACCCGGAGGCGATCGGCACGATCTCGTCGCTCATGCGGAGGGCCGCCAGGTCAGCCCGTCGTAGTGGGCGAAGGTCCGCTCGCCCTCAGCGGTGACGCGGATGATCTCCGCCCCGGCCGGGATCGGCATCGGAACGGTGTGGAACTGCGGCACCACGTGCTCCGACGAGGTCGTGAACCCGTTGCCGGCGAACGGCGGGGCGTCGCTCCAGTCGCCGCCCATGTGCGGCCCGTACGGCACCGCGTAGGTGTCGATGTCGCGGGCGAACCAGCGCATGACATAGATCTCGGGCACTTCGGCGAACAGCTCCGATCCATCGAACGACAGGTCGAGCCCGTGGTAGAGCGCCTCCGGCGTGGCCAACCTGACGCAATCCTGCACCCGGTAGACGTAGCCGGAGATGACCGTGCGCTTGCCCGACAGATATGGCACGAGCAGACGCGGCGGGACAACCTTCTGCATCTGCGTTCCGCTCACGCTTCTACTTTACGATCTGTTGAACCCGGAGCATCCGATGTTCCAGGCACGGCAAGGTGGCGCGGGCGGCCGCGGTCTGCTCGTGGTCGACCTCCACGACCTGCACACCCGGTGCGGTGCCGAGGTCGGCGCGCACCACGCCCAGCGGGTCGACCAGCATGCTGCGGCCCACACCGTAGCCGTCGGACGCCTCGGCCGGGTTGGGCGCCTGGCCGATGGCCGCGGTCCACATGGTGTTCTCCAGCGCCCGAGCTCTCACCAGGGTCACCCAGTGGTCCTCCTTGAGCGGCCCCGAGCCCCAGGCCGCGATCACCGCGAACAGCTCGGCGCCCTGGTCGACCAGCGCCCTGGCCAGCTCGGGGAAGCGGACGTCGTAGCAGGTGATCAGCCCGACCCGCACCCCGGCCAGCTCGACGACCACCGGCTCGGCGCCCGGTTCGACCAGGTCGGACTCCTTCGCCCCGAACGAGTCGAACAGATGGATCTTCCGGTACGCCGCCCGCACCGTGCCCTGGGCGTCGATGGCCACGGCCGTGTTGTGCACGCGCTGGTCGCCCGGCTCGAACACGCCGGCGATCACCGCGAGACCGTGCTCCTTGGCGGCCTCGGCCAGGCCGGACACGAACGGCCCGTCGAGGGGCTCGGCCAGGCTCGTGATGCGCCTGCCGTAGCGGGTGAGGGTGGCCTCGGGGAAGATCGCGAGGTCGGCGCCCTCGGCTCGGGCGAGCGCCTGCCGCGCTCTCTCGAGGTTGGCCGGCGGGTCAGGAGAGACCGGGATCTGGCAGAGGGCGATTCTGGTCACGGCCAGACTCTAGCCGGTTGGGGACCCGCCGAAACCACGTGAGGCAGCGCCAGATCCATTCGAGCGGGCCGTACCTGAACCTCGCCAGCCACCACCTGCTCAGCAGCACCTGCGCGGCCACGGTCACCACCGTCAGAGCCACCACCGACCAGCGGGTCCTGTCGGCGTCGACCAGCGGGCCCGCCAGCATGACGATCGCGGTGCCCGAGACGTAGTTGGTCAGCGCCATCCGGCCCAGCGGCTCCAGCAAAGCACCCGACCACGGCCGCAGCGCGAGCAGCAGCCCCAGCGAGTACGCCGCCGCGCCCGCCAGCGCGGCCACGCTGTAGATGCTCCAGGCGTTCGTGGACGACCACGCGGCCGTCAGCAGCGCGGTGGCCGCCACGGCGACCGCGAACGACGGCAGCAGCAGCCACCTGGGCGGACGCAACTGCCACAGCGCCATGCCGACCAGGAACAGGCCGGGGATCAGCAGCGGCCCGCCGCCGACGGCCACCCCCCATCCGACGACCGCCAGCCCGAGCACCAGCACCGGCAGGCCGGGCGCCAGGAACGAGGCGGGCAGCAGCACCACCGCGCCGTAGAAGGCGTAGTCGGTCAGCACCTCGCCCTCGTAGAAGGTGTGCTGCACGAGCCCGAAGCAGAACAGCCAGAACAGCCTGCTCAGCAGCGCCCACCGGCTGTTGCCGCGCAGGAACAGCAGGAAGCTGATGCCGAACAACAACGAGAAGATGGGGTAGAACCGGCTCTGGAACAGCGCCTCGACGGTCCAGTCGACGCCGGTCTGCTGCTTCGTGGTGTGCTGCCAGGTGTTGACCAGCATGATCCCGCCCACCGCGAAGCCACGGAGAGCGTCGAGCTCACGGATGCGCGTCACAGGAACCAGGTGAACCACCATATGAGGAATCCGGCGCCGATGGCGGTCGCGGCGATCTGGGGCCACCTGCGGTCGCGCAGCAGCGCCGCGGCCGTCAGCACGGCCGACGCCACCGCGATCGACGTGTACGGGCCGGTGGTGCCGGGGACGCCGACGGCCAGGGCGGAGCCGTACGTGCCGGCCAGGGTGTGCGCGGACTGGGCCATGAGCCCGGTGAAGGCCACGCCGGCCAGGCCGGCGAAGGCCGCGGGCGCCCGGCCTCGCAGCGCCCCGGAGACGAGCTGGACCAGCGAGGCGAGTGCGAACGCCGCGAAGGGCGCGGCCAGCCAGGGGGAGCGGGAGATCAGGTAAGGGGCCGCGGTGACGTGCAGGTCGCCCGGCCGGGTGGCGGTGGTGGGGGCCGCGCAGGGAGTGGCCGGCGCCGTGGCCGGGCCGGCGACGAACGCGGCGATCTTCCCTCGGGCGCAGGCGCTGGTGAGGAAGACGGCGTGGGAGGCGCCGGCGAACTCCTCGAAGCGGGCGTCCGGCAGGGCCTGCGCGGCGGACCTGGCGGTCGCCGCGGGGGCGGCGGGGTCGTACCGGCCGCCCAGGACGTAGACGGGAGCCGAGGGGGTGGCGTTCACGGGCTCTGACCTGGGCACCTGCCAAGCATCGCATACCGCTTTGTCTGCATTTATGGTGAAAAGTCGTGATTCTGGGGTGAAGGTGTTGAACGGGACCTCGTCCTGGCACTGCACCGCGTGATACAGCCCCCACACGCGCGCCGCCAGCCGCTCGCCCGCGGCGTCCACCAGCGGCCGCAGCAGCTCGTCACGCCCCTCGGCGAGCCCGCCGACCAGCGCGGGCGCCACCGCGGCCAGGTCCGCCTCGCGCAGCGCCCCTGCCATGATCGCGGCCAGGTCGTCACCGGTCACGTGGGCCGTGAACGCCCCGCCGAGCACCGGATCCGTCGTGGGCACCCGCGCCGGCGAGGCGTTCAGCCTGGCCCGCACGGCCGCGAACCGCGCCCCGGCCCCCAGCGCGGCGAGCGCGCCGCCGAGGTCGCGATCGGCGCCGTCGTAGCGGCGGGCGCCCGGAGGAAGGAACGAGTCCAGCACCACCGACCGCACGCCGCCCGGGTCGGCCGCGGCCACGCCGAGCATGACCCTGGTCGAAGAGCCGACCCCGAACAGGTGCCACGCGTCGTACCCCAGCTCCTCGCGCAGGGCGACCACGTCGGCCACGATCTCCCGCGTGCGGTACCCCCGCAGGTCGACGCCCTCCTCCCGGAGCCGGTCGCGGCACCGTACGGCCGCCGCGACGATATCGGCGGGCAGGTCGGCGCTCCTGTCAGCGGTCCTGTCGGCAACGGGCCGCCGCAGCTGCCCGAGCAGCGCCTGCGCTGTCTCCGGGCAGCCCAGCGACGGCTCGGAGTGCCGGCCGCCGCGCTGTTCGACCGTCACCACGTCGCGATCGGGGAACATCGCGCTCAGCACGGACATCGCGTCCATCGAGGCCGGCCCCGGCCCGCCGCCCATGAAGACCACCGGATCCGCTTCGCGGTCACCGGAGCCCGCCTCGCGCACGGCGTACGCCACCTTGACCGTCCGCCCGTTCGTGTCCCTCCGCTCGGGGACCTCCAGGAAACCGCAGGTCGTGCCCGGCGGCATGGCCACCGGGCACGGATGCCGCGCGGCCGTGCCGGAATGCGCGCCGGGGTCGCCGGCGGGGCTCACGGCGGGGCTCACGGCGGGGCTCATGGCGGGAGTGGCGGTGTTCATGGCGGGGGGCGCCGTGAGGGCGAGGGCGAGCACGACCCGAGAGATCACGGCACGAGACTAATAGTGTGGGCACGTGACCGAACCACTTGTTTCCAGGATGCGCGCCTTCGGCACGACGATTTTCGCGGAGATGAGCGCGCTGGCCGCGCAGACCGGGTCGATCAACCTCGGCCAGGGCTTCCCCGACACCGACGGGCCCGCCGCGATGCTCGACCGCGCGGTCGAGGCGATCGGCTCGGGCGCCAACCAGTACCCGCCGGGACCCGGCGTGCTCGACCTGCGGCAGGCGATCTCCGAGCACCGCTCGGCCCACTACGACCTCTCCTATGACCCGGCGGGCGAGATCCTCGTCACGGTGGGCGCCACCGAGGCGGTCGCGGCGAGCGTGCTGGCGCTGTGCGAGCCGGGCGACGAAGTGATCGCGTTCGAGCCCTACTACGACTCCTACGCCGCCTCGATCGCGCTGGCCCAGGCCCGGCTGGTGGCCGTGACCATGCGGCCGGAGGCCGGCCGCTTCACGTTCGACCCCGGCGAGCTGCGCGCCGCCGTCACGCCGCGCACCAGGGCCATCCTGGTCAACTCGCCGCACAACCCCACCGGCACGGTGTTCACCAGGGAAGAGCTGACCGTCATCGCGGAGCTGTGCCAGGAGCGCGGGCTGATCGCCGTCACGGACGAGGTCTACGAGCACCTCTCCTTCGACGGGGTCGAGCACATCCCCCTCGCCACGCTGCCCGGCATGCGGGAGCGCACGGTGATGATCTCGTCGGCGGGCAAGACGTTCTCGGTCACCGGCTGGAAGACCGGCTGGGTGTGCGCGCCGCCCGCCCTGGTCACGGCGGTGCAGACGGTCAAGCAGTTCCTCACGTTCACGGCGAGCGCCCCGTGGCAGCTGGCGGTGGCGTACGCGCTGCGGCACGAGCTGGAGTGGGTGGCCGCGCTCCGGGCCGGTCTCCAGGACAAGCGCGACCGGCTCATGGAGGGGCTGACGGCCGCGGGCTTCTCCGTGCTCAAGCCCGCCGGCACCTACTTCGTGCAGACCGACATCCGGCCGCTGGGCTTCGAGGACGGCCTGGAGCTGACCCGCCGGCTGCCCGGCCTGGCCGGGGTGGTGGCGATCCCGACCCAGGTCTTCTACGACCATCCCGAACGCGGGCGGCACTTCGTACGGTTCGCCTTCTGCAAGAAGGACGAGGTCATCGACGAGGCGGTGACCCGGCTCAAGCGCCTGTCGGCCTGACCCGTGCCGGCGGGCGCGGTCCCGTCGGCACGGAGAGCGTCCTGCCGCGCAGCCGCACAGTCCCGTCGTGGCGGGCGGTCACCTGCGGTGGGCGTTGCCGCCGCTCGGCTCGTCCAGCGGGGTCAGCGCGGCCGTCGCCTCCTCGTTCTCCATCCCGGTCGCCTGGAGCAGGTCGACCACCACCGAGCGCAGCTGCGCGATGATGACGTGCGCCGAGAACCCCAGCTGCGGGGGCCGTTCCCGGGCCGCGACGGCGAGCAGGGCCTGCCGCGCCAGCGTCGGCTCGCGGCCCGCCCCCAGCTCCAGCTGCAGCAGCAGCGCCGCCTCCGACACCTCCCGCATGGCCTCGGCCAGCGCGGCCGGGGGAGGGCTGACCTCTCCGAGCGAGGCCAGCGTGCGCCTGATCAGCACGCGTGCGTTCCGCAGCGCGAGGTCCACCGGCATGGCCGCGGTCTCGTAGCGGGCCAGCCGGGCCCGCCGATGCCAGTGCACCGGCGAGATCATGGCGATCTCCTTGCTCGTCTCCAGCGCCGCCTCGAACTCCTCGACCGCTCCCTGCGTGTTGCGGGCCTCCTCCAGCGCCTCGGCGGCCAGCTCCACGTCCCGCTTCTCGATCGCCGCAGCGGCCTGCTCCAGCACCGTCGACAGCGCGTCCAGCACCCCGGACAGGTGTTTCGCGGCGATCATGAACGGGCTGGCGGGCAGCAGCGCGACCGCCGCGATCCCGATGATGCCGCCGGTGAGCGCGTCGGCCATCCGGTCCAGGCCGCCCACGTCCTCGCCAGGCACCAGGGTGGCCACCAGCACGGCCGACGAGCCGGCCTGCGCGACGAAGAGCGCTCCGCTGTTGAGCAGCACCGCCACGGCCATCGCCAGCCCCACCACGAGCGCGAGCTGCCAGGCGCCCGAGCCGATCCAGGCCACCAGCAGGTCGCCCACGCCGACGCCGAGGCTGACCCCGACGACCAGTTCGATCACCCGGCGCAGACGCTGCCCCAGCCCCACGCCGACGCAGATGAGCACGGAGATCGGTGCGAAGATCGGCCGCGGGTGGCCGAGCAGCTCGATGGCGGCGAGCCAGGCGAGCGCGGCGCCGACCGCGCACTGTGCGATGGACGGCGCCATCAGGCCGAACGTGCCCAGCCGTTCCTTCACATGATCGCTGAGCCTCGTTCGCACCTCTCCACCTTGGCGGATCTCCGGCACAATGTCACGTTTGCCCCGGCCAGGTGTGTTTAGTCGGGAGCTGGTTCGACGATCAGGAGGGCGCCGCCGACCCGTTCAGGCGTTCGGCGATCCGGCAGCCGCCGGCGACCCGTCCAGGAAGTCGTCCACCACCCGCAGGAACGCGCGGCGCGCGTTGACGTGGACGAGGTGGCCGGCCTCGATCGTGACCAGTTCGGCCCCGGGGATCAGCGCCGCGACGTCCTGCGCGCGCAGCGGGCTCGCCGCCCCGCCCGACAGCACCAGCGTCGGCGCCGTGATCCGCGCCAGCCCCTCCCGCCAGGCCGGATCGGGGTCGACGAGTTGCCGCTCGGTGTCGTGCATCATCCGCCAGTCGAACCCCGTCGACCCGTCCTCCACGAGCGGCGCGCGGTTCTCCAGCGGGTAGGGCTGCGGCGGATCCTCCAGCACGAGCCGCTCGACCCGCTCGGGACGGCTCATGGCCAGAAGACAGGCCACCACGCCGCCGAGCGAGTGCCCCACCACCGTGGCGCGTTCGATGCCCAGGTGGTCGAGCAGCCCGGCGACGTCCTCGGCCATGGCGGGCAGCGGATATTCGCCCGGACGGTCGCTGGCCCCGTGCCCGCGCAGATCGAGCGCCAGAACGTGACGGCGGGCGGCGAAGTGCTGGGTGATGCCGTTCCAGTCGTTGTGGTCGGCGGTGCGCCCGTGGAGCAGCAGGAGCGCGGGCGCGGAAGGATCGCCTTCCTCCCGGTAGACGAGCCTGATCCCGTTGACGTGCGCGTCGCGAATCACAGGCGCGACCCTACCGCCGCCGCTCAGCGCACGTTGACATCGTCCGCGGCGTTCCTGGGCAGACATTGACCATGAACCCCGCTGACCGGCTCGGCTAGCGTCGCCAGGACAGGGGGCCAGAACAGGGGAAAGTACTGGAAGAAGGGGCTTCGCATGCCGGACCCGATAGAAGTGCGCAAGGTGCCCATCGAGAGCGTCACCGACGCCTCAGGGTTGTCACGGCTCATCGCCGACGGAGTGATCGAGGCGAGCCGGGTGCTGGCCGTCGTCGGCAAGACCGAGGGCAACGGCGGCGTCAACGACTACACGCGCATCCTCGCCGACCGCGCCTTCCGCGAGGTGCTCGCCGAGCACGGGCATCCGGCGCCGGACAGCGTGCCGCTGGTCTGGTCGGGCGGCACCGACGGCGTGCTCAGCCCGCACGCCACCATCTTCGCCACCACGGCCGACGCGACCCCGTCCGAGGAGCCGCGGCTGTCGGTGGGCGTGGCCATGAGCGAGGTGATCCTCCCCGAGGACATCGGCAGGCCCGCCATGGTCGAGAAGGTCGCCGCGGGCGTGCGCGAGGCCATGAAGATCGCCGGCATCGACGACCCGCGCGACGTGCACTACGTACAGACCAAGACGCCGCTGCTCACCCTCGCCACCATCACCGACGCCAAGAGCCGCGGCCAGGACACCGCCATCGAGGAGACCGGCCCCTCCATGGACCTGTCCAACTCCACCACCGCCCTCGGCATCGCCGTCGCCCTCGGCGAGATCGACATGCCGCGCGCCGACCAGATCCACAAGGACCTGTCGCTCTACTCGTCGGTGGCCTCGTGCTCGTCGGGC
This sequence comes from Nonomuraea sp. NPDC049378, assembly GCF_055586745.1. Taxonomy (NCBI): domain Bacteria; kingdom Bacillati; phylum Actinomycetota; class Actinomycetes; order Streptosporangiales; family Streptosporangiaceae; genus Nonomuraea; species Nonomuraea sp. NPDC049378. The sequence goes on from NZ_JBVJHP010000004.1 coordinate 178,466, forward strand.
GTGGAACTGGACCGGGCGCAGATCGTCCTCGTCGGGAACGTACGCGGGATCGGCGGCCGCTACCGCATCGGCCACAGCGTCATGAAGGACGCCCTCGACGCCGACGGCATCTGGGAGGCCGTCAGGGACTCCGGGCTGGCGCTGCCGGAGCGCCCGCATCCGTCCGACCTCGGCGGGCGGCTGGTGAACGTGTTCATGAAGTGCGAGGCCGACCCGTCAGGGCGGGTGCGGGGACGCCGCAACATCATGCTGGACGACTCCGACGTGCACTGGCACCGGCAGATCAAGGCGACGGTGGGCGGGGTGGCGGCCTCGGTCACGGGCGACCCCGCCGTGTTCGTCTCAGTCGCCGCCGTCCACCAGGGCCCGTCCGGCGGCGGCCCGGTCGCCGCCATCGCCGACCATGGGTGATCTTCTAGGACTCCTTACGGCTTCGCCGGGCTCAGCCGCCCGCCGCGGGTGGCTGATCGCCTTCCAGGGAAACGCCCGCTGACCCTTCACCGGCGGACCGCCGTCACGGAGCGCACTCTTGACCCTCACCGTGGTGAAACCCGTGACCGATCGCGCGACGTGACACGGGCACCCGTGCGCGCGGGGTTGCGGCAGGGGCGCCGATCGTGCGGCGGTCGACGGGGCGTGGGCGGCCGATGCCGGGCCGGTGCGGGCGGGCGGTGTCAGGGCCAGGGGAGGGCGGTGAGCTCGGGCCAGTCCCTGGTCCATCGGGTCACCTTGGCTTCGTACACGTGCTTGGGAGCCAGCCTGGGGTTGGGACGCAGTCGCAGGCCGAAGGCGTCGGACACGCCGTAGGGCGCGTACACCCGCCACTCGCCCGCCGCCGTGATCCGCGCGCCCAGCGCGCACGTCGTGGCCGGGAAGGAGTCGATCGCGTCCTCGGTGCTGTCGTACGGCGGGCACGGGACGCCGAAGCGTTCTTCGTACCACATGTGCACCCTGGCCTCGTTGCGGATCTCCACCGGCACGCCGCCGAACACCCGCCGCCCGATCCTGATCACCTCGTTCTCGGCCTCCCACGACAGGTCGGACGGGTCGTAATAGATCAGGTCGTAGTCCTTGATGCCGTAGCCCGGGTCGCGCCCGGTCACGTGGTTCCAGACGGTCTGCACGATCGCGCCCGCCGCGACCCACCAGCCGGGCAGGTCGAGTGTCCTCGCCTGATGCAGCACGGCGGTCAGCACCGGGTTGGTGCCCAGGACGCGGGGCACGGCGGCGAGTTGCTCGTCGAGGGGAAGGCGCGCGATCCGCATCGCCACCATGATGTCACCCGCATGTCGGCGGTCCGGATCTGGTGACTATATAGAGTTCGAGATATGCAGAACGGTCCGCGGATGACCATGCCGACCCAGGCTCTGCTCCGCGTCCTCCTCATCGACCCGGAACGCGACCGGTACGGTCTCGAGTTGTGCGAGCTGGCGGGGTTGCCGAGCGGCACCGTGTATCCGATCCTGGCCAGGCTCGAACAGATCGGCTGGCTGGAGAGCCGGTGGGAGGATCCGGAGACGCACGTGGCGCAGGCACGCCCGCGCCGCCGCTACTACCGGATCACCGCTGACGGCGCCGAGCAGGCACGCGACGCCGTCGCCAGGGCATACCGCGCACGCAGACAGCCGGCGCCCGGCTGGCTGCCCCAGGCGGGCACAGCCGGAGGTGGGTCGTGAACGCCGGGGTGCGCGCGCTGCGGGCCAGCCTTCGGGCCGGGTCCGGGCACGGGTAGTCTCGGGGGTTGTGCCGAGCATCCCGCAGCCTCTGAACCCTGACGACGACGGCCGCGCCGCTCCCGCCGTCGCCGCCGCCCTGGCCGCCTTCGAGGCCGGCACGGCCGGCGACGCCGAGGTGCTGGCCGTGCTGAGCGGCGCCAGGCTGCTCGTGCCCGTGGTCGCCCTGCTGACCGAAAGTGAGGTCGGCGCGCACGGGCTCCGGCAGGAGAAGGAGAGCGAGATGGCCCTGCCCAAGCTCGTCGGGCAGGACGGCAGGCACGCGGTGCTGGCGTTCACCGGTGCCGACGCGCTGGCCAGATGGCGTGCGGACGCCCGGCCCATCCAGGCCACCGCGCTCCAGGTCTGCCAGGCCGCCGTGCAGGAGCGGGCGGCGGCGGTCGTGGTGGATGTCGCCGGTCCTGTGCAGTTCGTGATCGAGGGGGAGGTGCTGGCGGCGCTCGCGGCGGTCGAGTCCGGCACCGTGGGCGAGCTCAGCGGCGTCACCGTCGCCCGCGTGGAGCCCGCCCGCAGGCGCCGCCGCTTCCCGTGGGGTCGCAGGGCCACCCGATGACCCACCCGGCCGTCGCCGGAGGCGACGGCCGCCCTTCCTTCACGCATCGTCCTGCACGCGGACGCGGCTCAGGGCACGTCACCCGGACTGTGTCATGCGGGACGGCGTACCGGTCGCGCGGTCACGACGGCGGTCAGGAGCCCGACTCCGGCCACGCCTGGTCCCTCCTGATCGAGCGCACGTTCCCGCCCGGCTCCGGCCGGCTGCGCTGGTTGATCGGCGGCAACGTGAAATGCTCGCGGATCATGTCGACGAGCTTGGCCATCTTGTCGTCGGCCTCGCCGACCTTGCGCTGGTCGAGCGTGACGCCCACGACGTAGCGGCCGTGGTCGACCCAGTAGTGGAACAGCGCGCCGCGCTCGACGTCCAGCACGGTCCTGATCACCGTGCCGCTCTCCAGCAGCCTGAGGTGCGTGTCGAGCCGCTGCCCGATCCAGTCGATCTGGCGGCTCAGCTTCAGATAGGAGATCCTGCGTTCCTCGGGTGTCGACTCGTGGAAGAAGTGCTGCAGGTCGGCGTCGTCGAGCACGTCGGTGTAGAAGGCGCAGCCGCCGGGGCCGAAGAACGCCACGAAGTGCAGATCCTCCTGGTCGATCATGGAGACGCAGCTCCCGAGCGCCTTCTCCATCGCCGCGCTGATGTCCGGCTGCGTGCGGATCAGGATCTCCGACTCGCCGATCACCTTGCGCTTGGTCGTGGTCGGCGACGGGCTCGCCGTCGCCTCCAGGTGCGGCACGTACAGGCCGCGCCGGAAGAGGACCAGCAGGTACGTCCCGGTCAGCAGGGTGAACGCGGCGATCCCGATCATCGACAGGCCGAGCAGCTCGCCGGACATGTGCCCGTTCCACAGAACCGGCCCGAACCCGGCCGCGAACCCCAGCACGATTCCCCCGGCCGCCGTCACGGTCATGGCCGTGACCAGCATGGCCGGCAGCCGCCCGCGCAGCCGGCCCGCGATCAGGGCGATCAGGGCCAGCCCTGTCACCACGGAGACGACGGTGATGGCGCGGGAGACGTTGTACTCCTCGCCCTCGATGTACCAGGCCAGCATTTCGAGCAGGACAGGGGCGAGCACGAAAGTCGCGATGACGACCGCGAATCTGACGAACCGATCCCTGTCCACGCGGGAAGTGTCCGTGATCGGCTCGTCGACCGCAATAGCCGAAGCCCCATCCCCGATGGCGGATCGTGCCTTCGAACGCCCCTGCCGGGCGCCCCCGCCCGGCGGGGGCGCGACGACGGACCGGCTGGGCGCCAGGGCTTGGGGCGGCGAGACGGCGCGGCTCCCGTGGCGGGGGCTTGGGGGCGATCGGCCCGCGGGGGCGGGCCGGGCGGTTTAGGGTCTGGGCGTGGTCGCACTCATGGCGCTGCTCGGACTCCTGTGCGGACGCGCCATCCGGGCGCTGGCCGATGCCTATGACGACGGTGTCACCCCCGTCCCCCCGTGGCCGCCGGCCATCGAGGTGGTGTGCGCCGCCGTCACCGCGCTCGTCGCGTGGCGGGTGGGGCTGCCGTACGCGTGCTTCGCCGTGATCGGGGTGGCTCTGGCCGTGGTCGACTGGCGTACGAGCCTGCTGCCCGACGCGATCACGCTCCCGGCGTACCCCGTCATGGCGCTGGCGCTCGTGCCGACGGGGGAACTGCCCGCGGCGCTGGCCGGCGGGGCGGCGCTGGCGGTCGTGTACGCGCTGCTCTGGTTCGCCAGGCCGTACGCGATGGGTCTGGGGGACGTGAAGCTGGCCGGGCTCATCGGCATGACGAGCGCGGCGCTGGGCTGGCAGGCGCTGGTCGTCGCCGCCTTCGCCGGACAGTTGCTGGGCGCGCTGTACGCCGTCGCCCTCCTGGTGACGAAGCGTGGGACCCGGCACACCGAGTTCCCTTTCGGGCCGTTCATGCTGCTAGGGGCGTTCAGCGTGCTCTGTCTCGGTTGATGAACGCCGGTCCGGCCACTGGGCCGCACATGGAAGACTTGGAGTCATGTTGCGCTGGTTGACCGCCGGAGAATCCCACGGGCCCGAACTCGTCGCCGTCCTCGAAGGCCTGCCTGCCGGCGTCGAGGTGACCACGGCCGCCATCGACGAGGCCCTGCGCCGCCGCAGGCTCGGCTATGGCCGCGGCGCCCGGATGAAGTTCGAGCAGGACCAGGTGACGATCGTGGGCGGAGTGCGCCACGGGCGCACGATGGGCAGCCCCGTCGCCATCCGCATCGGCAACACCGAGTGGCCCAAGTGGGAGAAGGTCATGGCGGCCGACCCGGTCGACCCGGCCGAGCTGGAGGGCCTGGCCCGCAATGCTCCGAGGTCGCGCCCCCGCCCCGGGCACGCCGACCTGGCGGGCATGCAGAAATACGGGTTCGACGACGCCCGGCAGGTGCTCGACCGGGCCAGCGCCCGCGAGACCGCGGCCCGCGTCGCGCTCGGCGAGGTCGCCAGGCGCTTCCTCAAGCAGGCGCTCGGCGTCGACATCGTCAGCCACGTCACCTCCATCGGCGGCGCCAGGACTCCGGCCGAGACGCTGCCCGGCGCCGCGGACCAGGCCCGCATCGACGACGACCCGGTCAGGTGCGCCGACCCTGAGGGCAGCGCCGCGATGATCGCCGTCATCGACAAGGCGCACAAAGACGGCGACACGCTCGGCGGCGTCGTCGAGGTGCTGGCCTACGGCCTGCCGCCGGGCCTCGGCAGCTACACCCATTGGGACCGCAGGCTCGACTCGCGGCTGGCCGCGGCGCTCATGGGCATCCAGGCCATCAAGGGCGTCGCGGTCGGCGACGGCTTCGAGACCGCCATGCGGCCCGGCTCCCGCGCCCACGACGAGATCGAATACACCGCCGACGACGGCGTCAGGCGCATCACCAACCGCGCGGGGGGCGTCGAGGGTGGCATGACCAACGGCGAGGTCCTGCGCGTCAGCGCCGCGATGAAGCCGATCTCCACGGTGCCGAGGGCCCTGGCCACCATCGACGTCAAGACCGGTGAGGCGGCCAAGGCCCACCACGAGCGCTCCGACGTGTGCGCCGTGCCGGCCGCGGGCATCGTCGCCGAGGCGATGGTCGCGCTGGTGCTGGCCGACACGGCGCTCGAGAAGTTCGGCGGCGACTCCGTCGAGGAGGTCGCGCGCAACCTGTCCGGCTACCTCTCTTCCATGGTGATCAAATGAGTGCACAGCCATCGGCGAGCATCGTCGTGCTGATCGGCCCTCCCGGGTCAGGCAAGACCACGATCGGGCGGCTGCTGGCCGAGCGGCTCGGTGTCGGGTTCCGCGACACCGACGCCGACGTCGAGGCCGTGGCGGGCAAGCCCGTCTCCGACATCTTCGTCGAAGACGGCGAGGCCCGCTTCCGCGAGCTCGAGCACCAGGCCGTGCGCAGGGCGCTGGCCGAGCACGACGGCATCCTGTCCCTCGGCGGCGGCGCCGTGCTCAACGAGGAGACCCAGGCCATGCTCGACGGCCACCACGTGGTCTACCTGCAGGTGGGGCTCTCCGACGCCGTGCAGCGGGTCGGGCTCGGCTCGGCCAGGCCGCTGCTCGTGCTCAACCCGCGCAGCCAGCTGAAGAAGCTGATGGACGAGCGGCGTCCGGTCTACGAGCGGCTGGCCGTGACGACCGTGGTCACCGACAAACGCGAGCCGGCCGAGCTGGCCGACGAGATCGTGAAGGGGCTGCCCGCATGAGCGCGACGCGCATCCACGTACGCGGCGACAGCCCCTACGACGTCGTGGTCGGCACCGGCGTGCAGGCCGAGCTGGCGACGCTGCTCAAACCGGGCGTGCGCACGGTCGCGGTCATCCGCCCCGAGAGCCTGCCCGATCTCGCCGGGCCGGTCACCGCGACCCTGTCGGAGCGCGGCTACGAGGTGGCCGACCTGCCCGTGCCCGACGGCGAGCAGGCCAAGTCCGTCGACGTGGCCGCGCGCCTGTGGTCCGCGCTCGGCCGGCACGGCGTGACCCGCTCCGACGCCGTGATCGGCGTGGGCGGGGGAGCGACCACCGACCTGGCCGGGTTCGTGGCGGGCACGTGGCTGCGCGGCGTGCAGGTCGTGCTCGTGCCCACGACGCTGCTGGCCATGGTCGACGCGGCCGTCGGCGGCAAGAACGGCATCGACACGCCCGAGGGCAAAAACCTCGTCGGCACGTTCCTTCCGCCGGCCGGGGTGTTGTGCGAGCTGTCGACGCTCGACAGCATGCCCAGAGCCGACTACGTCGCCGGCCTCGCCGAGATCATCAAGGGCGGCTTCATCGCCGACCCGGACATCCTCACGCTCGTCGAGGCCGACCCCGAGGCCGCCACCACACCCGGCGGCCCGCACACCCGCGAGCTGATCGAGCGCAAGATCCAGGTCAAGGCCGACGTCGTCGGCGCCGACCTGCGCGAGTCCGGCCTGCGCGAAGTCCTCAACTACGGCCACACGCTCGCCCACGCCATCGAACGCGAAGAGCACTACACCATCCGCCACGGCGAGGCCGTCGCCATCGGGATGGCCTACGCCGCCGAGCTGTCGCGCCTGTCCGGACGCGCCGACCTGGTCGAGCGCACCAGGTCGATCCTCACGAGCGTCGGCCTGCCCGTCTCCTACCGCGCCGGCGCCTGGCCCCGGCTGCGCGACCACATGCGCCTGGACAAGAAGAACCGCGGAGCCAAGCAGCGCTTCGTCGTGCTCGACGACCTGGCGCGACCCGGTCGCCTCGAAGATCCCGCAGAAGAGCTGCTCGAAGCCGCCTACAAGGAGATCTCCGCATGATCCTCGTGCTCAACGGCCCCAACCTGGGCCGGCTCGGCGTCCGCGAGCCCGACGTCTACGGCGCCGAGACGTTCGAGGACCTCGCCACCCTCTGCCGCGACACCGGGCGCAAGCTCGGCGAGCACGTCGAGGTGCGCCAGACCGACGACGAGGCCGAGCTGATCGGCTGGATCCACGAAGCCTGCGACGGCCGCATCCCCGTCGTGCTCAACCCGGCCGCCTTCACCCACTACTCCTACGCCCTGCGCGACGCCATCGCCCAGCGCACCGCGCCGCTCGTCGAGGTGCACATCTCCAATCCCGCGGCCAGGGAAGAGTTTCGCCATACCTCCGTCGTGGCCGGGGTGGCGACGGGCACGATCGCGGGCTTCGGGCTACAGTCATACATCCTTGCGCTGCACGCTATCGCGGAGATGAAGACGACCTCATGAGGCATTACAAGTCCTTCGTCGCTCTCGGCGACAGCTTCACCGAAGGGCTGAACGACCCCGGGCCGGACGGCCACTACCGTGGCTGGGCCGACCGGGTGGCCGAACGGCTCGCCACCGACAACCCCGGCTTCCGCTACGCCAACCTGGCCGTGCGCGGCAAGCTGATCGGACAGATCGTCGCCGAGCAGGTGCCGCTGGCCGTCGAGATGGCGCCCGACCTGGTCAGCTTCTGCGCCGGCGGCAACGACCTGCTCAGGCCCGGCAGCGACCCCGACGTGATGGCCAAGCAGGTCGCGCGAGCCGTACGCGACCTGCGGGCCGGGGGCGCCGACGTGCTGCTGTTCACCGGGGTCGACCCGCGCGACACGCCGGTGATGCGGCGCCTGCGCGGCCGCTTCGCCATCTTCTACCTGCACCTGCGCTCCATCGCCGACCTCTACGGGTGCCGGCTCGTCGACCAGTGGTCGATGCAGGGGCTGCGTGACTGGCGGGCATGGAGCGCCGACCGCCTGCACATGAACGAAGACGGCCACCGGCTGGTCGCCGCGCGCGTGCTCGACGTGCTGGGGGTGCCGTTCGACGACTGGCGCAAGGGCTGGCCGGAGCGGGCGGTGGACCCCCGGGCGCGCCGGCGCGAAGACGCGCAGTGGATGCGCGAACACCTCGTCCCCTGGGTCTCCCGCCGCCTCCGCGGCGTCTCCTCCGGCGACGGGGTCTCTCCCAAGCGTCCGGATCTCTCTCCTTTCTAGCGTCACGGCTCCGCCGCAGGTGGCTGACGGCCTTCCAGGGGAACGCCCGCTGACCCTTCACCGGCGGACCGCCGTTACGGAGCGCGCTCCTGACCCTCGCCGTGGTCAAGCCCGTGACCGAGGGTGCGCACGGCCGGCAGCGGTCGGGCACCGGAGGCGCGCATCCGAAAGGCTTCTGGCACGCCGTTTCGTCGATGGCCGGGCCCGCAGGCATGCGCAGCCGACCCCGCCGCCCACGCGACCGGCAACTGTCAGCCGCCCACGCGGCCGGTCGGGTGTCGACCGCCACGCGGCCGGTCCGGCGTTGGCCGTTACGCGAAAACGGTCATGTGTTAACCGTCGCGCGCCTCAGAGGCCGTTTCCGCGAGGCGTTTGAGTGCGGCTCGGGGGATGGCCGGGTCGTTCGTGCGCCAGAACGGCGGAAGGGAACCCAGGAGGAAGCCGCTGTAGCGGGCCGTGGCCAGGCGCGGGTCGAGGACCGCGATCACACCCTTGTCGTCCTGGGCGCGCAGGAGGCGGCCGGCGCCCTGGGCCAGCAGCAGGGCGGCGTGGTTGGCCGCCACCGCCATGAACCCGTTGCCGCCCTTGGCCGCCACGTGTCGCTGCCGCGCCGAGGTCAGCGGGTCGTCGGGGCGCGGGAAAGGCACCCGGTCGATGATCACGAGCCGCAGCGACGGGCCGGGCACGTCGACGCCCTGCCACAGCGACAGCGTCCCGAACAGGCACGTCGGCTCGTCCTCGGCGAACTGCTTGACCAGCAGCATCGTCGAGTCGTCGCCCTGGCACAGCAGCGGCACGTCCAGCCGCTCGCGCAGCGCCTCGGTGGCCGCCTTGGCCGCCCGCATCGACGAGAACAACCCCAGCGTGCGGCCCCCGGCCGCCTCGATCAACTCGGCGATCTCGTCGAGGTAGGCTTGCGGCAGCCCGTCGCGCCCCGGTTGGGGCAGGTGTTTGGCGACGTAGAGGATGCCCGCGCGCGGATGGTCGAACGGCGAGCCGACGTCGATGCCCTGCCAGCTTCTGCCCTCGCCCAGCCCCCACTGCGCGGCCAGCGGGTCGAACGTGCCGCCGAGCGCGAGCGTGGCCGACGTGAGCACCACCGTGCGCTCCCCGAACAGCTTGTCGCGCAGCATGCCGCTGACGCTCAGCGGCGCGACCCGCAACATCGGCGGCCGGCGGTCGGTGCCGGCGTCGAGCCAGACCACCTCCGCCCGGTCGGCCTCCGCCGCGTGTCCGTAGGCCTCCAGCATGCGCACCGCGGTGTCGTGCACCTCGTCGAGTGCCGTGAACGCGGCCTTGCGCTGACCCGCCTTGTCGGGGTCGTCCTTGTCGGCGTTGCGCGGGCCGAGCGCGGTGATGCATCGCCAGGCCGTGTCGCGTACGAGCGCCAGCGTCAGCCCGAGCACCTGGGGGAGCTCGTCGATGCGCCCGGGCGGTGCGGCGGCCAGCAGCGCCTTGAGGTCTTCGCCGGCCTCCATGAGCTGGTCGGCGATCGGCTGCTCGATCAGCCGGCCGACCCGGCGGACCGCCAGCATCACCGAGGTGTCGGACAGCTCGCCGGTGACCACCGACGTCACCCGGTCGACGAGCTCGTGGGCCTCGTCGACGACGACGACCTCGTGCTCGGGCAGCACCGGCAGGTCGCCCATGGCGTCGATGGCGAGCAGCGCGTGGTTGGTCACGACCACGTCGACCTCGCCCGCCCGCGCCCTGGCCAGCTCGGCGAAACACTCCGCGCCGCTCGGGCAGCGGGTGGCTCCCAGGCACTCCTGCGCGCTCACCGAGAACTGCCGCCACGCCTGCTCGCTCACGCCGGGCACCAGCTCGTCGCGGTCGCCGGTCTCGGTCTCCTCGGCCCACTCCTGGATGCGCTGCACCATGCGGCCGGTGGCGCTCACCTCGCGCGGGTCGAAGAGCTGGTCCTGCTCGTCCTCCTCGGGCCAGCCCGCCGTCGCCTTGTAGCGGCACAGATAGTTACGCCGGCCCTTGAGGATGGCGAACGTCGGCTCGTGCGGCAGCTCCTTGCCCAGCGCCTCGGAGAGCCTCGGCAGGTCGCGGTCGACAAGCTGGCGCTGCAGCGCGATCGTGGCCGTGGAGATCACGACCGGCTTCTCGCTGTCCATCGCGTGGCGGATCGAGGGCACGAGGTAGGCCACTGACTTGCCGGTGCCCGTGCCCGCCTGGACCGCCAGGTGCGTCTTGTCGTCGAGAGCCTGCCGCACGGCCTGGACCATGGTGATCTGGCCCTGCCGTTCGCTCCCTCCGAGAGCGTTGACCGCGATGCTGAGCAGTTCGTCCACTGACGGGAGATGGGAGTCCGGCACGGCACTAAACGCTACCTGCATTCCAGGGCCGCCGCGCCGAACGGGGCGTGATCGGCCAGACGCATCCCGGCATTCCTGAATCGGCGCGACGGCACGCATGGCACACTGGTCGATCGGGACTCCAGCTGGTGCCAGAAAGTCTCCACCGAGCGTGACCAGAAGGAATCCCGGTGTAGGTGGGAAGACCGGTCCCTTAGGGTTTTCCGGGGTTGAGTGGACGAATAAAGGCTGGTTAAAGCAATATGTCCTCCATGTCGGAAGTTGTCCCCTTGCCGTCGTTCGGCGAAGTCTTCTTCGATGCGCGAGGTCAGGAACGGTGTCTCCGCGTCACCTGGCACGAGGGCACACTGGTCCTCAGCCTCTGGCGCGGCGAGATGTGCACGGCGAGCTTCCGCATGCCCATGGAGGACGTCGGGCGGCTGCTCGACACCCTCGACGACGGCTACGCCGAGGCCACGGGCGAGCAGCCGGCCGTGCCCGCGCAGGAGCCGGGCACCGAGGTCATCCCCGGCACCGGCCAATACCACCGGCCGCCCCAGCACGCTCAGCAACCACCGCAGCAGCCGCAGCCCGACGACCGGCCCACGGCGGCCCTGTCGCCCAACGACGTCCTCGTGGCCAGGGGTGCGCCGCCGGCACCCCAGGACAAACTGGTGGCCTCGTACGGCGAGAGCGCGGCGCCGAGGGAGCAGCACGCGCCCGCCTATGGCGAGACCGCGGCCCCCAGAGAGCAGCACACCCCCGCCTACGGTGAGCGGACCCCCTTCACCGGCCCTCAATACGTCGACCAGACCGCCCCGCAGCAGGCCTACACCGGTGACCCTTTCAGCGGCCCTCAGTACACCGCCGACCCGGTGAGCGGCCCGCACTACATCCAGCAGGGCCAGGCCGAGCCCTTCACCGGCCCTCAGTACGTCGAGAACGAACCGGTCTACCAGATGCCCGGCGACCAGCGCCGTCAGGCGCCGGCCAGCACCGACCCGCCGGGCTTCCCCTCGCAGGCCGCCGACCCCTACCAGCCTGTCCAGCAGCACCGGCCCGACCCGTATCCGTCGGACCCGTACCCGTCCGACCCTTACGGACGCCGCTCCGACACCTCCTACGGGCAGCCCCAGCCGCAACAACCGCAGCCTCAGCAGACCCAGCCGAGCACGGCCGGTCTGGGCACCCCCATGCACGGCATCCCGGGGGCCGGCCGGCCCCGCCCGGCCCCGCAGCAGCGTCAGGTGCCGCCCCACCAGAACCCCGTGGACCCGCTGCTGACCCTCGGCCGCCAGGAACAGGGTGATCCCGAGATGACCCGCCCGTACGTCGGGGACCCGATGTTCTCCACGGGCGAGCGGCTGCGCCCCGAGCAGCCGGACTACCACGAAAGAAGCGACCGCAGGGAGTGGTGACGGGTACCCGCAGGTCCCTCGCCGCGACGCGTCCGCCGCCGCACGTCCGTGCCCCCGCGCAAACCGTTCCCGCGCGATCCGTTCGTGCGTGACTCGTTCGTGCGGGATCCGTCCCCGCGCCGGCGTGCGCCAGGCCACTCCCCTCCCGCGGGTACGCTCACCGCGGGGTGATGGGTCGAGGGGAGGGGGCGCCGGTGAATCCCACCATGGGCCTGCAACTGCTGGTGGTGGCCGGGGGCGCCGTCGCAGTAGCGGCCGTGGCGCGGCGTATGGGCTGGCCGGCGCCGCTGCTGCTGGTCGCCGCGGGGCTGCTGGTGTCGCCCCTGGTCCCTCCGGTGCCGCTGGACCCGGAGCTGGCGCTGTTCGTGTTCCTGCCGCCGCTGCTCTACTCCGCCGCACTCGACAGTTCCTACCTGCGGCTGCGCGAGGCCAGGCGGCCTGTGGGGCTGCTGTCGGTCGGGCTGGTGGTGTTCACCGCGGTCGTGGTGGGGCTGGTCGTCCACCTCCTGCTGCCGGGCCTGCCGCTGGCGCTGGCGTTCGCTTTCGGCGCGATCGTCGCCCCGCCCGACGCGGTGGCGGCCGTCGCGGTCGGCCGGCGGCTGGGCCTGCCGCGCCAGACGCTGACGATCCTCGTCGGCGAGAGCCTGTTCAACGACGCCACCGCGCTGACGCTCTACCGGGTGGCCATCGGGGCGGCCGTGGGCGCTTCGGTCGACCTGGCCGAGGGCGCGGGCCTGTTCGTGCTCGCCGCGGCGGGCGGCGTGGCGATCGGGATGGCGCTGGCGTACGCGCTCTCGTGGTTGTTCGAGCGCACGCGCGACTCGATGGTCGAGAACGCGCTGATGTTGCTGATCCCGTTCGCCGCCTATCTCGCGGCGGAGTCAGTGGACGCCTCCGGCGTGATCGCGGTCGTGATCGTCGGTCTTCACCTGGGGCACCGCATGCACCTGCGCGGGTTCGGGACGCGTCTGGTGTCCGGCGCCGTGTGGAAGGTCACCGCCTTCCTGCTCGAGTCGATCGTGTTCGCGCTGATCGGGCTGCAACTGGAGACCGTGGTGGAGGGCCTCACCGGCGTCAGCCCGTGGCAGGTCGCCGGATATGCCGCAGCGGTGCTGGTGGTGACGATCGCCAGCAGGTTCGTGTGGTTGTTCGCGGTGTCGTCCCTGGTCAACCTGCTGCACAGGGAAGAGCGGCCGCCCTCCCGGCGGCAGGTGACGCTGCTGGGGTGGGCGGGCATGCGGGGCGTGGTGTCGCTGGCGGCGGCGTTCGCCATCCCGCCCGAGGTGCCCGAGCGCGACCGCGCGATGCTGCTGTTCCTGACGTTCACCACCGTGATCGGCACACTCCTCATCCAGGGCACCACGTTCCCCGCGCTGATCAGGCGGTTGCGCGTGTCGAGCGACCAGGAGGACTACGAGGACCGCCTGGCCGGGGCGGCTGCCCAGCAGGCGGCGCTGGAGGAGGGGCTGGCGGAGCTGGATCGGCTGCTCGCCGAGCTGGGCGAGCCGGACGAGATCCAGAAGCAGGTCATCGACCAGCTCAGGGAGAAGTCGTGGCGCCGGTCGTTGTCGGCGTGGGAGCGGCTGGGCGGCGGCACCGGCCAGGACGGCGCGGAGACTCCCAGCGCTCTCTATCGGCGCCTGCGCCGCGAGATGCTCCAGGCCGAGCGCCGGGTGTTCGTGCGCCTGCGCGACGAGCGCCGCATCGAGGACGAGGTGCTGCGCGAGCTGATGGGGCAGCTCGACCTCGAAGAGGCGATGCTGGAGCGTTAGCCCATCCGGCTGTCCACGAAGCACCAGCGCCATGCCTCGCCGGGTTCGTAGGACTGCATCACGGGGTGGCTGGTGGCGTGGAAGTGCGCGGTGGCGTGCTTGGCCGGCGAGGAGTCGCAGCAGCCGATGTGGCCGCACTCCAGGCAGCGCCGCAGGTGCACCCAGCGCCCTCCGTCGGCCAGGCACTCCTCGCAACCCTCCGGGGTCCTTGCCGCAGGGTCGTCGGCCTGGGAAAGGTGTTCGCACGTGGCCATGCACCCATCCTATGACCCGCCGTGCGGCTCGGCTCGTGGAGGGCGGTCGGCGACCATCAGGGCGGCGGCGGGTCCTCGGTGACCACGGCCATTTTCGTGAAGTCCTGGTCGAAGAGCGATCGGATCCTCTCCGGTATCGGTTCGTACATGTCCATCAAGGGAGTCGTGTTCCCGGGCTCTCCGGGTTCTCCGCATCACGCCGCCCGGGGCGGCAGAGCTCGTCGCAGCCGCCGAACCGGGCCGTGTCCATCGCGGTGAACGGCGTCGGCGCCACGCGCTTCAGCGCCGCCGCCATCGTGTCCCGCCAGATGGGGCCGGGCACGCTCGCGCCCTGCACCGCACCGTGGTAGCGGCCGCCCAGCGTCACCCCGACGAGCTTGTGGCGCTGGGAGCCGCGCGGGTCGCCGACGCTCACCGCGCCCGCCAGGTCGGGGGTGAACCCGGCGAACCACGCCGCCGCGTAGTCGTCGGTGGTGCCGGTCTTGCCTGCCGCGTCACGGCCGATGCCGCCGACGCCGCTCATCGTGCCCTTGGTGAACACGCCCGACAACACGGACGAGGCCGCGTCCGCGACGGCGGGGTCGAGGACCTGGCGGCATTTCGGCCGGTAGCGGATGGTCGAGCCGTCCCGGTCGGTGATGCGGGTGATCGCCATCGGCGCGCAGTGGCGGCCGCGCGCCCCGATCGCCGCGTACGCGTTCGCCACCGTCACCGGGTCCATCTCGTTGATGCCGAGCGTGAACGTCTCGTACTCCTGCAGCTTCTTCCCGTCCGCGCGGCGGATCCCCAGCGACTCGGCCATCGTGACCGTCGCGCACAGCCCGACCCGCTGCTCCAGCTCCATGAAGAACGTGTTGACGGAGTCCCACGTGCCGGTCCGCAGCGTCTTCCACCCGGGCGAGCCCTCGTCGTTGGTGACCGTGTGCGCGGGGTCGCCGACGTTCTCGCCCGCGCAGTTCCGGAACGCCGCGTGATCCGGCGCGCGGTAACCGGCGCCCGCCTTGAGGCCGTCGTCCACCTTCATGCCCTGCTTCAACGCGGCGAGCAGGGTGAACGTCTTGAACGTGGAGCCCGCCTGGAACCCCGCCCCGCCCCCGTGCGCGGCGTCCGCGACCACGTTGTACGAGATCTCGTTCCGGTCCGCGCTGCGGCCGTAGCGCCTGCTGGCGGCCATCGCCCTGATCGCGCCGGTGCCCGGCTGGACCAGGGCCTCGGCCGCCACGGCGCGGTCGGAGGGCCTGACCCACGTCTTGATCGCCCGGTCGGCGGCGGCCTGCATGGCCGGGTCGATCGTGGTCCTGATGGTGAGGCCGCCGCGGTTGAGCCTGGCCAGGCGGTCCCGGGCGGTCGGGCCGAAGCCGGGGTCGCTGAGAATCTCATGCCTGACATAAAGGCAGAAGTACGGATACTTGCTGGATTCGCAGCCGCCCGGGAGCTTCGTGCCCCTGTACCCCAGCCCGGTGGCCTCAGCCTCAGCCGCCTCAGCCGGGGTGATCTTGCCGAGTTCGGCCATCCGGCCCAGCACGACGTCACGCCGCGCCCGCAGCCGCTCGCGCTGCGCCCTGCCCAGGTTGGGGTCGGTGGCGTTGGGATCCTGCACGGCCCCGGCCAGCGTCGCCGCCTGGGCCAGGGTCAGATCGGAGGCCCTGACGCCGAAGAAACGTTTCGCCGCCGCCTCCACGCCGTAGGCGCCGGCGCCGAAATACGCGATGTTCAGATATTTCTCGAGGATCTGGTCCTTGGTGTACTTCTCCTCGACCCCCATGGCATAGCGCAGTTCGCTGAGCTTGCGCGCGTAGCTGGCCTCCACCGCCGCGTTGCGCTCCTCGTCACTGCCGGCCGAGTTGAGCAGCACCTGCTTGACGTACTGCTGGGTGATGCTCGACCCGCCCTGGCTGACCCGGCCCGCCCGCAGGTTCGCGGCCAGCGCCCGGAGCGTGCCCTCGACGTCGATCGCGCCGTGCTCGTAGAAGCGGTAGTCCTCGATCGAGACGATCGCCGTCTTCATCACGCCGGCGATCTCGTCGAAGCCGACGACCTCGCGGTATTCCTCGTAGAAGCGGGCGATCTCCTTGCCCCTGGCGTCCTGCACGATCGTGACCTCCGCCGGCGGCGGCTCGACGAGGTCGGCGGGCTCGAGGTTCACCCCGTCGGCCGCCGCCACGAACCCGAACCCCGCGCCGCCCACGGCGGGCAGCGCGATCCCCGCGACCAGCACGCCCGCCGCCACTCCCACGGCGGCGAGGCGTACGATCTGCGTCCCCCGGCGTGCCATCAGAGTCTGCCGAGCCCGCGGGCGAGGATGGTGGCGGTCTTCGCGATGGTCTTGTCGTCGGCGGCCAGGCCAGGCGTGCGGTTGGTGTAGATGGCCATGATGATGGGAGCGGCCTTCTTGTCCGGCCAGATGACGGCGATGTCGTTACCGCCGCCGAACCCGTCGGAGTTGGTGCCGGTCTTGTCGCCGATCGTCCAGGTCTTGGGCAGGCCGGCGCGGATGCGGGCGTCTCCGGTCTTGTTGGCGATCAGCCAGGCGTTGAGCCGGGCGCGGTCCTTGGCGTTGAGCGCCTTGCCGTACGTGACGGCGCGCAGGTCGCGGGCGATGGCCGACGGGGTGGTGGTGTCGCGCCGGCTCTTGGGCGTCCAGTCGTTGAGCTCGGTCTCCCAGCGGTCGAGGCGTGAGACGCGGTCCTTCAGCGACCGGAAGTATCTGGTCAGCCCGGCCGGTCCGCCGATCTGCTTCAGCACCATGTTGCCCGCGGTGTTGTCGCTCATGGTGATGGCGGCGTCGCAGAGGGCGGCCACGGTCATGCCGTCCTTGACGTGCTTCTCCGTGACGGGGGAGTAGTCCACCAGCTCGCGGGCCGTCCACCGGACACGCTTGTTCATCAGCCCCGGCCGGGAGGTGCGGGCCTTGTGCAGCACCGCCGCGCACGCCATCGCCTTGAACGTGGACAGCAGCGGGAACCGCTCGCCCGACCGGTACGCGATCGTCCTGCCGGTGGCGGTGTCGATCGCGTACGCGCCGATGCGGCCCTTGAACGAGCTCTCCAGGGCTCGCAACTCCTTCGCGGCCCTGGCCTGGCCGGACGTGACCGTCGTGGCCGAGGCCGTGCCGGTGACGAGACCGCACCCGAGGAGGGTGATCGTCAGAGTGGTCGCCGTCGCCGCCCGGAGGTGTCGCATGTCGAATCCTTTGCCGTCGTCCGTCAGAGGGCAGGAGCAAAGCAGATGCGATCAGCGGATGTCTAATAGCGATATCGCGAAGGGATCGATATCGGATCACGCATGACGCCAGGTCAGCAGCACCATGGAACCGGCGATGGCCAGCCCGAGCGCGTGCAGGCACAAGGTCGGGACGATGCCGAGCACACCGCCGAGCACCCCCGCGGCCGCCATGCCGGCCAGCGACGTGGCCGCCTGGGCGCTGCCCAGCAGGCCGATGACGCCGCCGCGGCGATCGTCGGTGGTGACGGTCTGGGCAAGGGTGGTGAAGCCCGCCATCGCGGCCGCCGCGGGGACGCCGGCCAGCACGATCAGCACGAGCGCGGGCCAGAGCGCGGGCCCGGATGCCGGCAGGACGAGGGGGTAGGCGAACAGCGCCAGATCGACCGCCCCGAACACGATCGTCCCCCAGCCCAGTAACGGCCGCGGGGCCGCCCTGCCCGGGCGGGCCGCGACGACGAGCCCGCCGAGCAGCCCTCCGACTGCCTGCACCGACAGGAACAGCCCGTACGCGTCACCGCCGCCGCCGAGGACGTCCGCGACGAAGGGCGCGGCCAGCGTGGCGAAGATCCCCTCGCCCAGCCCTGTGATCACCATGTACGCCACCAGCACGCGCACGCCCGCGTTCCCCATGGCCAGGCGGAGCCCCGAGATCCACTGCCCGCCCGCCGACATCGACCGTGCGGGCCGTCCCGGCGCCCGTACCGCCGCCTGCAGGGCCGCGGAGACGACGAAGCTGGTGACGTCGACGAGCACGACGGCGGGAAGTCCGCCCGCGCTGACGGCGACGCCGCCCAGCATCGCCCCCAGCAGGCGGGCCAGCTGCCCGCTCTGCCCGTGCAGGGCGTTGGCACGGACGAGCTGGGACTCCGCCACGACCTGCGGGAGCAGCGCCTTCTGCGCGGGGACGAGCACCGTGCTGAGGACGCCCGTCCAGAGCGCGACCGCGTACACGATCCACATTTGTGCCGGGTCGTGCACCGCCAGCAGCGGCAGCAGCCCGATGGCGAGCAGCAGCTCGGTGACGACCAGCAGCCGCCGGCGGTCCCAGCGGTCGGCCAGCATCCCGGCCACCGATCCGAGCAGCACGTCGGGCAGCCGCGTGACCACCAGCATGACGGCGGTGGACAGCGTCGAGCCGGTGAGCTGGTAGACGTGGAAGGCCAGGCCGGTGCTGATCGCCCAGTCGCCGGTCTGCGAGACCAGGCCGGCGGCGAGCAGCCGCCGGTAGTCGCGGTTGCCGCGCAGCGGTCCCGGCGCCCCGGACACCGCCCCGGCCGGCGCCCCGGACACCGCCCCGGCCGGCGCCCCGGACACCGCCCCGGCCGGCGCCCCGGACACCGCCCCGGACGCCGCGGTGTCCGGCGCCCCGGGCGGCTTCCCGGGCGGTGTCCCATCCGGTGTCCCGGGCGGTGTCCCGGCGGGCGCCTCAGCCATCGGAGCCGGCCGGTGGCAGCGGGACGACGACCTGCGTCAGGAGCACGGGCCGGGCGCCGTCGGGCTGCGCCGCCGGGTCGCCGACGCGCGCCATCAGCGGCTCCAGCAGCTCCGTGATGGCCGCGCCGATCTCGGCTACCTCGTCGGGCGTGGCGTGGAGGTGGAAATTGCCGATCCCGCCGATCGAACGCCACGGCTCCGGCTCCTCCTGCCGCCGCTCCCCCCAGTCCGCCAGCCGCGCCAGCGCCCGCTCGGCGATGACCTGCTCCAGCAGGCTCCTGGCGGCCGAGTGCTCGAGCCCGGGCGCGCTGTCGTCCCACTCCTGGACGCGCTCGGTCACCTTCCACGGCCGTTCGCGCTCGTCGCGGGCCTCGGCCTGCTCCACGAAGCCGTATTTGGCGAGCTGCCGCAGGTGGTAGGAGGCCAGTGCCTGGCTGACGCCGGTCTCGCGCCCGGCGTCGGCTGCGGTCGTGGGGCCCGACCGCAGCAGCAGCTCGTGCAGCGCCAGCCGGACGGGATGGGCGAAGGCCCGCATGGCGGACGGGTCGTCGAGCCGCCGCCGCGAGGATTCCAAAGACATGCTTGGAATCTTCGAGCCGAGGGGATGGGGATGTCAAGGAAATCCTTGGCATCAGGCGCCCGCATCGGGAATCCGTTGCCGGAACGGCAAGGCGATGTGTGCGCGCCGCCCCCGGGCCCGCATGATGCGAAGAGCAACCCCTTGGGAGGACGCATGACCGATCACCCGTCTTTCTCGCCCGCCGAGGTGCGGCACCGGCTGGTGGAGACGCCCGGCGGCCGCATCCACGTGGCGGAACAGGGCACGGGCCCTCTGGTCCTGCTGGTCCACGGCTTCCCCGAGTCGTGGTATTCCTGGCGGCACCAGCTTCCCGCCCTCGCCGCGGCGGGCTTCCGCGCGGCGGCCATCGACGTGCGCGGCTACGGCCGCTCGTCCAAGCCCGCGCAGACGCACGCGTACCGGATGCTCGACCACGTCGCCGACAACGTCGCCGTCGTGCGCGCGCTCGGCGAGCGGTCAGCGGTGGTCGCGGGCCACGACTGGGGGTCGCCGATCGCCGCCAACAGCGCCCTGCTCAGGCCGGACGTGTTCACCGCAGTGGCCCTGTTCAGCGTGCCCTATTCCCCGCGCGGCCCCTTCCGGCCCACCGACGCCTTCGCCCGCCTCGGCGGGGAGGAGGAGTTCTACGTCAGCTACTTCCAGCGGCCCGGGCGGGCGGAGGCGGAGATCGAACCCGACGTCCGCGGCTGGCTGGCGGGCATCTACGCCGCGCTCTCGGCCGGCACGATGCCCGCGACGGGCGTCTCATCCGTTCCCGAAGGCGGCCGGCTCTCCGACCGTTTCCCCAAGGGCGGGCTGCCGTCCTGGCTCACCGAGGCCGACCTCGACGTCTACGCCGGCGAGTTCGAGCGGACCGGGCTGACCGGCGCCCTCAACCGCTACCGCAACGTCGACCGCGACTGGGAGGACCTCGCCGCGTGGGACGGCGCCCCGATCACCCAGCCCGCGTTGTTCGCCGGAGGCGAGCTCGACCCCACCACCACCTGGATGGCCGGCGCCATCAAGGCGCTCCCCGAGACGATGCCCGGCCTGACCGCCTCCCACATCCTCGACGGCTGCGGCCACTGGCTCCAGCAGGAGCGCCCCGGCGAGGTCAACCGCCTCCTCACCGGCTGGCTCCGGCTCCACACCCCGCCCACCAGGTGAACCGCCGTCCTTCCGCGTGCGGGCCCGGAAACCGGAGCCGGCCGGCTCGAGAGCCCCCACCCGGACGAACCGTGTGCGGGCGATCGCAGGTTTCGGTCGCGTCTACTGTCCGAAAAACAGCGGTCACGTCGCGTGGCCGTTCGTTGGGTAGGGTCGAAACATGCGCCACCTCAAGAGCCGGTTCCTGCCCCTTGCCGCTTTCGCCGTGTGCCTTTTCGCCGCCGGGTGCGGCGAGGTCAACGACACCATCGACAAGGCCCAGGCGTGCCTGGAGGCGCCGAAGATCGTCACTGATCTGGGCGCGCAGATCGCCAAGCTGACCGACGACCCGCAAGCCATGGACAAGGCGCTCGACGACGCCGCGACCAAGCTCAACGACGTGGCCGACAAGGCCGCCAACACCACGCTCAAGGAGGCCACCGACGACCTGGCCGCGACCCTGAGCGGCATCTCCGTCACCAGCGTCAACGACGCCGTCGACGCGGCGCAGAAGGTCGGCACCGACTCGGCCGCCTACCTGGAGAAGGTCGCCAAGGCCTGCACCGGCTGACCTCCCGCAGAAAGGGCAATCCCGACTTCTCTAGGGGAAAAGTAGACGAATTACCGTTTTTGTCATGGAACCCGACCCGCGTTTCACCTTGGCCAACGAACGCACCTTTCTCACCTGGCTGAGCACGGCGCTGGCGCTCAGCGCGGGCGGGGTGGCCATGGCGGCGGTTCCGGCCGACATGTTCGTGCCCTGGATCCGTACCACCCTGGCCATCATGCTCGTCACGCTCTCCGCCCTGGCCGCGGGCTTGGCCTACCCGCGCTGGCGCAACATCCAGCGCGCCCTGCGCCGGCAGGCGCCGCTGCCTCCGCCCGCGCTCGCGGCCGTCTTCGGCTACGGCGTCGCGGCCGTCGCCGTGATCGCCCTCGTCCTCATCGTCCTGTCGATCTGAGGCCGCGGGTGGGGGAGGAGGCGAAGGCGCCCGACGAGGAGATCTGGGACCAAGGGCTGCAGAGCGAACGCACCCGGCTGGCCTGGGTGCGCACGGCGGTGGCCCTGGCGACCGGCGGGCTGGGCGCGGCCGGCCTGTCCGCCAGGCACGGCCTGCCCCTCCTCGCCGTCACGGGGTTCGCCCTGGCCGCGCTCTGCGGCGCCGTGCTGCTGATCAGGACCAGGGCACGGTTCCGCCGGGTGCAGGCCGCCCTGCACGGCGGCCGGCCCCTGGACTCCCGGCTGGACGCCGTCTTCGCGTGGCTCGGCACCTTGAGCCTGGTCGCGGGCGCCATGGCCTTCGTGCTCACGGTCAGGTAGCCGGCACGCGGGCCAGGTTGCGATGTTCCCCCAGACGGGCGGACACTCGAAAGCGAGGGGGTGACCTCGTTGACCGAAGAACTCAGGACCGTGCCCTTCGAATGCCGCCGCTGCTGGCATGTCTGGGAAGAGCAGTATCTGGTCAGGCGCATCGACGACCGCCACGGCAACGAGACCGAGGTGTGGCTGCGCGACGGCCTGCCCGTGCTGCCGCCAGGGCCGGGCGTGATCTGCCCGCACTGCGGGTGCCAGCAGTCCACCAGGTTCCCGGACGGCTATCTGTCGCGTCATCCGGAGCTCGTCCCGCCGGCTGAGCCCGGCGTGCCCGACGCGACACCGCTGCTCAGCCCGGTGCAGCGGCGCCGCCGGGGCCTGACCTGACTCTTGGTGAGCATTCCATAGCGCTTAGTGTTACAAAGGCTGGCCTTGTCGGGCGTACGGGACCGGACGGACACTCGGGTCCGACACCGATCCGCAGCCGGGGGTGGTCCTGGTGCCCGATGGTTTCGACACCCGCGAGACGTGGCCTTTCGCATGCCTGCGGTGCCTGCACGTCTGGGAGGAGCAGTTCGTCGTCAGACGCCTCGCCGACTCCCACGGCAACGCGGCCGAGATCTGGTTCAGTGCCGGAGTCCGCGTGCCGCCGCCCTGGTCGGGGGCGTGCTGCCCCGGCTGCGGCGCGTACGACGTGACGTCGTTCCCCTCCGGCTACCTGGCCCGCCATCTCGAGCTGGTGGCCGTGCCGGAGGAACCGCCGCAGCCGGTGTTCGTGCCCGCGGCGCGGCCAGGGGAGACGCCCGCTGACAGGGCCCGCCTCCCCGGCCGGCTGCTGATCGCGCTGGGCGTGCCGCTGGTCGCGTTCCTCGCGTACGAGCTGTACATCGGTTTCGCGGCGGCGGCCCGCCCGCACGGCTAGCTCAGGCTGTCGAGCCAGGCCTGGTGCAGGCCCGCGAACCGCCCTGAGGCGGCGATGAGCCTGGCCGGCGGGCCGTCCTCGACGACCTCCCCCCGCTCCATCACCAGCACCCGGTCGGCGATCTCCACCGTCGACAACCGGTGCGCGATGATCAGCGCGGTCCTGTCCGCGAGGATCGTGCGCAGCGCGCGCTGGACGAGCCGTTCGCTCGGCACGTCGAGGCTGGAGGTGGCCTCGTCGAGGATGAGCACCGCGGGATCGGCGAGGAACGCCCTGGCGAACGCGACGAGCTGCCGCTGGCCGGCCGACATGCGGCCGCCCCGCTTGCCCACCTCGGTGTCGTAGCCGTCGGGCAGGCCGGCGATGAACTCGTGCGCGCCGATCGCCTTGGCGGCCTCGCGCACCTGCCGGTCGGTCGCGTCAGGGCTGCCGAACCTGATGTTGTCGGCGACCGTGCCGCTGAACAGGAAGTTCTCCTGCGTGACCATGACAACGGCCTGGCGCAGCGTGGGCTCGTCCAGCGTGCGCAGATCGACGCCGTCGAGCAGCACGCGGCCCTCGGTGGGGTCGTAGAAGCGGGAGATCAGCTTGGCCAGCGTCGTCTTGCCCGCGCCCGTCGCGCCGACCAGGGCCACGCTCTGCCCGGCCGGGATCGTCAGGTCGAGGCGGGGCAGGATCGGCATCTCCTCGACGTAGGCGAACCTCACGCCCTCGAAACGCACCTTGCCGCGCGCCCCGCCCGGCGGCAGCGCCGCGGGCTCGCGCGGCTCGGGCACGGACGGCTCCTCCTCCAGCACGCCGGACAACTTCTCCAGCGCCGCGCCCGCCGACTGCAGCGTGTTGTAGAACTGGCTGACCTCCTGCATCGGCTCGTAGAACTGGCGCAGGTACAGCAGGAACGCCGCCAGCACGCCGACCTTGACCTCGCCGTGGAGCGCCAGCCAGCCGCCGTAGAGCAGCACCCCGCCGATCGTCATGTTGCCGATGAGCTTGATGCCGGTCATGAACGTCGCGCCGAGCTGCATGCTGCGGGCGTTGGCGCCGCGGTAGTCGTCGTTGAGCTGCTGGAAGATCTCCTGGTTGCGGGGCTCCCTGCGGAAGGCCTGCACGGCGCGGATGCCGGTCATCGACTCCACGAAGTGCACGATCACCAGCGCGACCGTCTCGCGCGTGCGGCGGTAGACGATCGCCGACTGCCGGCGGAACCACTTGGTGAACAGCAGCAGGAGCGGCAGCGGGACCAGCGCCACCAGGCCGAGGTGCACGTCGAGCACCAGCAGCAGCACCGCCGTGCCCACCATGGTCAGCACGGCCTTGACGAGCGCGTCGAACCCCGACTGGAGCAGCTCGGCGATGGCCTCGATGTCGGAGGTCAGCCGCGAGATGACCCGCCCGGAGGTGTACTGCTCGTGGAAGCTCAGCGACAGGCGCTGGAAGTGGTCGAACACCCTCCTGCGCAGCTCCAGAAGGATGCTCTGGCCGATCCGGCCCGACAGCCGCAGGAACGCCTGCCGCGTGACCGCCTGCGTGACGGCCGCGGCCAGGATCACCCCGACCACGGTCAGCAGCACGGAGGGGCCGGACCCCTGACGGATGGGCGGGATGCCGGAGTCGATCCCGATCGAGACCAGGAAGGGGATCGACAGGCCGGCCGCGTTCGAGACCAGGATGATCCCGACCAGCAGCGCGATCTTCTTCCGGTAGGGGCGCAGCAGGTTGCCCAGCAGCCGCCGGGAGCGCGCCCGCAGCAGGACGGAGACCTTCTCCGGCAGCTCGTCCTGGTCCTCGGAGGCGACGCCGCGCCAGGACGCCGTGCCGGACGCGTTCGGCGGGGGCGGTGTGGTGGTCGTGGTCATCGCAGAGCCCCTTCCGACGCGCCGTCGAAGTCGGCGTCCTGGGCGAGCAGCTCGCGGTATTCGGGCACCTCGGCCAGCAGTTCCTGGTGCTGCCCGACGTGCGTGATCGTGCCGTCACGCAGCAGCGCCACCTTGTCGGCCAGCAGCACGGTGGAGGCGCGGTGGGCGACGACGATGCCGGTCGCCTCGCGCAGCACGTGCCGCAGCGCCTCCTCCACGAGGGCCTCGGTCTCGACGTCGAGCGCGGACAGGGTGTCGTCGAGGACCAGGATCCGCGGCCTGCTCAGCACCGCCCTGGCCAGGGCGAGCCGCTGCCGCTGGCCGCCGGACAACGACAGGCCCTGCTCGCCGATGCGGGTGTCGAGCCCCCACGGCAGGTCGTAGACGAACATGGCCTGCGCGGTCTGGATGGCCGCGGCGAGCTCTTCCTCGGTGGCGTCGCGCCGGCCGAGCATGAGGTTCTCGCGCACGCTCATCGAGAACAGCGTCGGCTCCTCGAACGCGGTGGCCACCACCTGGCGCAGCGTCGTCAGCTTGAGGTCGCGTACGTCCTGCCCGTCGATCGTGACGCGGCCCGAGGTGGGGTCGAGCAGGCGGGGCACCAGGGCGGTCAGCGTGGTCTTGCCCGCGCCGGTCGCGCCCACGACGGCGACCGTCTCACCGGGCTTGACCTCCAGCCACACGTCGCGCAGCACCGGCTCGTCGGCGTCGGGGAAGCGGAACCCGACCCCTTCGAAGCGGAGATGGCCGCGCGGGCGCTCGATGGTCTGGGTGCCGCCCTCGATGGCCGGGACGGTGTCCATGACCTCCATGAGGCGGTCGGCGGAGGTCATGGCCTCCTGGGCCATGGCGAGGATGTAGCCGAGGCTGGCGATCGGCCACACGAGCTGCAACATCAGCGTGGTGAACGCCACCAGCGCGCCCAGCGTCAGCTCCCCCGAGCCGACGGCCAGCGCCCCGAGCAGCAGGACGAGGGCCAGCGTGATGTTGGGGATGATCTCCAGGAAGGAGAAGAACCGGGCCGACAGCCGCACCTTGGCCATCGAGCTGCCGTACACCTTGAGCGCGGCGTCGTCGTAGCGGTCGTAGACGTGGTGGCGGCGGCCGAACGCCTTGATCGTGCGGATGCCGAGCGCGGACTCCTCGACGAGCGTGGCGAGGTCGCCCTGCTCGTCCTGCACCTGGCGGGAGATCTTGATGTAGCGCTTCTCGAAGCGCAGCGACGTCCAGATGATCGGCACGGCCGAGGCCAGCACCAGCAGCCCGAGCGGCCAGTACTTGTTGAGCAGCAGCACGGTCACCGTGATCAGCTGCAGGATGTTCATGACCAGGAAGAGCATGCCGAAGCCGAGGAACCGGCGGATCGTCGACAGGTCGGTGGTCGCCCGGGATAACAGCTGACCCGACTGCCAGTCGCCGTGGAAGCCCATGGGCAGGCGCTGCAGGTGCTCGTAGAGGTCGTCGCGGATGCGGGTCTCCAGGCCGAGCACCGGTTTGACCTGGGCCCATCGCCTGAAGAAGATCAGCAGGGCTTCGACCACGCCGACGCCGACCGCGAGCAGGCCGAGGGGGAGCAGCCCCGCGGAGTCACCGTGGGCCACGGGGCCGTCGATGACCTGCTCGCTGATGAGCGGGAGTGCGAGGCCGGCGCCGATGCCGACGATCGCGGCCAGCCAGATGAAGACCAGTCTGGCGGCGTACGGGCGGAGGTAGGACTTCATCCGCCACAGGGAGTTGGTGGACAGCAGGGGACGGCGAGGTTTGTGCGTATCGGGAGGCATCCCATCTAGGCTAATACGTGGGATCAACAGATTTTCTGTGGCCTGGAGGTGGGGTTCACGTTTCTGACGTGGGAAAACGTGAAAGACCATGCACGCTCCGGCCGACCATCACTTTTGTTGTGGTCTGTTGGGGAATGTGCCTCGAGGCTGCTCGACCCTGCGAGGATTCATGATCGACAGTACGGAACTGCCTCACCTGCGCCGCTGCGTCGAACTGGCCAGGCAGGCGCTGGAGGAGGGCGACGAGCCGTTCGGCTCGGTCCTCGTCTCCGGCGACGGCGCCGTCCTCGCCGAGGACCACAACCGGGTGGCCTCGGGCGACCGCACCCGCCATCCGGAGTTCGAGCTGGCGCGCTGGTCCGCGGCGAACATGACGCCGCGGGAACGCGCCGCCGCCACCGTCTACACCTCCGGAGAGCACTGCCCGATGTGCGCCGCCGCCCACGCCTGGGTGGGGCTGGGCCGGATCGTGTACGTCGCGTCGTCGCAGCAGCTGGCCGGCTGGCTGAGCGAGCTGAACGTGCCCCCGCCGCCCGTGCGCACGCTCCCCGTCAACGAGGTCGCGCCGGAGGTGACGGTGGAGGGGCCGGTGCCCGAGCTCGCCGACGAGGTCCGTGAGCTGCACCGCCGCTGCCACGCCAGGTCCTGAACGCCCCCGCCGGCACGGCCCACGGCCTCCCCGTCCCTAGAATGCACTATGCCCGCCGAGCCCGGGGCGCCCCCGGCTGAAGGGCTCCTGTCGCGGGGCCGCATCGTCGCCGCGGCCATCGACCTGATCGAGCGCGAGGGCGCCGACGACCCCGGGGCGGACTGGACCGACAGGGTGCGCGCGCAGGCGCGGGCCTTCCGGCAGATCGCGCACGGCCATCCGCGCTCCACCATGCTCGTGGTCAGCCGGCAACTCCACACCACCGCCGGCCTGCTGCCCGTCGAGCGGGCGCTGGCCACGCTGCGCAGCGCCGGGTTCGACGGCGCGGACGCGGTCCGGATGGTGCGCGTGTTCATCGCGTTCGTCGTCGGCTCGCTGCTGCGGGAGGTCGGGGTGACCCCCGCCTTCGCACCCGTCCAGGGCGGGCCGGCCACGGCCGGCGGGGTCGATGCCGCGCTGTTCCCCGAGGTGAGCTCGCTGGCGGGGCTGCTCGGCCAGTGCGATCACGAGGCCGAGTTCGAGTTCGGGGTCGAGCTGCTCCTGCGGGCCATGGAGGTGCATCCGGGTCGCAGGCAGGGCACCCGGTGAAGCCCGGGTGCCCGTCCCGCTTCTAGTACCAGTTGTGCGATCTGAAATGACCCCAGGCGCCGCAAGGCCGGCCGTACCTCCCCTTGATGTATGCCAGGCCCCACCGGATCTGCGTCTCGGGGTTGGACCGCCAGTCGTGGCCCGCACCCCGCATCTTGCCCGCGGGCAGCGCCTGCGGGATGCCGTACGCTCCGGACGAACGGTTGCGGGCCCGGTGGTTCCAGTTGCTCTCCCTGGTCCACAGGTTGTCCAGGCAGCGGAACTGCTTGAGGTCCCACGATCGCTGGACGACCTGCCCCAGGGCGATCCGCTTGTTCCTGCTGGACGGCTTCTCTGCCGTGATCTTCGGTTGCGCTGTCGTGGTCCACACCCGGGTCCTCGGCCGCGCCGGCGTGGTCCAGAGCCGGGTCTCGGGCTGCGCCGGCGCGGTCCAGATCCCGGTTCTGGGTTGCGCCGGCGTGGTCCAGGCCCGGGTCTTGGCGGAAGGCGCTGTCTCCGCCCGGGCCGGCGCGCCACCGAACGCGGTGAGCGCGGTGACGGAGATGAGAGTGGTGCTGAGCGCGCGTTTGCTGTCCAAATCGATCCTTGCTGTCGGGTCGCGTGCGGACAGGCGCGCTTCTTCCTGCGCCTCGTGCCGGTCCGCGTCCGTGGCTCGGACGCGGAGAGTCCGCTTGGCCCTCCGGGATTCCGGTGCGCCGCCCGATCGTGCTGGGCGGCCCGGAGGGCGCCGCGACGTGTCCTCTAGCACGATTCCTATTACGCTCCGTAATCGCGGGTCGCGCATCGCGACACGGCGTGGACAGGTGTTTGTTGCACCGTTGCGGATATAAGGCCCGCTCGCTGGGCCGGGATTGCCCGCCCCGCCGCGCATATGGGGCGGGCTTGCCGGAAAAAGTGGCCAAGCCTGAGGTTTGGCTCAGGGGCAAGAGTGGGATGGGGCGCTGTCTCCAGGCGGGAACACGGCGTGCCGGACCTCTGCCCGCTGGGCCCGGGACGGGGGCAGGCGGCGCGAAAAGTCCCGGCCCGCGGCGTTCTGTAGGGTCAGGGCCATGAGTCTCAGCGACATTCCGCTCCGCACCCTCGACGACGCTCCCACTACGCTCGGTGACCTTGCGGCCGGCAAAGCCGCCCTGATCGTCAACGTGGCCTCCCGGTGCGGCCTCACCCCGCAGTACGCCGGCCTGGTCAAGCTCCAGCAGGAGTACGGACCGCGCGGCTTCACGGTGATCGGCATGCCCTGCAACCAGTTCGCCGGCCAGGAGCCGGGAACGGCGGAGGAGATCCGGCACTTCTGCGCGGCGACCTACGGCGTCGACTTCCCGCTGCTGGCCAAGGCCGACGTCAACGGCCCCGGCCGCCACCCTCTCTACGCCGAGCTCACCCGGACGCCCGACGCCGACGGCGAGGCCGGTGACGTCCAGTGGAACTTCGAGAAGTTCCTGGTGGACCGGGAGGGCGAGGTCGTCGGCCGCTTCCGCCCGCGCACGGACCCGGAGGACCCCGCCCTCGTCGCGGCACTCGAGAAGGTGGTGTAGCCGCCGGTGGCGGCCCGGCGAAGGTGCGGGATCGGGTTCGACCCCGTAAAAGGTCAGTGCACGTGCCCTTCGAGATGGAAAGTCCGTTTGCACGTGTAGTGAGCACATTGCTGCGGTAAGTAATCGGGTGAGCTGCGGCTGGTTCCTTCACCGGCTCCGCACACCGACCTGATGTTCCGCAGGGAGTTCGCGATGACGATCAATCCGTACGCAGGGTCGCCCTCCAGCTACGTCTCCGAACCCGCCGCGGGCCCGTACTCGATCGTCGAGCTGATGCCGGGCGTCCGCAACCTGTGCGAGTACGTCCGGCTGGGCGCCGGCGAACGGGTGCTGCTGCTCATGGAGCACACCGTCGACCCCGTCGTCGTGCAGGCCATCGCCGCCGGCGCGGCCTTCCGCGGGGCCGACGTCCGCATCCTGTCGGTGCCGCCGTTCAGCGCCGGCGGCTGGGACAGGGGGGCGCCGCTGCAGATCGAGACGGCCGCGTTCCACGAGGCCGACGTCGTGATCAGCGGCACCTGGTGGGGCGAGGTGCACACCGCGCCGCTGTTCTTCGACCAGATCAAGGCCCGCTCCTCCCGCTTCCTGTCGCTGCACATGACCGCCACGGCCGGCGCGCTGCTCACCGGCGGTCGGCTGCCCGCCGAGGTGTTCTACGCGCTGCTGAGCCGGGCGCTGCGGCAGTTGTCGGGGGTCGGGTCCATCCGGGTGACGTCCGGGCGGGGGACCGACGTGACGTTCTCCGGCCTGACCTTCGACCCCGACCCGGGCGCGCTGCGGCCCGGCGACTGGCGGCCCTTCCCGTACGGCGGCGCGAACTTCTGGCCCACCGACACCGAAGGCGTGATCATGATCGAGGACAGCACGGTCACCGGCGTGCCCGGCGAGCCCGTGCGCCTCACCCTCGAAGGCAACCTGGTCCGCAAGATCGAGGGCGGGGCGGAGGCGGAGAGCCTGCGACGCTACGCCCCCGAGGGCTTCTACATGCGCCACGGCCTGATCGGGCTGAATCCGAAGGTGCGGATCGCCGGGGGGACCCAGTTCGAGCGGGAGAAGCACGCCGGGGCCTTCTACTGCGGCATCGACGGGCTGACCGGTGGCGAGCCCGTCACGACGGGCCCGGGTTTCGCGCACTGCGACTGCCAGATGGACCGGCCCACCGTCACGGTGGACGGCGAGCTCTTCATCGAGCAGGGGCGGCTGCTGCTGCTCGACGAGCCGGAGATCCAGGAGGTGGCCGCGCGGTTCGGCCCCCCCGAGGTGGTCCTCGACGACAACCCGGTCATGATCCTGCCCCGCCGCTACACGGGCCTGCCCGGAAAGTAGTCTCGCCCCCGCCGCTGACCGAGGGCGGGAGACCCCGGTCAGCGGCGGGGGCCGCAGCTGCCCCTGACGATGAGCTCCGTGGGCAGGATCACGCTCCTGGCCCTCCTGGTGCCCGCGCGCAGGACGAGCTCCGCCGCCCGGTAGCCCATGTCGCGCCCCGGCTGGGCGATCACCGTCAGCGGCGGCGAGCACAGCTCGGCCCAGGGCACGTCGTCGTACATGACGAGCGAGACGTCTTTCGGCACTCTCAGGTCGAGCTCCCTGGCCGCCAGCACGGCCGCCTCCCCGAGCACGTTGCCGCCCGCCACCACGGCCGACAGGTCGGGGCGGCTCTGGTAGAGGCCGGAGGCGGCGGCGTACGCGGAGTCGCGGCTGCCGGTGCCGAACACGATCAGCTCCTCGTCCACCGGAGCGCCCACGGCCCCCCTGAAGGCGTGCGCGCGGCCCTCGTGGCCGGGGCCGCCGAGGAAGGCGATGCGCTTGTGGCCGAGGCCGCGAAGGTAGCGGACCGCCGTACGGATGCCCGCCCGGTCGTCGGCCACCACGGCGGGGACGTCCAGCGGCCGGGACGGAGGAGCGGGCGGCAGGCCGTCGAGGGCCATGAGGTCGCCCACGGCGGACGGCCCGTCGTCGCCGGCGGACGCCTGGGAGGGAAGCCGGTCGGCGAAGATCACGGTCATGCCCGCGCGTGTCGCCGGGGTCCAGGTTTCCGCGTCTCCTGAC
This sequence comes from Nonomuraea sp. NPDC049378, assembly GCF_055586745.1. Taxonomy (NCBI): domain Bacteria; kingdom Bacillati; phylum Actinomycetota; class Actinomycetes; order Streptosporangiales; family Streptosporangiaceae; genus Nonomuraea; species Nonomuraea sp. NPDC049378. The sequence continues at coordinate 209,479 of NZ_JBVJHP010000004.1, forward strand.
GGGACGGCTATCAGGCGGTCTACGCTCTGTTCGATGAGCATGCCGATCAGGTCGGCCTCCTGCTCGGGGTCGCCGCCCGTCGAGCCCAGGACGACGGGCTCGCCCGCCGAGCGGGCGCAGGCCAGCACGCCTTCCGCCAGCTGCCCGTAGAAGGTGTCGGTCAGGTCGGGGACGAGCAGGCCCATGCCGCCCGTGCGGCGCTGGCGCAGGTTGCGGCCGAGGGCGCTGGGGCGGTAGTCGAGCTGGGCGGCGGCGGCCAGGACGCGCTCTCTGGCGCCGGCGCTGGCCGAGCCGCCCGACAGCACCCGGGAGACGGTGGCGACGCCCACGCCGGCCGCCTCGGCCACATCCTTGATCGTCGCCCGCTTCTCCATGGAAACGATTCCATCATGGTTTCCGGAAATCGGGAAGTGCGCCGTTTCGGCAACGGCTGGTCACGCTGCAACCCTTGACACCGATGTCCGTTTCGGGTGAGATGCTTGAAAACGTATCCACGCGAGTGGGCACACGGAACCAACGTCCGGGCCACAGCCCTGGAGCGCGAAGGAATGTCATGGCATCCATCGTTCTGACGAACGTCGACAAGATCTACGCCGGTGGCGTGAAGGCCGTGAACGGGCTCAACCTTGAGATCAAGGATGGCGAGTTCATGGTGCTGGTCGGTCCGTCCGGTTGCGGTAAGTCGACCGCGCTCCGGATGATCGCGGGCCTGGAGGACATCAGCGGCGGCGAGATCTCGATCGGCGAGAAGGTGGTCAACCACCTGCCGCCCAAGGACCGCGACATCGCGATGGTCTTCCAGAACTACGCGCTCTATCCGCACATGACGGTCGAGGAGAACCTCGCCTTCGGCCTCAAGCTCCGCAAGATGCCGAAGCCGGAGATCCAGAAGCGCGTCGGCGAGGCGGCCAAGATGCTCGGCCTCGAGAGCTACCTCAAGCGCAAGCCCGCCGCCCTGTCCGGTGGTCAGCGCCAGCGTGTCGCGATGGGCCGCGCCATCGTGCGTGAGCCGCAGGCCTTCCTCATGGACGAGCCGCTGTCCAACCTCGACGCCAAGCTCCGCGTCTCGATGCGCGCCTCGCTCAACACGCTGCACGAGCGCCTCGGCGTCACCACGGTGTACGTCACCCACGACCAGGTCGAGGCCATGACCCTCGGCGACCGGGTCTGCGTGCTGCGCGACGGCATCCTCCAGCAGGTCGACACCCCGCAGAACCTGTTCGACAAGCCGGTCAACCTGTTCGTGGCCGGGTTCATGGGCTCGCCCGCGATGAACTTCGTCACCGCCGAGCTCGTCCGCGGCGACGACGGCCCCGCGGTCGCCTTCGCCGACATCAAGCTGTCGATCCCCGAGTCGACCTTCACCGACAAGCCGGGCCTCGACCAGTACGTCGGCAAGAAGATCATCCTCGGCATCCGCCCGTCCGACTTCGAGGACGCCACGTCGGCCGGCAACCACGCCAACGGCTGGGCCACCCTGCCGGTCAAGGTGGAGGTCACCGAGGAGCTGGGCTCCGAGATCAACGTGCTGTTCCTGATCGACGCCCCGCCGGTCGAGCACAAGGACACGGTGGCGGCCGCCGACTCCGGAGAGGACGAGGAGTCGTCGCTGCCGCTCGTGGGCGACAAGTCCCTGTGGACGGCCCGCGTCAACGCCCGCAGCCACGCGCGTTCCGGCCAGAACCTCGACCTGGTCGTCGACACGCACAACCTGCACTTCTTCGACCAGACCTCCGGCCTGGCCATCGGCCACGAGGCCAACCGCTGAGTCTCCCGCTGTCTCCCGGTTCCCGGCCGTGAGCACGCTCACGGCCGCTCGGGCCCCCACCGCGACCCCCTCCCGCGGCGGGGGCCCGTCCTTTTCCTCTCCCGCCCCTCCTCGCTCCTTCCCGGCCTTGCCGAGCGGAAGGTCAGCGGCCGATCCTGGCCGACACCATGGCCTGCAGGCTCCGCGGCACGAACCGGCCGACCCCGACGATGACCTTGTAGCGCAGGCTCGGGACCGACACGCTCCTGCCCAGCGCCAGGTCGCGCATCGCGCCGCGGACCACGTCGTCGGCCTTGAGCCACAGCGGCCCGGGGATGCCCGAGGTGTCCATCCCGGCGCGCTGGTGGAACTCCGTCCGCACGAAACCGGGACACAGCGCCATGACCCGGATGCGCGGGTGGCCCGCCTGGTGCGCGGCCGCCTCGCTGAAGCTGACCACCCACGCCTTGGACGCTCCGTAGGTGCCGCGGGTGAAGAACGCCGCCGCGGACGCCACGTTGACGATCGCGCCCCTGCCGCGCTTCTTCATCGCGGGCAGCGCGGCCAGCGTCAGCCGCAGCACCGCCTCGCAGTGCACCCGCAGCATGCGCAACTCGTCCTCGACGGGCGCATCGGGGAAGCTGCCGGCGTTGCCGAAGCCGGCGTTGTTGACCAGCAGGTCGACCCCCTCGCGGAGCCTGGACTCGACCCTGGCGATCCCCTCGTCGCTCGCCAGGTCGGCGGGCAGCACCTCGACGTCGACGCCGTAGCGGAGCCTGAGCTGCTCGGCGTTCCGGACGAGCCGCTGCTCGTCGCGCGCGACCAGGACGAGTGAGAACGCGTCGGCGGCCAGGCGCCGGGCGAAGGCGGCGCCGATGCCGGCGGTCGCGCCCGTGATCAGTGCGGTAGGCATGGCTGAACCTTAACGTTCATGGCAGGATGACGCCGTGCGCCCCGTCCTGGCCGTGCTCCTCCTCCTGGCCGTCACCGCCTGCTTGGGCCAGGCCCCCTCGCCCGGCCCCTCCGCCGGGTCGACCGGCCCTGCGGCCACCGCGACCGCCGCCCCGCCGGCGTCCCCGGCCGCCACGCCGGCCGAGCGGGGCCGGCTGCGGTTCGCGAAGATCGGCGAGTTCGACAAGCCCGTCGCGTTCGCCGTGCGCGAGGGTGACGACCGCCTCTACGTCGCCGAGCAGACCGGCAGGCTGCGCACCTCCGCCGGCGACACGGTGATCGACCTGTCCCGCGAGGTGAGCGGCGGCAACGAGCAGGGGCTGCTCGGCGTGGCGTTCCATCCCAGCGGGCGGTGGGTCTACCTCGACTGGACCGACGCCCAGGGCGACACCCACGTCACCGAATGGGCCTACGACGGCTCCACGGCGACGGCCAGGCGCGACGTGCTCACCCAGGAGCAGCCGTTCGCCAACCACAACGGCGGCCAGCTGGCCTTCGGGCCCGACGGCCACCTCTACATCGCGCTGGGCGACGGCGGCGGGGCCGGCGACCCGCAGGGCAACGGCCAGGACCTCGGCACGCTGCTCGGCAAGATCCTGCGCATCGACCCGCGCGGAGACCCGTACACGATCCCCGAGGACAACCCGTTCGCCGGCAAGAAGGGCGCCAAGGGCGAGATCTGGGCGTACGGGCTGCGCAACCCCTGGCGGTTCTCCTTCGACCGCGAGTCCGGCGACCTGTGGATCGGCGACGTCGGCCAGAACGAGTGGGAGGAGGTCGACCACCAGCCGGCGGGCTCGAAGGGCGGCGAGAACTACGGCTGGAGCCTGCGCGAGGGCAAGGAGCGCTTCCACGGCGGCAAGGGCGGCGACCTGACCGACCCGGTGATCGTCTATCCGCTGGGCGAGGACGGAAACTGCTCGGTGATCGCCGGGCCCGTCTACCGCGGTACGAAGATCCCCTGGCTGCGGGGGCACTTCGTGTACGGCGACTTCTGCGCCGGCTGGATCAGGGCCGCACCCGCCGACGCGCCCGACGAGGAGGCGGAGGTCGGCGAGGTCGAGCAGCTGTCGTCGTTCGGCGAGGGGCACGACGGCGAGCTCTACGCGCTCAGCCTCCAGGGCCCGCTCTACCGGATCGAGCCCGCCTGACCCGCTCGATCAGCTCCTCGACCTGGCCGTTCAGCCTGGCCCCCCGGATCCACCCCGCGTAGTGGGTGACGAAGATGACCACCTCGCGCAGCTCGGGCTCGGTGAGGTCGCCGGTGCGCAGGGCCGCGTCGAGCTGGACGTCCGTCATCTCGTCGAAGCCCTGCCCGACGAGGAGCCCGAGAAGGAGCAGGCGACGATCCCTGTCCGACAGGGCCGTCCTCGACCACACCTCGGCGAACTGGCGCTCGGCCGTCATGCCGAAGGAGTCGACGGTCTCCATGGCGGGGTCTGTCATCGTACGCTCCCGATGGTCGCAAGGGATCCTCACATCTTTCGCTACCTCTTGAGTTGAGCCAATGGGGGTTGCATGAACGTTGCACGCCCGTTCCGTCACGGAGTGTCGCCTTCGAGAGGTTGACAGCCGTACGTCGCGCGTGCGCGGGCGGTCAGGCCCGGTCGTGCTCCTCGTGGGCGCGGCGCAGGAGCGTCATGAGACTCTCCTCCTCCCTGATCCACCGCCTGTGCTTCTCCGGCAGGCGCCTGAGCTGCTCCTCCTCGGCGAGCAGCCGCTGGTACACCTGCTCGCGCACGTCCGGGTCGCGCTCCACCTCCAGATACTCCTGCGCGTGCCGGCGCACGGCGGAGACCGCGTTCTGCGCCCGCCCCCGGCCGCTGACCAGCGAGGCCACCACGGTGACCAGCAGCACGCCGAGGATCACCAGCAGGGACAGTCCGGTGGTGATCTCGATCACCGGCACCGGCTCGCCGTCGTTGATGAACGGCACGTTGTTCTCGTGCAGGGCGTGCAGGATCAGCTTCACGCCGATGAAGCCGAGGATGACGGCCAGCCCGTACGACAGATAGATCAGCCGGTCGAGCAGGCCGTCGAGCAGGAAGTAGAGCTGCCGGAGCCCCATCAGGGAGAACGCGGTGGCGGTGAAGACGAGGTAGACGTCCTGGGTCAGGCCGAAGATCGCCGGGATGGAGTCGAGGGCGAACAGGATGTCGGTGCCGCCGAGGGCGACCATGACGAGCAGCATGGGCGTCATCACCCGCCGGCCGTTCTCGACGGTGAACAGCTTGTCGCCGTCGTACGTGTCGGACGCCGGCAGCAGCCTGCGGGCGGTGCGGACCATGAAGTTGTCCGGGGTGTGGCTGTCCCCGCCCTCGGGCTTGAGCAGGTTGCCCGCCGTCAGCAGCAGGATGAGGCCGAACACGTAGAACACCCAGGCGAACCGGTCGATCAGCGTCGCCCCGAGCCAGATGAACCCGCTCCTCGCGATCAGCGAGAACACGATGCCGAACAGCAGCACCTTCTGCTGGCCCGCCCGCGGCACCTTGAAGCCGCCCAGGATGACGAGGAAGACGAACAGGTTGTCGACCGACAGCGCCTTTTCCGTGACGTATCCGGCGAAATACTCCGCTCCCGGGTCCGACCCGCCGAAGATCCACACGGCCACGCCGAACACCAGGGCGATGCCGACGTACAGAGCCGACCAGAAGGACGCCTCGCGCAGGGTGGGGATGTGCGCCTTGCGTACGTGGAAGACGAAGTCGAAGAGCAGCAGGCCGGCGATCCCCGCGATCGTCAGCCACCACACCACGGCGGGCACGTCCACTCCGGGCTCCCTCCCTGCCGGCCGTCGCGAGGGGCGACTCGGGGTAGGGCTCGCGACTCGGCATGAGCTACCCGATCACGGCGGCGGTAAGCCTCGGCGCCGGGCCCGCCGCGAGGCTGTCCTGGGCGGGCGTCGAACCCGCGGGGGCCGGGCGACGTCTTAGGGGTGTGCATCGACTCGCCCTCATCGTCGCCCTGTTCGCCGCGTTGCCGGCCGGATGCTCGGAGGGGACGCCGTGCACGCTGATCGGCACCCCTGTCGGCGTGTCGGTGATGGTGAGGGCGCCGGTCGCCGCCCAGGCGGACACCGCCGAGATGGAGGTGTGCTGGGACGGCGCCTGCCGGCGGGCCGTGGCCGAGCTGCGTACGGTCCGGCGGGCAGGAGAGGAGACCTGCGACGGTGACACCTGCTCGGTCACCGCGGTCCCGACGGCGGACAAGAGCGGTTTCGGCACCGTCGAGGGGTTGCCGAAACGGCCGGTGGAGGTGCGGCTGACGCTCAAGGGAGCGGGCTCCGAGCCGGTGGCCGAGCACGCCGTCACGGTCACCCCGAAGGGGCGCTTCCCCAACGGGCCCGGCTGCGGGGAGGGCGGCCCGAACGTCGTGCTCACCGTCGAGGCCGACGGCACCGTGCGGGAGAGCTGAGCCGCCGTGGTGACCTGCATCATGACCTGTGCGGATTAACACGGCGTTCACATACGGGCAAAAAACGGGAAACGGTCGTCCATAAGACTCGGCGTGGCTGAAAGAACCCGAAAGGACCGCCGTGAGCTACAAGGCTGAGTACATCTGGATCGACGGCACGGAGCCCACGGCTCTGCTGCGCTCGAAGACGAAGATCGTGTCCGACGGGGTCGAGCCTCCGCTCTGGGGCTTCGACGGCTCCAGCACGAACCAGGCCGTGGGCCACGCGTCCGACCGCGTGCTCCGCCCGGTGTTCACCTGCCCCGACCCGATGCGCGGCGGCGACAACGTCCTCGTGTTGTGCGAGGTCGAGGAGACCGACGGCGAGCCCCACCCGAGCAACACCCGCGCCCTGCTCCGCCCGATCGCCGAGCAGTACGCCGAGCAGGACTCCTGGTTCGGCATCGAGCAGGAGTACACGTTCTTCAAGGGCAGCCGGCCGCTCGGCTTCCCCGAGGGCGGCTTCCCCGCGCCGCAGGGGCACTACTACTGCGGTGTCGGCGCCGAGGCCGTGTTCGGCCGCGAGATCGTCGAGCTCCACCTCGACCGCTGCCTCGCCGCCGGCCTGAAGATCTCCGGCATCAACGCCGAGGTCATGCCGGGCCAGTGGGAGTTCCAGGTCGGCCCGGCCGGTCCTGTCGAGGTCGCCGACCACCTGTGGGTCGCCCGCTACCTGCTCTACCGGACGGCCGAGGAGTTCGGGGTGGAGGCCACGCTCGACGCCAAGCCCGCCCGCGGCGACTGGAACGGCGCCGGCGCGCACACCAACTTCTCCACCCGCGCCATGCGCGAGGGCTACGACGCCATCATCACCGCCTGCGAGTCGCTCGGCGAGGGCGACAAGCCGATGGAGCACGTCTCCCAGTACGGCGCCGACATCGAGTTGCGCCTGACCGGCCACCACGAGACGGCCCCGTGGAACAAGTACACCTACGGCGTCTCCGACCGCGGCGCCTCCGTCCGCATCCCGTGGCAGGTCGAGGTGGACAAGAAGGGCTACATCGAGGACCGCCGCCCCAACGCCAACATCGACCCGTACGTGGTCACCCGCCTGCTGGTGGGCACCTGCTGCGCCGCGCTGGAGAAGGCCGGCCAGGTCTGACGACGGCGCCGCGTCTCCCGGGGGCTCCTCGCCGAGGAGCCCCCGCCGGCTGTCACGGCAGGCGGAAGTCCAGGTCCGGCTCGATCTCCGCGACGTCCATCTGCGCCTTCTGCAGCCGGCCCGAATGATCCCAGTTCATGGACTGCCAGCGGGTGAACTGGTCGAGCACCCACATGCCCGACTGGCGGCTGCCGTTGCCGGACTTGCCGTTGCCGCCGAACGGCAGGTGCGCCTCGGCGCCGGACGTCGAGTTGTTGACGCTGACCATGCCGGCCGAGATGCCCTCGCGGAAGCGGAAGGCGTGCCTGGCGTTGGTGGTGTAGATCGAGCTCGACAGGCCGTAGCCGGGCAGGTTGGCCAGCTCGATGGCCTGGTCGAGGGTGGCGAACGACGTCACGCCCACGATCGGGCCGAACGTCTCCTCCAGGAACAGCCGGTCGCCCGGCTGGACGCCGTCGACGATGACCGGGTGGTAGTAGAGGCCCTCGCCGCCGTCGAAGTCCCCGCGCGGGTTGCCCTCCGTGATCCGCCCGACCTTTCCTGACACGACCTTGTGGTGCGGCTGGAGCCAGGTCAGGAACTCTTCGTACCGGTCGGCGAACTTCTGGTCGAGCAGCGGGCCCGCCAGCACGTCGCCCGCCGGGTCGCCGATGTCGGCCGCGTGCAGCGCCCGCGCGAACCGCTCGACGAACTCGTCGTGCACGCTCTCGTGCACGATGACCGTGCCGAGGCTGGTGCAGCGCTGCCCCGCCGTGCCGAAGCCGGAGAACAGCGCCCCCTCCACGGCCAGGTCCAGGTCCGCGTCCGGCATGATCACCATCGGGTTCTTGCCGCCCAGCTCCAGGCAGGCCGACTGCAGGTGACGCCCCGCCAGCTCGCCGACCTTCCTGCCCACCTCGCTGGAGCCGGTGAAGCCGACCTTCTGCACGGTGCCCTCGCCGAGGGCCAGCTCCAGGCCGTCGAAGGTGTCGGCGCCGCCGGCGAACACGAGGTTGAGCACCCCGTCGGGCAGCCCGGAGGCCGTGAACAGCCGGAACATGGCCTCCGCGGAGGCGGCGGCGTACTCGGCGGGCTTCCAGACGACGGCGTTGCCGCAGAGCAGGGCCGGCACCAGATACCACGAGGGCACGGCGACCGGGAAGTTGCCCGCGGTGACGACCGCCGCCACGCCGATCGGGTTGCGGAACGTGAACAGGTTCTTGTCCGGCATCTCCGACGGGACCGTCTGGCCGTACAGCCTGCGCCCTTCACCGAGGAAGAAGTCGCAGGTGTCGACGATCTCCCGGACCTCGCCCAGCGCCTCGGCGTACGGCTTGCCGATCTCCTCCGTCACCAGCCGGGCCAGCCGCTCGGCGTTGGCCTCCACCAGCCTCCCGATGGAGGCGATCACCCGGCCGCGTACGGGGGCCGGCACCCTGGCCCACTCGCGCTGGGCCTCCTTGGCGGTACGGCAGGCGGCGGCGAACGTGCCCGCGTCGGCCAGCCCGACCCGGGCCACGACCTCGCCCGTGCGGGCGGGGTTCAGCGATGTGTACGTGCCGGCGACGGCGGCTTCCTTGCCACCCACCACGGAAACGATCTGACGGCTCACCGGTGCCCTCCTCATAGTTCCTCCGGACAGACAATCATCTCGCCGGAAAAAACCCAAGAAAACCGCGTCGTCAGCCGGTCAGCACGGCGTCGATCACATGCCGCGCGCCGGCGGCGATCGAGGGATTGGTGTGACGGTAGTAGGGGAGCTGGATCAGGGCCATGGACAGCGCCCAGTCGCGCCCGCGGGCCCAGGCCGCGTCGTCGGCGCCGAGCGCGTCGCGGAAGGTCCGCCGGGCGTCCGGCGGCAGCAGGTTCCAGGCCGGGATCAGGTCGCAGGCGGGATCACCCACGCCCGCGGTCGCGAAGTCGAGCACGGCGGCGAGCCGGCCGTCCTCGACCAGCAGGTTGGCCGGCATCAGGTCGGAGTGCGTCCACACGGGAGGGCCCGTCCACTCGGGGGCCCGCAGCGCCTCCTCCCACGCAGCAGTCGCCGCGGCGGTGTCGATCAGCCCTTCCAGCTCGCCGATCGCGGTCCGCGTCCCGGCGTCCACCGTCGACAGCGGCCCCGCCCGGTAGGCGACCGGCCCGCCCGGCAGATCGACGCGCTGGAACGCGGCGACGAACCGCGCCAGATCCTTGGCCAGCGACTCGGCGTCGGCGAGGTGGGCCGGGTCGGGGCCGGCGCCGTCGAGCCAGCGGTAGACGTACCACGGCCAGGGGAAACCCTCGGCGGGCTCGCCCAGGCCGAGCACCGTGGGGACGGCGGCGGGCAGCAGCGGGGCGAGCCGCGGCAGCCAGTGGTGCTCCTTCGCCACGTCGCCGGCGCCCCACGGGACGCGCGGCAGGCGTACGGCCAGGTCGTCACCGAGCCGGAAGATCGCGTTGACCGTGCCGCCCGAGGGGAACGGCTCGATCGGCAGGCCCGCCCACTGCGGGAACCGGCTGGCCACCAACCGGCGGACGAGCCCGGCGTCGATGTCGAGCTCCTCGTCGTGCATCCTGTCCATGGGCACCCTTCTCGTTCGGACCGTGCTCATGTCAGCGTTCTCCGGCGCCGCCCGTCAACGCCCGGGCCGGGCGCGGTCAGGCGGTGAAGTCGGCGAAGTCGAAGCCCGGCGAGACGACGCAGCTCACCAGCACCGGTTCGTCGCCCGCCGGCCTGGCCGACTGCCACACCCCGCCGGGCACGACGGCCTGCGGCACCTGGCCGCGTTCGACGTCGGGCCCGAGCATGATCGTGTCGCCCTCCACGGTCAGGGCCAGCGGCCCGCCACGATGCCACAACCAGACCTCGTCCGACCTCACCGCGTGCGGGACCGACTGCTCGCCCGGCTGGAGCAGGAAGTAGATGCCGGTGGCGCTGGCCCGCTGCCCCGGGTAGCCGTCCGGCCGGAACGTCGCCGCCGACCGCCACGTCTCCCTGAACCAGCCGCCTTCGGGGTGGGGGAGCAGGTCGAGGGCCTCGGCGATGGGCGGCCGCTCGACGAACGCCACCGGGGCGCCGGTCACATCCCTGCGCAGGAAGCGGTTGCCGTCGAGGACGAGCTGCCCGTCGAGCCGGCTGGCCAGCGCCGCGGCCTCGTCAGCCACCTGGACGGACGGGCCGCTGGGGTAGATCCGTAGCTCCACCCGGCCAAGTTTATGGGCAGTCGAACGTTGGCCGGGGCGGGCCCCGGGCGGTCCTGCGCCGGCCGGCCGGCGCTTTCGGTGATCTCCCGGACGGGGGGCGAAATGTCGGTCGGGCTGGCTAGTCTGCGGCAGGTGATCGAACGGTGGAGCCGTGACCAGGTGCTAGCTCTCGCCCCCGACGCCTCCTCCCGGAAGGCGGCCCAGGGGCTGGCGACGCCCGGGAGATGGGCGTCGCGCGGCACGACGGGCACGATGCTGTACGGCGCGTGCAAGGGCAGCGGGGCCGAGCCCTACCTGGCCTGTGTCGATCTCACCGAGCCCGCCTACCGATGCAGCTGCCCGAGCCGCAAGTTCCCGTGCAAGCACACGCTCGGGCTGCTGCTCCTGTGGTCCGCCGACGATGTCCCCGCCCAGGAGGCGGCGCCGCGGTGGGTGAGCGAGTGGGCGAAGGCACGCGCCGAGCGGGCGGCCGGGTCGGCGGCCGGGTCGGCGGCCGGGTCGGCCGGGATCGAGGCCGCCCGCCGGCCGGGTGACGGCGCCGCGCGATCGCGTGACGGCGATGGACGGCCCGGGGAGGAAACGTCCGGGCGTGGGCGTGGTCCGGGCGGGGAGTCCGTACGCCATGGGCGGGTCGCGTCCGGGCTGGCGGAGCTGGAGCGGTGGCTGGCCGACCAGGTGCGGCAGGGGCTGGCGGGGGCCGCGGAGCACGACTGGGAGGGTCTGGCCAAGCGGCTCGTCGACGCCCAGGCGCCCGGAGTGGCGGGCATGGTCTCCAAGCTGGCCCGGGTCCGTTCCGAGGAGGGCTGGCCGGGGCGGCTGCTGGAGGAGTACGCGCTGCTCAACCTGCTGGCCGTCGCCTACCGGCGGCGGGCCGAGCTGCCCCCGGCGCTGGGGCGGACCGTGCTGATCCGCACCGGGTTCCCCGTCACGAGGGAAGAGGTGCTGGCGAGACCCGCCGTGCGGGATCACTGGGACGTTCTCGGCCGGCGTGACGAGGTGCAGGATCGGCTGACGGCACGCAAGGTCTGGTTGCGCGGCAGGCGCACGGGGCGGCCCGCGCTGGTCCTCTCGTTCGCTCCGCAGGGCCAGTCGCTCGACGCCTCCCTGGTCACGGGCACCACGATCGACGCCGACCTCGCCTACTACCCGGGTGCCGCCCCGCTTCGGGCCCTCGTGGCCGCCCGCCACGGCAGCGTCCCAGCGCCCGGACCCTCGGACCGCTCCGCGGCCGTGCCGGGACCGCCGCCCCTGCCCGAGTCCTCCGATCCGCCGGGTTCGTCCGACACTTCTGGGTTGTCCGGGTGCTGTGGTCTGTCCTGTCCGCCGGGGGTGTCGCAGGAAGAGGCGCTGGACGAGGTGGCCAGGGTGCTGGCAGGGGATCCCTGGACGGAGTCGTGGCCGCTCGTCCTCTGCGGCGTGGTGCCCGGGCGCACCCGGCTGGGCGGCCTGCCGCTGCACGTCAGGGCCCGCGATCCCTGGCGGGTCATCGCCGTTTCCGGCGGGCGCCCGGTCACGGTGGCCGTCGAGTGGACACCCCAGGGCCTGCGGCCCCTGACCGCGTGGGACGGCGAGGGACGGGCGGTGATCCTGTGACGGGCTGGGAGGAGCTGGCGTCGGCGGCGCTGGTGGGCACCGACCGCCGACCGTACGCGGGAGATCTGCTCGCGAGCGCCGCCGTGGAGGTGGCGCGGCGGCGGGCGGGCCGGCCGCTCGCGGAGGGCGCTGAGAGCATGGGGCAGGCCCCCGACGAGGAGCGGCCGGCCGTCGGCGGGCGCGCGGCCGGGCGGCTGATGAGGATTCTGGGCGGCGAGCAGGAGCGGCTGCTGGCGGAGTGGCTGGCCGCGGCCGCCGCGACCGGCCGCAGGGTGCCCCCGTACGCGCTGCCCGACCTGCTCGAACGCGGCCGGCGCGACCGTTCGATCAGGGTGCACCTGGGCGTTCTCGCCGGGCAGCGCGGCCGCTGGCTGGCCGGGCTCAATCCCGCCTGGGCCTACCTCCTGGAGGAGCCCACCGGCGAGACCTGGGAGCTGGGCTCCGCCGCCGATCGGCGGGCTCACCTGCGCCGCGTCAGGTCGGTCGATCCCGCGCGGGCCCGGCGGCTGCTCGAGAGCACGTGGGAGAGCGAGACGCCGGACGACCGGGCCGAGTTCGCGGAGGTGCTGGCCGAGGGGCTGAGCATGGACGACGAGCCGTTCCTCGAGCAGGCGCTCGACGACCGCCGCAGGGAGGTGCGCCAGGCCGCCGCCAACCTGCTCACCCGGTTGCCCGGGTCGCGCCTGTCGCAGCGCATGGCCGAGCGGGCGCGAGCGTGCGTGACGATCGCCGGCGACGTCATCACCGTCGAGGCCCCCGGATCCTGCGACAAGGCGATGGAGCGCGACGGCGTCCGGGCCAAGCCGCCCAGGGGCATCGGAGAGCGGGCCTGGTGGCTGCAGCAGGTCATCGCCCGCGCCCCGCTGGCGATCTGGGGCCACCCGCCCGCCCGGCTGCTCCGGATGACGATCCCCGACTGGGACGCCGAGGTGAAGACGGCCTGGGTGCGCGCCGCCGTGCTGCAGAAGGAGCCGGATTGGGCGCGGGCGATGTTCGGCTGGGACCCGATCGCGGACCTTCTCGAATGCCTCCCGCCGGACGAGCAGCAGGAGCTCGCCGCTGGTTTCGTGAAAAAGCATGACCTGGACAGCCAGTTGATCATGGTGCTGGGCGGTGTCTCGTCCCACTGGCGCGACGAACTGGCCACGGCCGTGCTCCGCAAGATCGTGAAGGTGGCCACCACGCAACCGTGGAACCTCGGCGAGCTGGTCAAGCTGGCGGGAGAGCACATCGACCCGGCCCTGTTCCCGCTGGCCGAGAGCTACTCGCCCGTGGAGCCCATCCAGCAGGTCGCCGCCCTGCTGCGTTTCCGTGCCGACATGTACAAGGAGCTTTCCGTGAGTGAGACAACGATGAGGGAGGGCTCATGACCGTTCTGCGCCCGCACGCGGAAGACCAGTACTCCGAGGAGCTGGCCCTGCTCGCCAAGGACGACGACCGGCCGAGGCCGCCCGGCTGGAAGTTGTCCCCGTGGGCCGTCACCACCTACATCCTGGGCGACGGCGAGCGCGTCACCCCGAAATACGTCGGCGCGCGGCGGATCGTCGAGGTGGCCGTCGCCACGCTGGCGACCGACCGCGCGCTGCTGCTGCTCGGGGTGCCCGGCACCGCGAAGACGTGGTTGTCGGAGCACCTCGCCGCGGCCATCAGCGGCGACTCGACGCTGCTCGTGCAGGGCACCGCGGGCACCGCGGAAGAGGCCATCAGGTACGGCTGGAACTACGCGAGGCTGCTGGCCGAGGGGCCGTCGATCGAGGCGCTGACCCCGTCGCCGGTGATGCGCGCGATGGCCGAGGGCCGCGTGGCCCGCGTCGAGGAGCTCACCCGCATGCCGACCGACGTACAGGACGCCCTCATCACCGTGCTGTCGGAGAAGACGCTGCCGATCCCCGAGCTCAACCGCGAGGTCCAGGCCGAACGCGGCTTCACCGTCATCGCCACCGCCAACGACCGTGACCGGGGCGTCAACGAGCTGTCCAGCGCGCTGCGCCGCCGCTTCAACACGGTGGTGCTGCCCGTGCCCTCCACCGCCGAGGAGGAGGTGGACATCGTCGCCCGCCGCGTCACCCAGCTCGGCGCCTCACTGGAGCTGCCGGAGACGACGACCGGACTGGCGGAGATCCGCCGGGTGGTGACGGTGTTCAGGGAGCTGCGCGCGGGCGTCACCGAAGACGGCCGCACCAAGGTCAAGTCGCCCAGCGGCACCCTGTCCACGGCTGAGGCGATCTCCGTCCTCACCAGCGGCATCGCGCTGGCAGCGCACTTCGGCGACGGCGTGCTCCGCCCGTCCGACGTGGCGGCCGGGATCGTGGGCGCGGTGGTCCAGGAGCCGGTGTCGGACCGGGTGGTGTGGCGCGAATACCTGGAGACCGTCGTACGCGAGCGGCCGGACTGGCGCGACTTCTACCGCGCCTGCCGCGAGGTCTCGTGAACTCCCGCCCACCCTCCGCCGCGGCGGGTGTGCCGAGGGCCGGGCGGGGGGACGTCTTCGTGCTGGGCGTACGCCACCACGGGCCCGGGTCGGCGCGGGCCGTGCGCGACGAGCTTGAGCGGCTGCGGCCCGACGCGATCCTCATCGAGGGCCCGCCGGAGGCCGACCCGATCGTCTCGCTCGCCCCCGGCATGGAGCCGCCCGTCGCGCTGCTCGCCCACGTGCCGGGACAACCGTCCCGTGCGGCGTTCTGGCCGTTCGCGGTGTTCTCCCCGGAATGGCAGGCCATCGTGTACGGCACGTCCGCCGGCGTCCCGGTGCGCTTCTGCGATCTGCCCGCCGCCCACTCGCTGGCAGGCGACGGCGACGAGCGGGTGGCCGGCCTGCGGGCCGATCCCATCGGGGCGCTGGCCGCGGCCGCCGGACACGACGACCCGGAACGCTGGTGGGAGGACGTCGTCGAGCACCGCGGTGACACGCCCTTCGCCGTGATCGCCGAGGCCATGGCCGCGGTGCGCGAGGGCCACCAGCCGGACGAGCGGGAGGCCCGGCGCGAGGCGTACATGCGCAAAACCCTCCGCGCGGCGATCAAGAAGGGCTACGGGCGCATCGCGGTGATCTGCGGCGCCTGGCACGTGCCCGCGCTGGCAGAGCCCCTGCCCCCGGCGGGCGCGGACAACGCGCTGCTGCGCGGCCTGCCGAAGGTGAAGGCGGAGCTGGCGTGGGTGCCGTGGACGTACGGGCGGCTGGCCTCGTGGAGCGGCTACGGCGCGGGCATCTCGTCGCCCGGCTGGTACCACCACCTGTTCGACGCGCCCGACCGGCCCGTGGAGCGGTGGCTGGCCGGGGCGGCGGGGGTGCTGCGCGACGAGGGCCTGCCGGTGTCGTCCGCGCACGTCATCGAGTCCGTACGCCTCGCGCACGGTCTCGCGGCCCTGCGCGGCAGGCCGCTGGCCGGGCTCGGCGAGGTCACCGAGGCGGCCAGGGCCGTGCTGTGCGAGGGCGACGACCTGGCCCTGGCGCTGATCCAGCGGCGCATGGTCGTCGGCGACCGGCTCGGCCACGTCAGCGACGGCACGCCGATGGTGCCGATCCAGCGCGACCTGCGCGAGCAGCAGCGGCGGCTCAGGCTCAAACCCGAGGCGCTCGACCGGGAGATCGACCTCGACCTGCGCAAGCCGCTCGACCTCGACCGCAGCCACCTGCTGCACCGCCTGCGCGTCCTCGGCGTCGGCTGGGGGACGCCGGGGCAGGCACGGGGGAAGGGCACGTTCAGGGAGACCTGGACGCTGCGGTGGCGGCCGGAGCACGACCTGGCGCTCATCGAACACGCCGCCCTCGGCACCACCGTCGAGACCGCCGCCACCCAGCGGGCCAGGGGCCTGGCGGCGGCGGAGCCGGTGGCGCTGGCGGATCTGACGTCGCTGGTCGAGCTGTGCCTGCTGGCCGAACTCCCGGAGGCGCTGCCCGAGGTGCTGGCGGCGCTGTCGGCCAAGGCGGCCCTGGACACCGAGGTCACGCATCTCATGGCGGCGCTGCCGGCGATGGTCAGGGCCCACCGGTACGGCGACGTGCGCGGCACCCCGGCGGAGGGGCTGGCGGCGATCGTACGGTCGATGCTGGACCGGATCTGCGTGGGGTTGCCGGTGGCGGTCACGGGGCTGGACGACGAGGCGGCGGCGGGGCTGCTCAAGCACGTGGACGGCGTTCACTCGGCCGTCGCCCTCCTCAACGAGCCGGCCGGTCCCACCCCGGCCACGCCCGCCGCGCCGGTGACCGATGGGGGCGAGGAGGAGGTGTCGCCGAGGGGGCAGTGGCTGGGCACACTGCGGGGCATCAGCGACAGGCAGGATCTGCACGGGCTGATCGAGGGCCGGCTCACCCGGATCCTGCTCGACTGCGGAGGTCTCGACGACGCCGGCGACCGTATGTCCAGGGCCATGTCGCGGGGCCAGCCGCCGGCGCGGGCGGCGGCGTGGGTCGAGGGGTTCCTGGCCGGGGGAGGGCTGCTGCTGGTGCACGATCCGCGGCTGCTCGGCCTGGTGGACGGGTGGCTCACCGGGCTGTCCCCCGACCAGTTCACCGACGTGCTGCCGCTGCTGCGCCGTACGTTCGGCACGTTCGCCGCGCCGGAGCGGCGGGCGGTCGGCGAGCGGCTGCGCTCGGCCGGTCGTGAGGCGGGAGAGCGTGCTCAGGCCGTCGACGAACGCCGCGCCGCGCCCGCCGTCGCGACCGTGCTCTCCATCCTCGGCGCTCCCCATCCCCGGCACAGCGGGCCGGTGAGCGCCCCTGGGCGGGCGGACCGGGCACCCTGGGGACGATGGCGTGGGAAGGCGGAGCGATGAGCGCGGCGGACGAGCGGATGCGCCGGTGGCGGCTGGTGCTGGGCGGCGGCGACGCCGACGGGACCGGGTGCGCGCTGGAGGGCGCCGACGCGGGGATGGACGCGGCGCTGGCCGCCGTCTACGAGCCCGTTCACGAGAGGGGCGGTCGCGCGGGCGGGCTGGGGGCGTCGGCCCCGAGGGTGGCCCGCTGGCTGGGCGACATCCGCACCTATTTCCCCTCGACAGTCGTTCAGGTCATGCAGAAGGACGCGATCGAGAAGCTCGACCTCACCCGGCTGCTCCTCGAACCCGAGATGATCGAGGCGGTGGAGCCCGACGTTCACCTGGTCGGCACCCTGCTCGCGCTCAACAAGGTCATGCCCGACCAGGCCCGCGAGTCGGCCAGGGCGCTGGTCCGCCGGGTGGTGGCGGAGCTCGAACGCCGGCTCGCGCAGAAGACCAGGGCCGCGGTGACGGGCGCCCTCGACCGTTCGGCCAGGACCCACCGCCCGAAGCGGGTGGCCGACATCGACTGGAACCGTACGATCAGGGCGAACCTCAGGAACTATCTGCCCGAGCGGAACACCGTCGTCCCGTCACGCCTGGTGGGTTATGCCCGCAGGCAGCGGTCGGTGCAGCGCGAGGTGGTGTTGTGCATCGACCAGAGCGGTTCGATGGCGGCCTCGGTCGTCTATTCGAGCGTGTTCGGGGCGGTGCTGGCGTCGATGCGGTCGTTGAGGACGTCGCTGGTGGTGTTCGACACGGCGGTGGTGGATCTCACCGACCAGCTGCACGACCCGGTGGAGCTGCTGTTCGGCACGCAGCTCGGCGGCGGCACCGACATCAACAGGGCCGTCGCCTACTGCCAGGGCCTCATCACCAGGCCGGCCGACTCGATCGTCATCCTGATCAGCGACCTGTACGAGGGAGGCGTCAGGCAGGAGCTGCTGCGCAGGGTGGCGGCGATGACGCAGGCCGGGGTGCAGGTGATCGTGCTGCTCGCGCTGTCGGACGAGGGCGCGCCGTTCTACGACCACGAGAACGCCGCCGCGCTGGCCGCGATGGGCGTGCCCGCGTTCGCGTGCACGCCTGACGCGTTCCCCGACCTGATGGCGGCGGCGATCGAGCGGCGCGACATCGCCCGGTGGGCCGAGCGCCACGCCGCGGTCAGGGGCTAGGCGCCTCGGCCCTTGGGCGCCACCGGCTCGATCTCCTGCTCGACGGGATGGAGGGGCGCATGCCGTGACCGTGCCTTAGGTCCAAGGGCCTAGGGCCCGCGCCCGATGTGCTGACCTGTGGGTTCGCCATAGCTTGCCACCATGACGACAACTGTTGACGGGCCCGCGGCCGCCGCTCCGGTGAGCGTGGTGTCCCCGCCCTATCGAGCGCTCAGCGTGGGCCTGGTCGCGCTGATCATGTTGACGGCCTTCGAGGCGATGGCGGTGGCCACGGCGATGCCTGTCGTGGCCCGCGACCTCGGCGGCATGCACCTGTACAACCTGGCCTTCAGCGCCACGCTGGCGGCCAGCGTGATAGCGACGGTGCTGGGCGGGCGGTGGAGCGACGTGCGCGGGCCGTTGCCGCCGATCGCCGTCGGCGTGACGAGTTTCGTGGCCGGGCTGCTGCTGGCCGGGTTCGCGCCGACCATGGAGGTGTTCGTCGCGGGCCGGTTCGTGCAGGGCCTTGGGGCTGGTTTGATCCAAGTCGCGCTTTACGTGCTGGTTGCCAGGGTCTATCCGAGCGCGATGCATCCCAAGGTGTTCGCCCTGTTCTCCGCCGCCTGGGTGGTGCCCTCGATGGTCGGCCCGGCGATCGCCGGGTTCGTGGTCGAGAACATCGACTGGCGGTGGATCTTCCTCGGCGTCTCCCTGATCGTCATCCCGGCGGCGTTGCTGCTCTGGCGCGGCACCGCGGGACGTCAGGTGCGGGACGGCGTCGCCGGGCCCGCGCCCGGCCTGGGACGCAAGCTCGTCTGGGCCATGCTGACCGCCGTCTCCGCCGCCCTCATCCAGTACGGCAGCGCGCTCAAGCTCGCCGGCCTGCCCCTGCTGCTCATCGGGATCGTGCTGCTGGTCGTGGCGCTGCCCCGGCTGCTGCTTCCCGGATCGCTCAAGGCCGCCCGCGGCCTGCCGACCGCGCCCGTGCTGCGCGGCCTGGCCTTCGGCGCGCTGACCGCGGCCGAGGTGCTCGTCCCGCTCATGCTGATCAGCGAGCGCGGCCTGACCCCGACCGGGGCCGGCATCGTGCTCACCATCGGCGCGCTCGGCTGGTCCGCCGGCTCGTGGATCAAGGGCCGCGGCGCGATCAGCGACATGACCGCCATCCGCGGCGGCGCCGCCATGATCGCCCTGGGCATCTCCCTAATGACGCTCGTGCTGATCGACTCGGTGCCGATCGCGGTCGCCTACGTGGCCATGGCCACCGCCGGCCTCGGCATCGGCGCCCTGCACCCCACGGTGTCCGTCCTGGTGCTGGAGATGTCCGCGGAGGGGGAGGAGGGCCAGAACAGCGCTGCCGTCGGCGTCGGCGAGTCGGTGTTCACCGTCGTGGCCGTCGCGGTCAGCGGCGCCCTGTTCACGGCCGCCGCCGGGAACTATCTCGCCGGTCTGACCTTCACCATCGTGCTGGCGGTGCTGGCCTTCCTGCTGGCCCCGCGTTTTGCCAAGCCCGCGGTACCAGGCACTATGGAGGGAAGCGCGTCATAGAACGACGAGAAATCTCCCCTTCCGCCGCCCGCTGCTGACCGGGCACGACCCTGGGGCGGCGGCCGGAGGGGCGGGGCTCTCGCCGGTGAGGGGGATACATGCCGCGAGTGCGGGAGCTTGAGGTCTTCCGGCTGGCACTGCCGTTCGGCAAGAGGTCGGAGAGCCTGCTCGTGAAGCTCACCGACCACGGCGGCATGAGCGGCTGGGGCGAGGTGACCTCACCCCAGCCGAAGACCTGGTCGAGGCTGGAGGAGTCGCTGGCGGCCCTGCTGATCGGCGTGGACTGGGAGCATCCCGACACCGTGCCGAGCGGCGACTCCGCGGTCGACATGGCCTGCTGGGACCTGTGGACCAAGATGCGGGGCGTGCCGCTCGCCGAGGCGATCGGCGGCACCCGCACCTCGCTCATGGCGACCGTGCGCATCGCCCCCGACCTGTCCGTCGAGAGCCTC
This sequence comes from Nonomuraea sp. NPDC049378, assembly GCF_055586745.1. Lineage (NCBI taxonomy): Bacteria > Bacillati > Actinomycetota > Actinomycetes > Streptosporangiales > Streptosporangiaceae > Nonomuraea > Nonomuraea sp. NPDC049378. The sequence continues at coordinate 229,399 of NZ_JBVJHP010000004.1, forward strand.
GTGTCCCGGGTCAACCAGCAGGTCTGCGCCGGCTACGGGCACGTCACGCTGGACGTCAGGCCCGGATGGGACGTCGAGCCCGTACGCGCGGTGCGGCAGGCGTACCCTGCGCTGACCCTGGCCGTCGACTGCGGCAACGCCTACTCCGACCTGGACCAGCTCGTCGCGCTCGACTCCTACGGCCTTGAGGTCATCGAGCGGCCCTTCGACGCCGGCGACGTCCAGTCGCACGCCCTGCTGCAGGACCAGGTGGCCGCCTCGGTCGCCGTCGAGGTCGGCTCGATCGCGGGTCTCGACGACTACCTGACGCTGCGCGCGGCGCGGGTCCTGCTGCTGCGGCCCGCCGCGTTCCCGTCGTTGTCGGAGGCCAGGCGGGCGCACGACCGGGCCGCCGCGGCGGGCTGGGACATCCAGTGCGCGGGCGGTCAGGGCGCGGGGCTGGCCAGGGCGGCGACGGTGGCGGTGGCGAGCCTGCCCGGGTGCACGCTGCCGTGCGACGTGACGCAGCCGCCGCGGCAGAACCAGATCGTCACCCCGATCGTGGGCGCGAACGCCGGCGTGATCGCCGTGCCGTACACCCAGTCGGGTCTCGGCCACGACATCGACGAGACACGCCTGCGCAAACTGGCGAAGGACTCCTTCCACGCGTGACCGCGACGCGGCGCGAACCCCGGCGGGCACGCCGTTCGGCGACCCTGAGCAGGGGTTTCCCGTCCGCCCGGCGCGCTCACGTGTAACGGCCAGGGCTTAACCTGGGTTAGGGGAGGTCCGACACTGACGGCTCAGCGCGTGCTGGGCCGCTGGAGTGATCAAGGCCATGGCTGAGTCGAACATCGCGAACGACTGCCGGCTGCCGGCGGAGCTGAACAGCTTCGTGGGCCGCCGGCATGAGGCGGCCGAGGTGAAACGGCTCCTGTCCGAGTCCAGGCTGGTGACGCTCGTCGGCGTGGGAGGAGTCGGCAAGTCCCGGCTGGCCCTGCGGGTGGCGTGCGACGTGCGGCGCGCCTTCCCCGACGGTGTGTGGCTGGTCGAGCTGGCCGCGCTGGAGAGCCCCGAGCTGCTCGCCCAGACGGTCAGCGAGGCCCTGGGCATCCAGGACCGGTCCGTACGCTCCCCGATCGACGTGCTCACCGGCCACCTGCGGGACAGACACCTGCTCGTGGTCCTCGACAACTGCGAGCACCTGCTGGACGACTGCGCGGTCCTGGCGGCCACGCTGATCCGCGCGGCGCCCCGCCTGAGCATCCTCGCGACGAGCAGGCAGGCGCTCGGTGTCATGGGCGAGGTGACGATGCCGGTGCCGCCGCTGGTGGTCCCGGGCCTGGACAGCGATCGCCCGTCCACCGCGTCGCTGCGGCAGTCGGACGCGGTGCGGCTGTTCGTCGACCGCGCCCACGCCGTGCTCCCCGGCTTCGAGCTCACCGACGCCAACGGCGACAGCGTGGCGCGGATCTGCCGGCGGCTGGACGGCATCCCGCTCGCGATCGAGCTGGCCGCCGTGTCGCTGAGGGCGATCTCCGTCGACCAGTTGCTGGCCCGGCTGGACGACCGCTTCCGGCTGCTCACCAAGGGCGCGCGGACCGCCATGCCCCGCCAGCGCACGCTGCGGGCGCTGATCGACTGGAGCTACGGGCTCTGCACCGAACAGGAACAACTGCTCTGGGCCCGGCTCTCCGTCTTCTCGGGAGGCGTCGACCTGGAGGCGGCCGAGCAGGTGTGCTCCGGCGACGGCATCGAGCCGGACGAGATGGTCGACCTGGTGAGCGGCCTCGTCGGCAAGTCGGTGCTGGCCCGCGAGGACCACGGCTCGTCGGTGCGGTACCGGCTGCTGGAGACCATCCGCCAGTACGGCCGCGACCGGCTGCGGGAATCGGGCGGCGAGCAGGAACTGAAGCTGCGGCACCGCGACTGGTGCCGGGAACTGGTCGACCGGGCGCAGCGGGGCTGGTACGGCCCCGACCAGCTGACCTGGTTCGCCCGCCTGCGCGCCGAGCACGGCAACATCCGCGCGGCCCTGGACTTCTGCCTCACGACGCCGGGCGAGACGGAACCCGGCCTGGACATCGCCATGGCGCTGCGCTTCTACTGGATCGCGTCGGGCTCGTTCCGCGAAGGGCGCAGCTGGCTCGACCGCCTGCTCGCCGCGGACCACGAGCCGAGCGCGGCCCGTGCCCGTGCCCTCGTCGTCGACGCCAGGCTGGCCGTCCTGCAGAGCGACTTCGCGGTGGCGGCGGCCATGCTGGACGAATGCCACAGCCTGGTCGCGCGGCTCGGCGAGGAGTCGATCCTGGCCAGGTCCGCCTATGTCGCCGGCTTCTCGGCCCTGCTCCAGCGTGACCTCGACGGCGCCCTGAGGATGCTCGGCGAGGCGGTGGAGCGCAGCCGCGACGAGGACGACCAGACGGGCGTGGTGAACGCGCTGATCTACCTCGCCACCGCGCACTCGCTCCTCGACCATTCCGAACAGGCCGTCACGCACTTCAAGGAGTGCCTGGAGATGTGCGAGGCCCGCCAGGAGCACTGGTTCAGGTCGTACACGCTGTGGGTGTTCGGGATCGAGAAGTGGCGGCAGGGGGACACCGCGGAGGCGGTCGGGATGGAGCGCCTGGCCATCCGGCTCAAGCAGCCCTTCGACGACCGCCTGGGCATCGCCCTGTGCATCGAGGCCCTGGCGTGGATGGCGGCCGAGGACGAACCCGAGCGCGCCGCCGTCCTGCTCGGGGCCGCGCGGGAGAACTGGCGCTCGTTCGGCGGACCGCTGTTCGGCAACCTGTCCGACTACCACGACGCCTGCGAGGCGTCCACGCGGGAACGCCTCGGCGCACGGCGCTTCGACACCGCCTTCCGCAAGGGCACCGAGTTCGGCTCCACCGCCGGGGTCGCGTACGCCATGGACGAGGACCCGCGGCCGGGCAGGCAGGCGGCCGATTCGTCGCCGCTCACCCGCAGAGAGACGGAGATCGCCCGGCTCGTCGCCCAGGGGATGAGCAACAAGGCGATCGCCGCTTCGCTGGTGATCGCCCGGCGGACCGCGGAAGGACATGTCGAGCACATCCTGAACAAGCTCGGGTTCACCTCACGGGCCCAGATCGCCGTCTGGGTCGGCGAGCAGGACCACCGCGACCCCGGGAGTTCCTCATGAAGTCCAACGGCGGCCTGCTGACCGGCGGAGCCTCCTTCGTCGGCCGGAGACGCGAGCTGGCCATGGCCAGGAAGGCGCTGATCCACGGACGGCTGCTCACGTTGACGGGGGCGGGCGGCGTCGGCAAGACCCGCCTGGCCCTCCAGATCGTCGAGCACGTCAAGGGGGCGTACCGCGACGGCGTCGGGGTGGTCGAGCTGGGCACGCTGGAGACCGGCGAGCTGCTGGAGCCGGCCGTCGCCTCGGCGCTGGGGCTGCGCGACACGGGCCCCGACCCGATGAACGTGCTGGTGGACCGCATGTCCGGCAAGCGGATGTTGCTCGTCCTGGACAACTGCGAGCATCTGAGCGCGATCTGCGCCCGCTTCGTGGACCGGCTGCTGCGGGTCGCCCCCCGGCTGCGCATCCTCGTGACCAGCAGGCAGACGCTGGGCGTCTACGGCGAGCAGGTGCTGACCGTGCGGCCGCTGGCCGTGCCCGACCCGGGCCGGCCCCTCGGGGAGATCGCCCGCCACGACTCCGTCCGCCTGCTCGAGGACCGCATGGCGGACGTCCTTCCCGGCTTCTCCCTCGCCGCGGACAACGCGTGTCGCGTGGCCCGGCTGGCCCAGCGCCTGGAGGGGGTGCCGCTGGCGATCGAGCTGGCCGTGGCCAGGCTCCGCACGATGCCGCTCGACCAGCTGATACGCGAACTGGACAAGCCGATCGACGTGCTGGAGGCCGACACCCGCGCCACGCTGCCGCGCCACCACTCGGTGCGCGCGACCACGGAATGGAGCTTCGGGCTGTGCTCGGCGGCCGAGCAGCGGTTGTGGGCCCGGCTGTCGATGTTCCCCGCCGGGGCCGATCTGGACACCGCCGAGTCGGTGTGCTCCGGCGACGGGATCGACGCCGCCGACGTGCTCGACCTGCTGGCCGGGCTGGTGGACAAGTCGGTGCTGTGCTGCGAGCGCAGGGAGAGCGGGCTCAGATACCGCATGCTGGAGAGCCTGCGCGCGTACGGCTGCGAGCGGCTGACGCCGTCCGAGAAGGACCGGCTGCGCGAGCGCTACGTCGATCACCACCGGCGGCTGGTCGAGGACAGCCAGATCGACCGGATGGTGCCCGACCAGCTCGAACGCTACCGGCGGCTGCAGGTCGAGCTGCCCAACGTGCGGGTCGCCCTCGAAGCGTGCCTGAGCACGCCGGAGCTGACGCGCGTGGGGCTGGACACCGCCTCGGCGTTGTGGTGCTACTGGCTGCTGGCCGGATCGCTCATCGAGGGGAGATACTGGCTCGAACGCGGCCTGCACCTGGTGCGGGAGCCCGGCAGGATCCGCGCGACGGCGCTCTGGGTGGACAGCATGCTCGCCCTGCGCCAGGGCGACCTCGTGATGGCGCTGCCCAGGCTGGGGGAGTGCCTCGACCTGGCCCGCCGCCCCGGCAACGAGGCCGTCCTGCCGTACGCCATCAGGACCGCCGGAGTCGCGGCGTTCTCCAGCGGAGACCACGAGCGCGGGCTCTCGCTGCTGCAGGAGTCGCTGGCCCTGCACCGCGCGGGCGAGAACCTCGACGGCGTCATGCTCAACCTCTACTACGCCTCCGCGTACGGCTCCGTCGGCCACCCCGAGCGCGCCGCCGAGTTCGGCGAGGAACTGCTCACGCTCTGCGAGAAGCACCATGCGCGGGTCTCCCGCGCGTACGCCCAGCTGGCGCTCGGCGTCGCCCGCTGGAACCTGGGCGACTGCCGCCGGGCCGAGACGCTGGTGACGTCGGCGGCCCTGTTCGCCGGGGAGGTCAACGACCGATGGTGTCTCACCCAGTGCCTGGAGGTGCTGGCGTGGATCGCGGGCGCCCGCGAGGAGCACGGGCGGGCCGCCGGGCTGATGGGCGCGGCCCACGCGCTGTGGCAGGCGATGGGAGCCTCGCCAGAACGGCTGTGGTATCACGCGGCATGGCACGAGCAGTGCAGGGAGCGGGCGCGCAGGGCGCTGGGCGGGAGGGCGTTCGCGACGGCCTTCCGCCAGGGGGCGCGGCTCGGCCAGGACCGCGCCGTGACCTACGCCGTCGCGGGCTGAAGCCCAGGTGGCACGTCAGGTCAGCGCGGCCTCCAGGAGCAGGGCGCCGGCGCCCAGGAGCGCGGCGTCGCGGCCGGCCCGCGCCGGCACCACCTCCAGGTCCCTGGTGGCCAGGGGGAGACAGCGTTCCCAGACGGCGGCCCGGATCGAGGTGATCAGCGGCTCGGCCGCCGACAGGCTGCCGCCCACCGCCACCACGTCCGGGTTGAAGAAGTTCACCAGCACGGTGAGGACCTCGCCGATCCGCCGGCCGGCGTTGCGCACCAGGCTGGTCGCCTCGGGGATCGCGTCGTTGACCAGGCCCACGATGTCGCCGGTGCGGGTCACCGGGATCCCGGCCTCCGACAGGGCGGCCATCAGGGCGGCGCCGCTGGCGTAGGCCTCCAGGCAGTCGGGATGGCCGCAGGCGCAGATGACGGACGAGTCCGAGCGGACGCGGACGTGGCTGATGTCGCCGGCCGCGCCCCGGCCCCTGTGCAGGCGGCCGTTCACGACGACGCCGCAGCCGATGCCCGTGCCTGCCTTGACGACCATGAGGTTACGGCGGTCCGGCCAGCATCGTGTCTCGCCCGCGGCCATCAGGTTGGCGTCGTTCTCGACCAGGATCGGCAGGTCGTAGCGGGTGGCCAGGTGCTCGGCCACGGGGAAGTCGTTCCAGCCGGGCATGCGCGAGGGCGTCACGACCCGCAGGGTGAGCGGGTCCACGGGGCCGGGGATGCCGGTGCCGATCCCGCGCAGCGGCACCGCCGCGGGCACGTGCTCGGCCAGCAGCGCGTCGAACGCGTCGGCGATGCGGTCGAGCGTGGCCCGGGGACCGTCGGCGATCTCGCAGGGCCGTTCCTCGATCACGATCGGGGCGCCGCTGAGGTCGAGCAGGCCGAGGCGCACGTGGTGGGCGCCCAGATCGGCGACCGCGAGCACGCCGGCGGTGTCCGACAGGCGCAGCAGCCGGGGCCGCCGCCCGCCGCGCGACGTGCCGGAGCCCTCCTCGGCCAGCAGGCCGGCGTCGAGGAGCTCTTCGACGCGCAGCGACACGCTGGACGCGGCCAGGCCGGATAAACGCGCCAGGTCCGCGCGTGACTCGGCTTTGCCGGTGGCGACGAGTCGCAGCAGGTCACCCTGTGCCCCCTGCACGGGCAGCCGCTGGTTCATGTGAAAATACCTACCATGCGTTGACTTCAGACGACAACGTATTGACTTGGTACGAAATATCCCACTACGGTCCGGCTTATCTTCGATATCGAAGGAAGCGAGCTGTTCATGAAGAGGTTTGTCGCCGCCGCCGTCCTCGCGGTGTTAACCCTGGCGGCCTGCGGTGAGTCGAGCAGCCCAGCCGTGCCGGGCGAGTCCCCGAGCAGCGGCCCCGACGCGCTGGCCAAGGCGCCCGTCGCGACGGCGGCCGAGATCCTGCCCGGCTCGACCATGGAGAAGATCAAGAAGCGCGGCGAGCTCCTCGTGGGCGGCTCGCTGGACGCGCCCCTGCTCTCCCAGCAGAACCCCGTCACCGGCGAGGTCGAGGGGTTCGACGCGGAGATGGGCAAGGCGCTGGCCACCTACATCCTCGGCGAGCCCAAGGTGAAGATCGTCAACTCGGCGTCGGAGACCCGTGAGGCGCTGCTCGCCAACGGCACCGTGGACGTCGTCTTCCAGACGTACACGATCACCGAGGAACGCGCGAAGCAGGTCTCGTTCGCGGGCCCGTACTACACCTCCGGTCTGACGATCGCGGTGAAGAAGGGCACGACGGGCATCGCCAAGCCGGAGGACCTGAACGGCAAGAAGGTCCTGGCGGGCGCGAACACCCCGGCCATTCCCGCGATCAAGAAGCTGGCGCCGCAGGCGGAGATCATCACGTTCGGCAGCGACCCCGAGTGCGTCCAGGCGCTCAAGCAGGACCGCGGCGTCGCGTACGTGCAGGACGAGACGATCCTCATCGCCGACGCCAAGGCCGACCCGGCGATCGAGATCGTCACGAAGCCGTTCACCGAGGACCCCTACGGCATCGGGCTCAAGCACGGTGACGACACGTTCAAGAAGTTCCTCAACGACTGGCTGAAGAAGACGCAGGACACCGGGGTCTGGCAGCAGATCTGGAAGAAGTCCATCGGCACCGTCGTGACCGGCGAGGCTCCGCAGCCGCCGCGGATCGGCTCCGTGCCGGGGTCCTGATGTCCGTCCTGCTGGATCATCTGCCCGAGCTGTGGCAGGGACTGGTCGTGACGTTCCAGCTCACCGCCGGGTCCTTCGCGGGCGCGGCGGTGCTGGGCGTGCTGGTCTGCGCCCTGCGCGTCAGCCCGGTCGGGGTGCTGCGCGCCCTCGGCACGGCCTACGTCGAGGCGTTCCAGAACCTGCCGCTGCTCGTGCTGCTCGTCCTCGCGTTCTTCGGCCTGCCGGAGATCGGCATCCAGGCCGGCCTGCTGGAGACGGCCATCGTGGTCATCGCGGTGTACGAGGGCGCCTACGTCGCCGAGGCCCTGCGCTCGGGGGTGAACTCGGTGTCGAAGGGCCAGGGCGAGGCGGCCAGGGCGATCGGCCTGACGTTCGGCCAGTCGCTGCGGCACGTCATCCTGCCGCAGGCGCTGCGCACGGTCGTCCAGCCGCTCGGCAACGTCTTCATCATGACGACCATGAACACCGCGCTCGCCGCGGCCGTCGGCGTCGTCGACCTGACGGCGGCGGCCAACCGGGTCAATCTCGTCGAGGCGCAGCCGATCCCCATCTTCGTGGGCGCGGGCGTGGCCTACGCCCTGATCGCCGCCGTGGCCGGGTTCGTCACCGGGCGCCTCGAACGGAGGCTGGTGATCCTCCGATGACCTTCCCCCCACTCCCGAGGCGGGCACTCCTATGACGAGCACCGCGCTCTTCGACGAGCCGGGGCCCAGGGCCAGAAGGCGCATCCGGATCGCGACCGTGCTCGGCACGCTCGCCGCCGTCGCGCTCGTCGCCCTGGCCGTGCGGCAGTTCGCCGCGAACGGGCAGCTCGACGCCGCGCGCTGGCAGCCGTACGCGACCTGGCCCATGTGGCGTTACCTGCTGGACGGCCTGTGGTCCACCTTCCTCGCGGCCGTCGTCTCGGCGGCGCTGTCCATGGCGCTCGGCCTGCTGCTGGCGCTGGGCCGGCTCTCGCCGCGCCGGTGGGTGCGGCTCCCGGCCGCCGGATACGTCGAGGTGGTCAGGACGATCCCGGCCCTGCTGCTGGTGTACGTCGTGCTGTTCGCCCTGCCGCGCTACGGCATGGACCTGCCGCTGTTCTGGAAGCTGGTCGTGCCGCTGACCGTCTCGAACGCGGCCGCCTTCGCCGAGATCTTCCGCGCCGGCATCAACGCGATCGAGCGCGGCCAGACCGAGGCGGGCCTGGCCGTCGGGCTCACCCGCTTCCAGACGATGCGGCTGATCGTGCTGCCCCAGGCCGCCCGGCGGGTGCTGCCGTCCATCGTCAGCCAGTCCGTCGGCCTGCTCAAGGACACCTCGCTGGGCTTCATCGTCAGCTACGGCGAACTGCTCTACAGCGGCAAGGTCCTGGCCGCCTACAACCACCTGGTCATCCAGACGTACCTCGTGGTCGCGCTCATCTACCTGGTGGTCAACGCCTCGCTGTCCAAGCTGGCCCGCACGCTGGAGGCCCGCCGGCCCACCCCGCTCAGAAGGAGACCCGCACGTGCCTGAACTCGCTTTGCTCGCCGAAGTGATCCGGTCGGGGTTCGTGGAGAGCGTGCACTACGGCAGCGCCGTCGGCCTCGGCCCTTCCGGGCGCACGGAGGTGGCGTTCGGCCCGGTCGACGCGCCGGTGCTGCCCCGCTCCTCGGCCAAGCCGTTCCAGGCGCTGGCCTGCCTGACGGCGGGCGCCGCCCTGGCGGGGCCGAGGCTCGCCATCGCGGCGGGCAGCCACACGGGCGAGGACTTCCACGTACGCCTCGTCCGCGAGCTGCTCGACGACTACGGCCTCGGCGCCGGGGCGCTGGCCTGCCCTCCGTCGTGGCCCGAGGACCAGCCCACCATGCGCGAGCTGGTCAGGCAGGGCCAGGACGTCTCCCGCGAGCGCATGAACTGCTCGGGCAAGCACGCCGCCATGCTCGCCGCCTGCGTGGCGGCCGGCTGGGACGTGCCCGGCTACCTGGCTCCGGAGCATCCCCTTCAGCTGCACGTGCGCGCCGTCACCGAGGAACTGGCGGGGGAGAAGGCCGCGCACGTCGCGATCGACGGGTGCGGGGCGCCGCTGTACGGGCTCACGCTGACCGGCCTCGCGCGGGCGGTGCGGGGGCTGGTGACCGCCGCGCCGGGCAGCGGGCCGCGCCAGGTCGCCGACGCGATGCGCGAGCACCCCGAGTACGTCGGCGGCACCGGCCACCAGAACACCGGCCTGATGCGGGCGCTGCCCGGCGCCCTGGCCAAGGGCGGCGCGGAGGGCGTGCTGGTCGTGGCGCTGGAGTCGGGGCACTCGGTGGCGGTGAAGGTCGTCGACGGCAGCCCGCGCGCCACGACCGCCATCGCGGTAGATGCGCTGCGCCTGATGGGCTGCGACGTCGGTGGTGCGGCCGCGTTCGCGCGGGTGGACGTGCTGGGCGGCGGCGTGCCGGTGGGCCGGATCGTCACCAGGCTGTCCTGACCGCGCCCGCCGGGGGAGCGCCTGGTCAGCCGTTCGCCAGTGAGGAGCCGCAGCCGTCCGTGAGGCCCTTGGCCGGGTCGCCCGGGTCGTCGCCGGTCTTCTTCGCCGGCGGCTCGGTGGCCTCCTTCGACGGCTTGTCCGCCTTCCCCGTTTTTGCGGGCCGCTCCGGCGACGGGGTGGCCGAGGCGGCGACGGCGGGCTTGGTGTCCTTCGAGTCGCGGATGGCCTTGTCGGCGACGTCGCGGATCTTGTCCCAGTCGGGGTAGCCGGTGTTGATGAGCGGCGGCACGAACTGCACGCTCGACACCTTCGCGTTCTTGACCTTCAGCGCGAGCGGGACCAGGTGCTTGAGCATCGGCCGGGGGATGTCGGTCCTGATCAGCTCTTTGGTGGCCAGCGCGATCTTGTTGAACCTGGTCAGCACCGTCGCCGGGTCGGCCTGGTCGAGGATGGCGCCGAGCACGCAGCGCTGCCGGCGCATCCGCGTGTAGTCGTCGCTGTACGTCCGCGAGCGGGCGTACCACATCGCGTCGGCGCCCTTGAGCTTGCGCGTGCCGGCCTTGACCAGGCCCTCGTTGTACCTGCCGAACACGACGTCCTTCTCGACGGTGATCGTGACCCCGCCGATGGCGTCGATGAGCCGGGCGAACCCCCACATGTTGACCAGGGCGTACCAGTCGACCTTGACACCCAGGGTGTAGCCGATCGTGTCCATCAGCACCTGGGCGCCCTGGTGCTCCTTGCCGCCGAAGATCTCCGGGTGCGAGTCGGCGTACTCCCAGACGCTGTTGAGCAGGTCGCTCCGGCCGCCGCCCGGGTCGGCGGGCAGGCGGAAGCCGCCGGGGAAACGCTCGGCCATCGGCGTGCCTGGACGGAAGCGTACGTCCTCCAGGTTGCGCGGCAGGCTGAACAGCACGGTGTTGCCGGTCTCCACGTCGACGCTGGCCAGGTTCATGCTGTCGGTGCGCACGCCGACCCGGTTGTCGTCGGCGTCGCCGCCGAGGAGCAGGATGTTGACCCGGCGCCGGCCCGCCCACGGGTTCTCCGGCTCCGGCTCGGCCGCTTCCGGGGCCCCGTCGTCGGCGGGGGGCTGCTGGAAGATGCCGTCGAGTGTCTGCTGCGAGGTCCAGACGAACTGCGCGACCACGCCGAACGGCACCACGACGACGACGGCGAGCAGCCCCGCGAGCGTGCCGGTGACGATCTGCCCCGCCTGCGGCAGCCGCCCCGGCCGCAGCACGACGAACGAGTGCACGATGAGGGCGAACCACCCCACGCCCAGCGCGGACGCGCCGACGAGGATCGCCGTCAGCCAGGAGTTCTCGGTCAGCGAGCCGAGCAGGTTGTCGGTCAGCAGGCCCAGGGCGAGCAGGCCCAGCAGCAGCGCGGCGTAGCAGGAGAGCAGCACGAGGCCGGTCTTGCGCCATCCGGCGCGCAGATGAGCGGCGCCGGGTGCGAGCGCACCCAGCACCAGCCAGCCCAGGACCGCTCCGGCGCTCATCGGTTCCTTCGCCTGCCGCACGCCTTCCCCGTTTCCCCGCGATGTCCACCATAGGCGCGATCGCCGCGTCTTGTGGTGGACCCGGCGGTGTGGCTCGCCGAAGACGCGGAGCTCGCTGCCCGAGGCAGGCCGCTGACGTGGCCCGTCTCAGGTCTGATCGAGGCGGCAGCCTACGCAGCGAATGCGAAATGTGTCCTTATCGGAGGATGAACATCAGCAACCGAATATGATTCTACTCATGGTCTTCACCGAGATCGGATACCAGGTGGCCGATCGTGTCGCCACCGTGACGCTGCGCCGCCCGGAACGCCTCAACGCCTTCACCCTCACCATGCGCGCGGAGCTGATCGAGGCGTTCGACAGGGCCGACGCGGACGACGACGTACGCGCCGTGGTGGTGACCGGGGAGGGCCGCGCGTTCTGCGCGGGAGCCGACCTGAGCGGCGGCGGCGACACGTTCGGACGCCGCGGCGAGCCCGGCGAGCGGGAACGCGTGAACGGCGCGCCCCGCGACGGCGGCGGCACGGTCGCGCTCAGGATCGCCAGGTCGCTCAAGCCCGTCATCGGCGCGATCAACGGCCCGGCCGTGGGCGTCGGGGTCACGATGACGCTGCCCATGGACGTCCGTCTCGCCGCGGACACGGCCAGGTTCGGGTTCGTGTTCGCGCGGCGCGGCATCGTCACCGAGGCCGCGTCCAGCTGGTTCCTGCCCAGGATCGTCGGCATCGCCCAGGCCATGGAGTGGGCGGCCACCGGCCGGATCTTCCCCGCGTCCGAGGCGCTCGAAGGGCGGCTGGTCTCGCGGGTGTACCCGGCGGACGAGCTGCTGCCCGCGGCGTACGCGCTGGCTCGGGAGATCGCCGCGAACACCTCCGCCGTCTCCGTGGCCGCCGTCCGCAGGCTGATGTGGTCCGGCCTGTCGGCGGCCTCCCCGTGGGAGGCGCACGCGGCGGACTCTCGGCTCATGACCGAGCTCGGCGGCGCGCCCGACGCGGTCGAAGGGGTGACCGCCTTCCTGGAGAAACGGCCCGCCGAATTCCCGATGACGGTCAGCCGGGATCTCCCGCCAGGCGTGCCGTCGTGGCCCGACGATCCCTATGGTGTCTAGCGTGTACGAGATCACCGTGCTGCCCCTGCCCGACGACTTCGAGGGCGCGGTCGTCGCGACGCTGGTCGCCAGGAGAGCCACCACCCCCACCCGCAGGGCCGTGCTCTACCTGCACGGGTTCACCGACTACTTCTTCCAGGACCACCTGGCCGAGCACTACGTGAGCCGCGGCATCGACTTCTACGCCCTCGACCTGCGCAAGTACGGCCGCTCACTGCTGCCCCACCAGACCAGGGGCCTGATCAGGAGCGTCACCGACTACTTCCCCGAGATCGACGAGGCCGTCCGCACCATCAGGCAGGACCACGACGAGCTGACGATCAACGCCCACTCCACCGGAGGCCTGATCGCGCCCCTGTGGGCCGACCGGGTGCGAGGCCGCGGCCTGGTGCAGGGGCTCGTGCTCAACAGCCCGTTCTTCGACCTCAACGTGCCCACGCCGCTGCGCCTGGCCGCCGACCTGCTCAAGACGCCGCTGTCCTACACCCGCCGGGTCATCCCGCTGGGAACCAGCACCGTCTACGGGCAGACGCTGCACCGCAGCCTGCAGGGCGAATGGGACTACGACCTGGAGCTCAAGCCCCTGGGCGGCTTCTCGGTGCACGCCATGTGGCTGGCCGCCATCCGCAGGGCCCAGCGGCGGCTGCACGCCGGCCTGTCGGTGGACGTGCCGGTGCTCGTCCTCACCTCGGCGACGGGCCTGCGCGTACGCGACTTCGTTCCCGAGGCACGGGCGGCCGACATCGTGCTCGACCCCCGGCACATGGCCCGCTGGTCCACCTCGGTCGGGCCGCACGTCACGTGCGTACGCATCGCGGACGGCCTGCACGACCTGGTGCTGTCGGCCGAGCCGGTGCGCAAGCAGGTGTTCGGCGAGCTCGACCGCTGGATGAACGCCTTCGTCTACCACGGGAACGAGAAGAGGCCGTAGTAGGCCGCCGCCACCATCAGCAGGCCGGTGCCGCCCAGCACGCCCGCGATCGCCACGTGCTGCCAGCGGCTCGGCCGCATGCCCTCGCGCAGCGCCGACACGAGCGCCGCCACCGCCGTGACCTCCTGGACCAGCATCCACACCGCCAGCACCCGCACGACCAGCCAGCCGGCCAGCACGGCGGGCCAGGCGCCCGCCTGGTTCACCGAGAACAGCACCAGCAGGGTGATGAACGCCACGACCGACATCAGCAGGCCGAGGCTCGTCCACGCGATCCTGCTCAGCCTGCGCCGCAGCGGCGGCCAGAGGCGGGCGTTGGCCTCGGCGGTGACGCTCGCGCGGCCGCGCAGCCGGACGACCATGGCGGCGACCGGCCCCGCCACGTAGCCGACGGCGGCCAGGCAGATCGTCAGCCCCAGCATCGTGCCGCCCGCGTACCAGGGGGCGGCGGGCACGTCGCTGGCCTCGAACCGCTGGACCGGGGTGGCGCCCGCCATGTGCACCGACGGCTCCGCGGTGCCCGGCAGGCCGATGATCCAGTTGGCGAGGGTCTCCAGATAGCCCTGGGTGAAGTCACCGCCGTGGACCCGCATGGCGTGGTCGCCGCGCGCCATGAAGCGGATCGTGTAGTCGTCGTTGCCCGCCTTCTTCATCGCCGTGATCAGCGCCTGGGTGGACTCGACGAAGGGGATCGAGGGGTCGGTGGTGCCGTAGAACGCCAGAACCGGCTGCTTGACCTGGCTTAAAGCCGGCATCGCGTCGTAGCGCAGGAAGTCGAAGCCCACCCCGCCCATCGCCCTGGTCAGCAGGTCGCGTACGCCGATCGGGGCGTGCAGCCTGAGCAACTGCTCGTTCAGCGCCCACGCGACCTGGCGCAGCGGGGAGACGTTCGGCGAGGACACCATCACCAGGAACTTCACCGCGCTGCTCTTCGCCGCCGCGACGGGCACCACCCAGCCGCCCTCGCTGACCCCCCACAGCCCGATGCGCGAAGGATCCACCTCGGGAAGGGTGCGCAGATACTCCACCATGCGCAGCGCGTCGTCGGCGAGCAGCCCGAAGTCGCGGTCGCGGAAGTTGTAGCCGATCGTGCGCTTGTCGAACGCGATCGTCACCACGCCCGCCATGGCCAGGAACTCGGCCTGCGGCGTGAACTCGGTCCGCGACCCGTTCCCCGAGCCGGAGACGAACACCATCGCCGGATGCCGCCCAGGCGTCAGCGGCACCCGCAGCGTCCCCTCCAGGCGCTGCCCCTCGCCGGCGACCGAGATCTGCTCCCTGCGGACGGAGGCGGTCGCCGCCACCGGTTCCAGCTCAGCCACCGGCTGGGCCGGGATCGACTGGAAAGCTGGATCGGCTTTGAGCGGCGGCGGGTCGAATGCGGGTGGCAGGACGTATCCGACCGTCGCGAGAGCCACCAGCACCAGACCGGCGGCCACGCTCAAGGTGCCACGGCCCGTGCGCATCGGCCTCCCCATGTGCGTTGGTTTGCCCGCCGATCGTCCAGCGTACTCCCGGCTCCTGAGACGGGTGAGCCCGCATTTGTCGGTGAGACCTGTTAGCTTCCTGCGACATGCGCATCCTGCACACGTCCGACTGGCATCTCGGGCGTTCGCTCCACCGCGAGAGCCTGCTCGCGGCGCAGGCGGCGTTCGCCGACCACCTGGTGGAGACGGTGCGGGCCGAGCGGGTCGACGTCGTGGCGATCGCCGGAGACGTCTACGACCGGGCGCTGCCGCCGGTCGACGCGGTCGCGCTGCTCGACGACGCGCTCGCCCGGCTGCGCGCCGCAGGGGCGCGGGTGGTGCTGATCAGCGGCAACCACGACTCGGCGCTGCGGCTCAGGTTCGGCTCGGCGCTGTTCGAGACGGCGGGGGTGCACGTGCGCACGCGTCCCGACCAGGCGTGGGATCCGGTGCTGGTCGGCGACGTCGCCTTCTACGGCATCCCCTACCTGGAGCCCGAGCTGGTCCGGGCCGGCTGGGAGTTGCCCGACCGCAGCCACACCGCGGCGCTCACCCACGCGATGACCCGCGTCAGGGCCGACGCCGCCCGCCACCGCGCCTCGGTGGTCCTGTCGCACTGCTTCGTCACCGGCGGGCAGGCCAGCGACAGCGAGCGCGACATCAGCGTGGGCGGGGTGGCCCACGTGCCCCTGCCGGTCTTCGACGGGGTCGACTACGTCGCGCTCGGCCACCTGCACGGGCGACAGCGCATGTCAGAGACCGTGCGCTATTCAGGCTCGCCGCTGGCCTACTCCTTCTCGGAGGCCGGCCACGTCAAGGGCTCCTGGCTGGTCACGCTGGGCGGGGAGACGGAGTTCGTGGCCGCCCCCGTGCCCCGTCCCGTCGGCACCCTGAAGGGCCGCCTCGACGAGATTCTCGCCTCCCCGCTGCACGCCCGTCTCGAGGACCACTGGCTCCACGTCACGCTGACCGACGCCGTCCGGCCCAAATCCGCGATGGAGCGGCTGCGCGCCCGGTTCCCCCACACCCTCGCCCTGGCCTTCGAGCCGGACGGCGCCCTCCCCGCCGTCCGGCCCGCGCGCCTGAGCGGGCGGCCCGAGGCAGAGGTCGCCCTCGACTTCGTCCGCGAGGTGCGCGGCGAGCCTGCGGCGCCTGATGAGGAATCCCTGCTAAGACAGGCCATCGAGGCATCGAGGGTGAAGGAGACGATGGCATAGATGCGGCCGCACCGGCTCACGTTCACGGCCTTCGGGTCCTTTCCCGGCACCGAGACCGTCGACTTCGACGCCCTTGCGGAGGCCGGCCTCTTCCTCGTCCACGGGCCCACCGGGGCGGGCAAGACCACGATCCTCGACGCGCTCTGCTTCGCCCTCTACGGCCAGGTCCCCGGCCAGCGCAACAGCGCCCGCAGCCTGCGCTGCGACCACGCCCCGCGCACGACAGGGCCTGAGGTCACGCTCGAGGTGACGATCCGCGGCCGCTTACTCCGCATCCAGCGCTCACCCACCTGGCAGCGGCCCAAGCTGCGCGGCACCGGGTTCACGGAAGAGAAGGCCAAGGTCGTCGTCTCCGAGCGGCGGGGGTCGTCCTGGCAAGGGCTGACCACCCGGCTCGACGAGGCGGGGCACCTGATGGGCGAGCTGCTCGGCATGAACGCCGACCAGTTCTGCCAGGTGGCGATGTTGCCGCAGGGGGAGTTCGCCAAGTTCCTGCGGGCCGGCGGCGACGAGCGCGCCAAGCTGCTCGAACGGCTGTTCACCGTCAAGATCTTCACCCAGGCGGAGGCGTGGCTGGCCGAGCACCGCAAACAGGCCTGGCGCGCGGCCCAGGAGCTGAGGCAGCAGGTCGACTTCGCGATCAAACGCGTCGAGGAGGCCGCCGGCGACGCCGCCGACCAAGCCGGGGACGCGGAGCGGCTCACGCCGGAGGCCGACCCGTTGCGCTGGGCCGGGGCTCTGCTCGACGCCGCGCGGGCGGTCGTGCACGGCGCCACCGAGGAGCGGGCCGCAGCCGGCCAGGCGCTGCGCTCGGCCCGCCTCCGGCACGAACGGGCCGCCTCCCTGGCCGACCGCCGGCGCCGCCACGCCGAGGCGCTCACCCTCCGCCGCACCCTCGACGAGCGCGCCGACGAGAGAGCCGACCTGCAGGCCATGCTCGACGACGCCGCCAGGGCCGACCGCGTCATCCCGCTCGTCACCGCCGCCAGGCAACGCGCGGAGGCCGCCACCAAGGCCCGCACCCTGGCCGCCGACGCCCTCGCCCGGGCACGCCCCCTCCTGACCACCACCCCACCCGCCCCCGGCACGGAACGGCCGGCCCTCGGCGCTCACTCCTCCGGGCGGCCCGCCAACCACACGCCCGATCCCGTACTCCAAGGGGACGGCGCCGCGGTCTCCGGAGGGCGGGGAAGCCGTCCGGTGCACCAGGGCGACGGCGCCGCACCTTCCGGAGGGCATGAGAGCGATCCGTCGGCCGGGGCGCGCGAGGGTGTCGCGACCCCCGACGGGCGTGGGGACGCTCCCCCGGGCCCGGGGTGCCACGGGGGATCGACGGTCCCTTCGGCCGCCGAGCTGGCGGTGCTCGAACGCGAGCGGCAGGCCGAGATCGCGCGGCTGTCGGAGCTGCTCACGGAAGAGGCCAGGCTGTCGGTGGTCAGGCGTGACCTTCTGCGCGTGGAGGGGGAACTGGCCGCTCTTGTCGAGGCCGACGAGTCCGTCGCGGAGCGGCTGGCCGTCCTGCCCGGCCTCGTCGAGCGGGCCGAGCGCGTGCTCGCCGAGGCGCGTACGGACGCCGCCAGGATCCCGGCGGCGCAGGCCGTGCGCGCCGCCGCCGCCCACCTGATCGAGATCGACGACGAGCTGGCCAGGCTGGCGGCCGAGCTGGTCGAGCTGTCGGAGCGCGAGGCCGAGGTATTCGCCGCCCAGGCCGAGCTCCCAGGCCGGATCGCCGACGCGAACGCGGCCCTGGCCGACGTACGCGCGCAGGCGGCGGCCATCCCCGCGGCGACCGCGAGCCTCGACGCCGCCAGGCTCGCGCTGGAGGCCGCGCACCGCCGGGAGAGCCTCGCCGCCGAGCTGGACGCGGCCGTCGCCGCCCATCAGGTGCTGGTCGACCAGGCCCAGTCGCTGCGCGAACGGTGGCTCGACCTGCGCCAGGCCCGCATCGACGGCATGGCGGCGGAGCTGGCCCGCGACCTGGCCGACGGGCAGCCGTGCGCGGTGTGCGGTTCCGACCACCATCCCGATCCTGCCGCTCCCGCCCCGAGCGCCCCTTCGGCCGACGACGAGCACGCGGCCGAGACCGAGCACGAGGCCGCACTCGCCGAACGCGAGGCGGCGGAACGCGCGCTCGCCTCGCTGGAGTCCAGGCACGCCGACGCGGTCGAGGCCACGGGAGGCCTTGATGTGGCGGAGGCCGGGGAGCAGGTGCTGCGGGCGGAGGAGGAGGTCGCCCGTCTGGAGGCGGTGGCGGCCCGCGAGCCTGCCCTGGCGGACGCGCTCGACCGCGTCGAGACCGAACGCGAGCAGGTCGGGGACCGGGCCATGGAGATCGCGGAGACCCTCGCCGCGCACCGTGCTCACCTCACCCAGCTCCGGTCCGAACGCGCCCGCCTCCGGACCGGCCTCGCCACGACCGGCCTCGCCACGACCGGCCTCGCCACGACCGGCCTCGCCACGACCGGCGCCGCCGGACCGCCAGGGCAAGCCGGCGCCCTTCCGCGTCCAGGCGCCGCGCACAACGGCCCCGCCGCGCCGGCGGCGGCCGGTGGTCTCGCGCGTCCGGGTGCCGAGGGAGGCGACCGTGGCGCGGGGCCACGCCCTGCCGGTCAGGACACCGCTTCGAGCGAGATGGCGGGCGACGGGGGTTCCCACGGCGCGCAGGAGGTCGATGGCACGGTCGTGCTGGCCGAGGCCGAGAAGGAGCTGCGGAGGTTGCGGGAGTCGGCCGGGCGGGAGAACGAGCTGGCCAGGGAGGCGGCGCGGCTCCATCGTGAACGGCAGGACCAGGAGGAGGAGCGCCGCAGGGTCGGCGCGAGGCTGGCGGCCTGCCGCACGAGACACGAGGAGCTGAGCGGTGACGCCGGAAGGCTCGGGGCGCGCCTGGACGCGGCGCGGGGCGGCGACCCGACCCTGACCGCCCGCCTGGCCAGGCTCGGCGACGAGGCCGAGCTGCTGCGGGAGGCCCGCGAGGCCACGCAGGCGGCGGCAGCGGCCCATGACGAGCTGAACAGAGCCCGGCAGGCGGCGGAAGAGGCGGCGGCCGAGGCCGGATTCGCGGACGTCGCGGAAGCGGAGGCGGCGGCCAGGAGCCCGGACGAGCGGGAGCGCAAGGCGGAGCTGCTGCGCCGCCTCGACGACGAGCACGCCGCCGTCATGAGCACCCTGGCCGACCCCGAGCTGGTCGCCGCCGCGGCCCAACCCGCGCCCGACCTGGCCGCGATCGAGGCGGAACGCGACGCCCTGGAGGAGACGCACACGCGGCTGTCGAGCGTTCGCGACGGGGCCGTGGCGAGGGTGGCACGGCTGGAGGAGCTGTACGGCGAGCTGGCCGGCCGGCTCGAACGCTGGCGCCCGGCCGCCGACCGGCACCGCCTGGCGGAGCGGCTGGCGGCGCTGGCCGGCGGCACGTCCGGCGACAACCGGTGGAGCATGAGCCTGTCGTCGTTCGTGCTGGGCGAGCGGCTGCGGCAGGTCGTGGACGCCGCGAACGAACGCCTCGACCACATGTCGGGCGGGCGCTACCTGCTACGCCACGACCTGCGGAAGACGGCGGGGTCCCGGGCGCGCTCCGGCGGCGGGCTGGGGCTGCGGGTGGCCGACGGCTGGACCGGCGTCGACCGCGATCCGGCGACGCTGTCCGGGGGCGAGAGCTTCATCACCTCGCTCGCCCTGGCGCTGGGCCTGGCCGACGTCGTCACGGCGGAGGCCGGTGGCGCGGAGCTCGGCATGCTCTTCGTGGACGAGGGCTTCGGCACCCTCGACGAGGACACCCTCGACAGCGTCCTCGACATCCTCGACGGGCTGCGCGACGGAGGGCGGGCGGTGGGCATCGTCAGCCACGTCGCCGAGCTCAGGTCCCGGATCCCCGCCCAGCTCAAGGTCACCAAGACCCGCACCGGATCCACCCTGGCCCCGGTGCGCGCCGGCTGAGACCGTCCCCCAGCCCGGCGCCGGGCGGCGCCGGGCTGGGCTCATGTCCCGCTGCCCACGGGGACCGGGCGGGCGACGGCGGCCAGCCGGGCGGCCACGCGGGACAGGTCGAGCCCGTTGGCCTCCTCCACCCGGGCGACCGCCGCGGCGGGCACCGCGGCGATGCCGTTGAGCGCGCCCGCGACCGCGGCGGCCATGCAGCCGACCGTGTCGGAGTCGCCGCCCGCGGTGGCAGCGGCGACCGCGGTCCGGAACGGGTCGCCGCCGGCCGCCACCAGCAGGCCGATGGCCGCCGGGCAGGCCTCGGCCGCGGGCAGGCCGGTGCCGATGACGGAGGCGATCCGCTCGATGGCGTCGTCCAGGTCGCGGGACTGCACGGCGAGCGTGACGGCGAGGTCGATGCGCTGGGCGACGGAGGGGCCGGGGACGTGCCGGCCCTGCTCGCCGCCGAGGGCCTCGCCGAGTTCGGCGCCGCGCCGCGCCGCCCGTACGACCTGGAACAGGTCGGCGCCGTCCACGCAGGCGGCGGCGGTCGCGGCGGCGATGGCCGCGGCTCCGGCGACGCCGATGTTCGTGTGGTGACTCGGCACGCACGTCAGGTGTGCCGCGCGGACGGCGCCCTCGACGTCACCGGGGTGCACCAGGCCGGCGGGGGCGACCCTCATGGCGCCGCCGTTGCTGGCGCCCTCGCTCATGACGCGTCCCGCCTTGCCCACCTCCCAGGGGTCGTCCCCGGCCTTGAGGCGTTCGATGGCCTTGCGCGTGGTCGGGCCGGCGAAGTGGGGATAGTAGGAGGGGTTGCCTGACCAGCCGATGAGCAGGCGCGCCATGACCTCGGGGGTGACCTCCCCGTCGTGCTCGGCGAACGCCTCGGCGAGCAGCAACATCTGGCTGGAGTCGTCGGTGATCTGGGCCGGCCCGCGCCCGACCGCGTACGGCGCGTCGGGCAGCGGCGCGTGGAAGCTCTCGACCCTGCGGCCGAACAGTTCCCGGATCTCCGGGATGGAGCGTTCCTCGGTGGGCGCGCCGAGGGCGTCGGCGATGCAGGCGGCGGCCAGGCTGCCGTGGATGCGGTCGAGAAGTGTGGTCATCGGATTCCTTGTGGACGGGGTGCGGCGTCGAGGGTGACGTTCCGCAGGGACGTCTCGAGGCCGGTGCCGGCGTCGAGGTAGGCGCGCGAGCCGAGGCGGCCCACGCAGAGGGAGGCGGTGGCGACGCCGGCGCGCAGGCTGCCGGCGAGGGAGCGCCCGAGGATCCAGGACCCGGTGAACGCCCCGGCCAGGGCGTCTCCGGCGCCGGTCGTGTCGACGACCTCGGCCTCCGGCCCGCGCGCGTGCCAGCTTTCGTCCCGGCTGTGGCAGGCCGCGCCGTTGCGCCCGCCGGTCACCACGACGACGGACGCGCCGGCGGAGATGAGCAGCTCGGCGCAGCGCCCGGGGTCGCCGCCGGCCAGCACCTCGACCGCGCCCTGGTTGCAGAAGACGAGGTCGCTGGCGTGGGCGAGGTCGAGCGTCCTGTCCAGGCGCCCGGTGACGGCGTCGGGTTCGAGGTCGACGGCCACGGCCGCGCCGTTCGCTCGGGCCCGGGTGGCGAGGTCGAGCGCCCAGTCCAGGTCGTCGGCCAGCGGGGCGACGACCCGCGCCGTACGGAGCAGGTCGTCGGAAACCTGTCCCGTGGCCGGGATCTTGACCTCGGTCACCGCTCCGACGAGGGACTTCTCGCCGGTGTCGTCGAGCTGGACCACGCAGAACCAGGTGTGCCCGCCGGCGACGGTGACGCTCGCGGAGACGTCCACGCCGTGGGCGGCCAGCCGGTCCAGCGCCTGGCGGCCGGGCTCGTCGGAGCCTACGGCGGTGACCAGGCCGCTGCGGGCTCCGGCGAACCGCGCGGCGGCGGCCAGGTTGGCGCTCATGCCCCCGCCCTGGATGCTCAGCAGCCGCCCGATCGCCTTGCCGTCGGCGGTGGCGATGTGGGGCACCCGGACGAAGTAGTCGACGCTGGCGTCTCCGACCGCCAGCACGTCCAGCGGCCGCGGGTTCGTGGCGGTCATCCGGGAGCCCTCCGGCTGAGGAGGTTGTTCAGCAGGGCGGCGCCGACCAGGACCAGGCCGAGGATGCCGGTCTGCACGGAGTTGCCGACCTGGGCCAGCTGCAGCCCCCAGGACAGCACCACCACGACGACGAGCGCCAGCAGGACGCCGCTGAGGTGCCCGCGGCCGCCGAAGATGTGGATGCCGCCCAGCACCGCGATGGTGATCGCCTGCAGCTCCATCCCGAGGCCGGCGCTGGGCCGGGCCGTGAGCAGCCACGCGTTGGTCACCACGGCGCCGAGCGCGGCCAGCGCGCCGGACAGGCAGTACAGCCGGAACCTGAGCTTGTCCACGTCGACCCCGGCCAGGGCCGCGGCCCGGTCGCTGGTGCCGATCTGGTGCAGCCGCCGGCCGAAGGCGGTGCGGTTCTGCGCCCAGATGGCCACGGCGAACGCGGGAGCCAGCACCAGGAGCACCTGCGCGGGCACGCCGAGGATCGCGGTCTGCCCGAGGGCGGCGAAGCCCTCCCGGTTGAACCCGCCGAGCTGGCCTCCGTGGGTCAGCACCTGGGCGAGCGCGCCGTACAGGAAGAGCGTGCTCAGCGTGACGATCAGCGGGGGCAGGCCCAGCCGGGCGATCATGAAGCCGTTGACGGAGCCGAGCAGCGCGCCGAAGGCGACGGTCACCAGCGCGGCCAGCCACGGGCTGAGCCCGAGGTTCTGGGCGAGCAGGCCCATGACGATGCCCGACAGGCTCAGCGCGGACCCGACGGACAGGTCGATGCCGCCCCGGCCGCCGAGGATGACCAGCGACACGCCGAGGGCCAGCAGGCCGATGACCGCGCCGTACTGCGTCATCGCCAGCAGGTTGCCCACCTCGAGGAAGTACGGCGACAGCAGGCTCATCAGCGCGCCGAGGGCGACGATGAGCACGGCGAGGAACACCCTGCGATCGCTCACGCGGTCCCGCATGGACCGCCGGGGCAGGGCTCCCGTTGTCATTTCTTCGCTCCGATCCGCTTGTCGAGGGTGCGCCGGGTCAGCACGTCGAAGGCCACCGCGAGGGCGACGGCCGCCCCGACCAGCACGCCGTTCCACAAGGGCGGCACGCCCATCAGGACGACGCCGTTCTGCAGCAGCGCGATGAAGGCCAGGCCGCCGAGGGTGCGCAGCACGCCGCCCTCACCGCCGAGGATGCTGGTGCCGCCGACGACCACGGCGGCGATCGCGGGGAGGGTGAGCTCGTTGCCGGCCGTGGCCTGGACGACGCCCACCCTGCCCACGTAGATGAGCGCCGCGACGCCGACGAGGACGCCCACGAGCACGTACGCCGCGAACGCCGTCCGGCCGACGGGTACGCCGAGCAGCCGCGCGCCCTCCGCGTCGTTGCCGATGGCGAACAGTCGCCGGCCGAACACCCGGTGCCGCAGCACGTACGCCAGCACGCCGAACACGGCCAGCACGACCAGGCCCACCAGGGGGATTCCGCCGGCGCGGGCCGGGCCGAGCGCGGGCACGACGGGGCCGGCGAAGACGTCGGTGCTGTTCCAGAGGACGAACAGCACGGTCTTGAAGACGGCGGCGGTGCCCAGCGTGGTGATGATGGGGGAGATCCGCCCGCCGACGACCAGGCCGCCGTTGATCGCGCCGAGCGCGCCGCCGAGCAGCACGGAGATCACGACGACGAGCGGGGGCGGCATGCCGGCGACGACGAGCGTGGCGCCGACCCACGCGACCACGCCGAGCATCGGCCCGACGGACACGTCGATTCCGGCCAGCAGGACGACCAGCGTCACGCCGGCGGCCAGCAGCGCCAGGTCGGCCGAGTTGATCACCACGTTGGCGAGGTTGGCCGCGGACAGGAAGCCGGGGGCGGCCACGGTGAAGAAGATCACTTCCGCGATCAGGAGGATCGGCAGCAGCGCGTTGCGCAGGAGGACCAGCATCCGCGCGGAGGGCGCGAACGCGGAGGGGACGGTGGTCGTGGTCACCGGTTCACCCCCATCGTGGCGCGCAGCACCGCGTCCTCGGTCAGGTCGTCGCCGCTCAGCTCGGCGGCCATGCGGCCCTCCCGCATGACGTAGACGCGGTCGGAGACGGCGAGGAGCTCCGGCAGGTCGCTGGAGACGACCAGCACCGCGGTGCCGTCGCGGGCCACCTCGACGAGGCGCTGCTGGATGTCGGTCTTGGTGGCCACGTCGATGCCCCGGGTCGGCTCGTCCAGGATGAGGATCTTGGGTTCTGTGGCGAGCTGCCGGGCGAACAGCGTCTTCTGCTGGTGGCCGCCGGACAGGCCGGTGACGGGGAAGGCGGGTGACGGGGCCTTGATGCGCAGCCGGTCGATCCACGAGGTCGCGAGCTCGCGCTCCTCGGCGCGGCGGATGACGCCGAGCCGGCCCAGCAGGTCCGGCAGCTTGACGGCCGTGATGTTGCTGAGGGTGTCCATGCCGGGGAAGATGCCGAGCGTCTTGCGGTCCTCCGGCAGGTAGGCGATGCCGCGGGCCATGGCGTCGCGCGGGCCGCGCGGCGTGTGCGGCTCGCCGTCCACCCGCATGGTTCCCGCGCTGGGGCGCAGCACGCCGAAGACGGTCAGCGCCAGCTCGGTACGCCCGGCTCCGACGAGTCCATACAGGCCGACCACCTCGCCGCCGCGCACGGTCAGGTCGACGTCCGACACGGCTCCCGGCACGGTGAGCCCCGAGGTCTCCAGCATGACCGGCCCGGGCCGGGCGGGTGAGCGGCTGATGGCGGAGTTGACCGGTCGGCCGGACATCATCTCCAGGATCCTGTCGTGGTCGGCCTCCGAGGCGGGCAGGTCGCCGGCGAGCCTGCCGTCCTTCAGGACGATGAACCGGTCCGCGACGTGCTCGAGCTCCTCGAAGCGGTGGGTGATGTACAACACGCCCACCCCGGCCTCGGAGAGCCGCTGCACGATGAGGAACAACCTGCGGACCTCGGCGTCGGTCAGGATCGAGGTGGGCTCGTCCAGGATCAGCACCTTGGCTTCGACGTCGACCGCCCGGGCGATCAGCGCCAGCTGCTGTTCGGCCAGGCTGAGCGCGTCCATGCGCCGGGTCAGCAGTTCCACGGGGACGTCGAGCCGCCGGAACAGCTCCTCGCCCCTCCCGCGCATCCGGCGCCAGTCGACCTGGCCCGCGCGGTCGCGGGGCTCGCGGCCGACGTAGAGGTTCTCCAGCACCGACAGCCGGGGGAAGAACGACGGCTCCTGGTAGACGACGCTGACGCCGCCGGCCAGCGCGCCCCCCGGGGAGGCCGGCCGGTGCGGTGCGCCGTCGAGCACCATCGCGCCGCCGTCGGGCGGATACACGCCAGCGATGATCTTGATGAGGGTGGACTTGCCGGCGCCGTTCTCACCGAGCACCGCGAGCCGCTCGCCCGCCCCCAGCGTGAAGCCGACGTCGTCGAGTGCGGTGGTGGCTCCGAAGCTCTTGGACAGGCCGGACACCGAGAGGATGGGCCGCACGTCGCTCCTAGTAGTCATACTGGGCGATGTTCGCCTTGGTGAAGACCATCGGCGGGCCCATGACGAGCGTCGTGGTCGCCGCGGAATACTCGACGGGGTCCTTCAGCCCCGGCACGGTGTTCTTCGGGGCGAACTCCTTGCCGTCCATGAGCTGCTTCATCGCCCAGACGGTCAGCACGCCCAGGTTCGGCACGTCCCAGAGCACGGTGGAGCTCATCACCCCGGACTCGACGTACGGGCGCGCCGTCCGCGGCGAACCGAAACCGGAGACCGCCACCTTTCCCGTCTTGCCGGCGTTCTGGACGGCCTGCGCCACTCCGGGGACCGCGGTCGACGGCACCGCGATGATCGCCTTGAGATCGGGGTAGGCGGTCATCAGGTCCTGCGCCTCTTTGAGCGCCTGCGCGGTGTCGGTGGTGTAGCGCACGCCGCCCACCAGTTCCATGGCGGAGTAGGTGGACTCCTGCCGCTTGCGCGCCTCGGCCACCCAGCTGTTGAACGTCTGCGTGTCGGCCGCCCCCGACACGATGCCGTACTTGCCCGTGCCGCCCATGGCCTTGGCGATCTCGTCCATCACGGTCGCGCCGAGCGCGGCGTCGGAGGCCTGCTGCACGAACACCTGGCGTTCGCTGTCGGGCGCGTCGGCGTCGGAGGTGACCACGACGATGCCCTTCTTCCGCGCGGCCGCGATCGCCGGGTTCATCGACCGGGGGTCGAGCGGGGACACCGCGATCGCGTCGTAGCCCTGCTGGACGAGGCTGTTGAAGATGCGCAGCTGCTCGGTGGCGTCCGCGGTGGAGGGCCCCGCCTGGGTGTACGACATGCCGAGCGACTTCGCCGTCTTCTCCGCGCCCTCCTTGAAGGCGGAGAAGTAGGGTACGCCCTCCACCTGGGAGACGAAGGCCACCTTGGGCCCCTCGCCGTCACCGGTGCTGGGAGCGGCGCTCTGGCCGGCCGGCCCTCCCACGGTCGAACAGGCCGCCAGGGCGACGGCCGTGCAGATGGCCACGAGCCCGGCACTGATGTTTCGCATATCGCATCCCGAGGAGACGAACGGACAGGTCTGTAGGCGCGCCCCCTTATTCGCCCGACGCGGCCACCGTAAGAATTAGTACCAACGAGTGTCAAGAGTTGTAGGTACAAATCTGGATGTTGTTGGTATATGTTGTGCATGGAGCTGGTTGACTGGTACTTCGGTCTGCGCCGGGTTCGCGAGCGAGGGGAGATGGGCCCGCATGACCAAGCGCCATGCGCACGAGATCGTGGCTGATTCGCTGCGCACGCACATCCTCGAAGGCCGCTACAAACCGGGGCAGCGCCTGCCGTCGGAGGAGGCGCTCACCGACGAGTACGGCGTCAGCCGCAACACCGTGCGGGTGGCGCTGAACCACCTCGCCGCGGCCAACCTGATCACCCGGCGCCGCGGATCCGGCAGCTACGTCAACGCCGACCTCGGCATCAGCCACTCCCTCGGCAACCTGCGCAGCTTCACCGTGCTCCTGCGCGACCTGGGCCTGCAGCCGGGCATCACCGAGGTCGAGGTGCGCCTCGACCCCAGCCCTCCCCTGGAGATCCTCGGGTTCCTCCCCTCCGAGGTCGCCTGGCTGGTCCGCAGGGTGCGGACGGGCTCGGGCTCGCCCTTCGCCCTGCTCGACTCGTGGCTTCCCGACCGCATCGGCTCGCGGATCGACCCGGAGGCCCTGACCCGCCGCCAGTCCCTGTACGCCTCACTCGCGGAAGACCTCGACATCAGGGTCGCCGAGGCCACGGAGAGCATCCACGCCGAGGCCGCCGACGAGCGCGAGGCCCGTGTCCTCGACGTCCCGGTCGGCAGCCCGATCATCGTCATCAGGCGGTGGACCTATGACCGCGCGGGCAGGCCCGTCGAATACACCCGGTCGGCCGCCCGCGGTGACCGCTACCGGTACGTGGTCAAGCTCCGCGCCTGACGGCGGCGCGCCTGTGACGTCTGCTCAGCCGAGCGACGTGATCAGCCGCGGCAGGGTCGCCGGGTCGTGGAAGAGCGTGGCGCCCAGGCCCGCGAGGCGGCCGGCGGGGGTGAAGCCGCCGGCGTAGGCCAGGCAGCGCATGCCCGCGCTCATCGCCGCCGTCACCCCGAACGGGCTGTCCTCCACCACCACGCACCGCTCCGGCGGCACCCCCATCGTGTCCGCCGCGTGCAGGAACAGGTCGGGCGCCGGCTTGCCCCTGGCCACGTCCTCGGCGCTGAACACCCGTCCGTCGAACCATTTGGCCAGCCCCGTGAGCTCCAGGCTGCGGCGGATCGTGGTGTGCCGGCCGTTGGAGGCCACGCAGGCCGGCACCGTGAGCTGGTCGATCGCCGCCTCGATGCCCTCGATGGCCCGCAGCTCCGCCATCATCGCGGCCTTGTGCTCGGCGTTGAGCTGCTCGCGCCAGCCCGGTGGCGTCTCGCCGACCTGCTCGGCCCAGTATTCGTTGGTGCAGCCCACGAAACGCTCGGCGTACTCCGCCTCGTCGATCGTCCAGCCCAGACGCCGCAGCGCGGCGGTGCCCACGCGCGTGGCGATGGGCTCGCTGTCCACGAGCACGCCGTCGCAGTCGAAGATGACCAGGTCGATGGCCAAGCCTGCTCCTTTCCCGGGGAGGTCCGGCTACGAACCTATCTGATGTGACATAGCGCCAGGTGATAGCGTTCGCGTATCGCTTCACAAGACGCCCGTCCGCATAGTGAGACCCGTATGACGACATCCCCCCAGACCGTGGCCCCCAGCAGGTCAAGGGTCGCGGCAGCCAGCCTCATCGGCACCGCGATCGAGTTCTACGACTTCTACATCTACGGCACCGCCGCGGCCCTCGTGCTGAACGCCGCCTTCTTCCCCGACCTCGACCCGGTGGCGGGCACCCTGGCGTCGTTCTCGACGTTCGCCGTCGCCTTCATCTCGCGCCCGCTCGGCTCGGCGGTGTTCGGGCACTGGGGCGACCGGATCGGCCGCAAGTCCATGCTCGTCGTGTCGCTGCTGGTGATGGGCCTGTCAACGGTGGCGATCGGGCTGCTGCCCGGATACGCGGCGATCGGCGTCATGGCGCCCGTGCTGCTGGTGTTGTTGCGGTTCACGCAGGGCATCGGCCTCGGCGGCGAGTGGGGTGGGGCGGCGCTGCTGGCCACCGAGCACGCGCCGCCCGGCAAGCGCGGGCTCTACGCGATGTTCCCGCAGCTCGGCCCGTCGGTCGGCTTCATCGTGGCCAACGGGCTGTTCCTCGTGCTCGGCGAGACGCTCAGCGACGACGCGTTCGGGAGCTGGGGGTGGCGGCTGCCGTTCGTGGCGAGCCTGCTGCTCGTGATCGTCGGTCTCTACGTACGGCTGAAGATCTCCGAGACGCCCGTCTTCCAGAAGGCCATGGACCAGCGGCGCATCGCCAAGGTGCCGTTCGCCGGGCTCATGCGGCAGCAGTGGCGGCGGGTGCTGCTCGGCGCCGGCGCCATGACCATCGCGTACACGCTCTTCTACACCGCCACCACCTACTGCCTGGCGTACGGGACCAGCGAGCTGGAGATCCCGAAGACCACGATGCTCGCGCTCACCATGATCGGCGTCGTGTTCATGGCGGCGGGCACTGTGGTCTCGGCGATGGTCTCCGACCGGCTGGGCCGGCGCCGCACCCTGATCGCGGGCACCGGCGTGGCCGTTGTGTGGGGACTGGTGATGTTCCCGCTGATGGAGACCAGGTCCGTCTTCCTCACCGGCCTTGCGCTGGCCGGGGCGCTGGCGCTGATGGGATTGATCTTCGGGCCGATGGGGGCGTACCTGCCCGAGCTGTTCAGGACCGAATACCGCTACAGCGGCGCGTCCGTCGCCTACAGCCTCGGCGGTGTGCTCGGCGGCGCGGTGCCGCCGCTGGTCGCCACCGGCATGCAGGCCGGCGGCATGGGAGCGCTGGCGGTCGGCGGCTACGTGTCGGCGATGGCGCTGCTGAGCCTGCTCTGCCTGCTCGCCCTGCCCGAGACGGGCGACGAATCCCTATGAAACCAACAAATCGCGGCGGCGGGCTCGGTAACATGAGGGTCATCAACACGGCGGTCGAACAGAGCCGTGGCGCCCACGGCCGCGCTGACTTCACGGGCCGCTTGAAGGAGTCAGCCCGTGAAGTCAGCGCGGCCGGAACGCCTCAACCGCTCTCGTAACCCGGGAAGAGCAGAGCCAGCTCCCGCGGGTACGCCCCGATCAGGCGCAGCTCGTCGTCCGTGAGCGGCCTGCCCGTCATCGCGTTGCAGAGCTGCACCAGCCGGAAGGCCAGCTCCTCGTCGGGCGTCTCGATCCCCAGCCCGTCCATGACGTGCCCGAACCCGGCCTTGCCGCCGTACTCGCCGGTCAGCACCACCCGCCCGCTCCTCGCGTGCCAGTCCTCGGGGAACGGCCCCAGCGTCGCCTCGTCGTACAGCTCGTAGTTGCCGTGGTCCTTCAGCGCGCCGTCGGCGTGGATGCCCGACTCGTGCGCGAACGCGTTGCGCCCCACCCCCACCTGGTTGTACGGCAGCGGCTGCCCCAGCGCGTAGCTCGCCCACAACCCGAACCTGCGGGCCCACGACAGGTCGAGCGCGTCGCCGATCTCGGCGTCGAGCCCGAAGCCGTGCTCGAAGGCCAGGATGGTGGAGAGCAGGTCGGCGTTCCCCGAGCGCTCGCCGACGCCGTTCACGCACGTGTTGATCCACGCGTCCTGCCCCGCGTCGAGATCGCCCAGAGCGCCCGAGACCGAGTTGGCCACGGCCATGCCGAGGTCGTTGTGGCAGTGGGTCTCGACCGGCATCGCGGTCGCCGCGGCCAGCTCGGCGAAGCGCTCGCGGATCCGGCCGGGCGTGTCACCGCCGATCGTGTCGCAGTAGCGCACGCGGTCGGCGCCCGCCTCCTTGGCCGCCAGGGCGAACTCCAGCAGGAAGGCGTCGTCCGTACGCGAGCCGTCCTCGGCGTTCACCCCCACGGTCAGCGCGCCCCCGGCCTTGGCCGCGCGGACCGCGGCCGCCATCTCCCTGAGGATCGCCTCCCTGTCCAGGCGGCCGCGGAACTTGTTCTGGATCATGTAGTCGGACGTCGAGATGGACAGGTTGTAGTGCTTCAGCCCGAGCGGCGCCGCCTTCTCCACGTCCTGCGGCACGCCCCGGCACCAGCCGGACAGCCGCAGCTCACCGAACGCCCCGGCCTCGGCCAGCGCCACCTGCGCCCTGACGTACGGGACCTCGTGGAAGAGGAACGGGAAACCGATCTCGGACTGAGCCACGCCGAGCCTGGCCAGATAGAAGTTGACCATGGTCTTGCCGAACTTCGACAGGCCGGTGCGTGCGGTCTGCACGCCGTCCCGGTTGGTGACATCAAGGAAATGAACGTTGGGCATGCCCTCACGTTGACATGGTTGCTCAACGTGTATCAATATTGATTTTCGTCAACATGCCGGAGGGCTTCCCCGCGATGGAGTGGATCGACGCGGCCACGGCCGCCGAACGGCTCGGCGTCAAACCCGCCACGCTGTACGCGTACGTGAGCAGGGGAGTGCTGCGCCGGCGGCACGGCGACGACGGGCGGCGCAGCCTCTTCTCCGCCGAGGAGGTCGAACGCCTCGCCCGCCGCGGCCGCCCCCGCAACCAGCCGCCCGAGCTCGTGATCGAGTCGGCCGTCACCGCCCTCGGCGTCGACCGGCCCTACTACCGGGGGCGCGACGTGCTGGAACTCGCCGCGACCAGCGGCTTCGAGACGGTCGCCGCATGGCTCTGGACCGCCGGCCCCGCCCTCCCGCGCCAGCGGCCCGCACCCGCCGGCTCCCCTGCGGGAAGCGGCGGTCACGGCGAGGAGCCTGCGGCGCCCTCCGGCGGCGCGGTGTGGCGGTGCGAGCCGCAGGCGCTGCGGGCCGCCGTCGCCGCCCAGCAAGGGCTGCCGGAGGACCTGCTGCCGCTCGATCGCCTCCAGGTGATCGCCACCGTGCTGGGCGCCTCCGACCCCCTCCGCCACCAGCTCGATCCCGCCTCCGTGAGCGACACGGGCCGCCGCCTGATCGCCGGCCTGGTCGACGCCATGCCGCGGCTCAGCGAGCCCCAGGGCGAGTCGATCGCCCAGCGCCTGTGGTCCCGCCTGTGCCCGGCGCCGCCCGCTCCCGGCCTGCTCCACGCCCTCCAGGCGGCGCTGGTGCTGCTCGCCGACCACGAACTGGCCGCCTCCACGCTGGCCGCCAGGGTCGCCGCCTCCGCGCGGGCGGACCCGTACGCCGTGGTCCTGACCGGCCTCGGCGTGCTGGGCGGCCCGTTGCACGGCGGTGCTTCGTACGGCGCGGAGCGCCTGCTCGCCGAGGTCGCCGAGCCACGCCAGGCCGCGCGCGCGATCACCGATCGCCTGCGCCGCGGCGAACGTGTCCCCGGCTTCGGCCACAGCGTCTACACCAACGGCGACGGCCGCGGCGGTGCCCTGCTGGACCTGGTCAAGGAGGCCGCGCCGGAGCACGAGCGGATCGCCGCGGGACAGGCCGTGCTGGCCGAGATGCGCCGCAGGCGGCTGCCCGAGCGCAACATCGACTTCTCCCTCGCCATCCTGGCCGCCGTCAGCGGCATGGTGAGCGGCGCGGGCGAGGCGATCTTCGCGGTCGCCAGGGCGGCGGGCTGGCTCGCGCACGCCATGGAGGAGTACGAGCGCGGCACCCTCCTCCGCCTGCGCGCCTCCTACACCGGCCCGCCGATCACCTGACGTCGGCCGGGTGGTCATGCAGCGATCAGGACGGGTTTAATGCCTATGAACCAGATGTGCCAAAGGTGAGCAACCAGACTGGAGTGATGACGTGCGAGCGGCCCCTGAGGACGATCCGCCCACCGGAGCGGGGGAGGCGGCCGGTGGTCAGGTCAGGGCGGCCGTCGGTGAGGACGGCCTGCTGACCAGGCTGAAGCTGGACCCGCGGGCGATGCGCCTCGGGTCGCACGAACTGGCCGGCCACATCGTCGCCGCCGTGCGGGCGGCGCAGCAGGATCGGCTGGCGCGGGTCGCCGAGCCCGCCACGCCCGCGGAGGACGGCCCGGACACGGAGGAGTTCATCCGCCGCGTCAACGACATGGAAGCCCAGGCGGCCAGCGATTTCGCCCGGTTGACGTCCAGTCTGGAAGAGATGTTGCGCCGCCTGGACGATCCGCCCTCAGGAAAGATGCACCGTGATGACAGATGAAGAGATCACCTGGGACGTCGCCGGCCGCGAAGCGTCCGCCCGGCACTTCCGTACGCTGACGGACGAGCAGCAGCAGGTCCACGAGGGCTTCCGGGGGCAGGTGGCGGGCAGCACGGGCCCGTTGCCCTACCCCGACTTCGCCGGCCCCTACCAGGACTACCTGGTCGCGCTGTTCGGCGGCTCCGCGGAGGTGATCGCCGGGCTAGGTGAGACGGGACAGGGCCAGGCGCTGATGGCGGCGACGAACGCGCAGGCGGAGGCGGCGGCGATGGGAGAGGTGAGCGCCGATCATGGCTACCGGGCTTGAGGAGGCCGGTTTCGGTCTGCTGGGTGTTCCGCGCCCGCCGGACACCGCCGAGCTGGAACGCCAGGCCGGCGTTCTGGAGTCCCTGGGCCGCGCGCAGGCGTCGGTCGCCGGCGACGGCGCGCGCGCGTTCCGGCTCGGCGGTGCGAACACCGGCGCCGCGACGGACGCGCTGGCCGAGCACGTGACGGGTCAGGCGGGCGTGCTGCGGCGCAGCACCGTCCAGGCGCAGCTCGCCTCGCTCGGAGCGGGCGCCGCGCAGGTCGCGTGGACCGCGGTCAAATGGGCGGGCGGGATGCTCGTCGGGCTGGCCGGGATGGCGGGCCTGGCCGCTCTCACGCCGCAGGGACGGGCGCTGATCAGGCCGCTGCTGCGGCCGGTCGCCCAGCGCATGCAGCAGTGGCTGCTCACCGCCACCCGGTTCATCGGACGGATCTACACCAAGCTCGCCCAGCGGCTCAGGGGCACGCCCGCCAAAGCGCCGGCGGTTCCTCCGCGTCCTGCGTACCCGCCTCCCCCTGCGCACCCGCCTGCCTACCAGCGTGGCCCGATGCAAACGTCGGCCGGCCGGCGGGCCCTCACGCAGGCACAGGCCCAGGCCACGCGCGCCAGGATCTCGGCGAACCAGGCCACCATGAGCCTGGACCGGGCCGGCGAACGGCTGAGCCAGGTCGAAAGGCACGTGCGTGACGCGAGAGACACGCTCAGGGCCGCGTACTCCCGCTACGGGACCGACGCCGCCACCAGGGCCCGGCTCGACGCACAGGGGCTGGCGAACCACCCGTATCTCGACGAGATGTCCAGATGGAACCTGCGGCAGCAGGGAGAACGGCTGCAACAGATCGAGACGCAGCTCAGCCGGCACACCGCCGGTCACCTGGACGACGCCCGGCGGCGCGTGAACGAAGGGCTCAAGATCGCCAGGGAGAACGGGCTGGACGCCTCAGACCTGAACGGCATGCGGCATCAGGTGAGCGAGCTGACCTTCCAGCGCGCCGAGCTGGCCGACCGCGCGTTCACCACCCGCATGGACATCAACGGCCCGTTCGACATCCAGCAGATGTACCGGATCGTGTGACCAGCCGCATGGACGTCAAGGGTCCCTTCAGGATCCAGGACACGCGCCGGAACGTGTGACCCAGCGGGCCGTGATGCTCGCGTTCACCTTGATCGGTGTCGGGTTTCATGGCGGCGCTCACCGTGGTCTCTGAGGTCTCCTACCGGCTGGGCCAGCTGTGCGCCCTGATCGCAGGCACCGGGGCCACCATCGTGTGAGGGCTGGTGCCGAGTAGTCATGCGCACCTGGGGCGGGTTTAATCTGTTGACTCGGATGTGTCAAAACCGTTCAAGGTGGAGGGATGACGTGCGTGCGCTGCCTGAGGACGACCCGCACACCGGAGCCGGGGAGGTCGCCGCTGGTCTGGTCGGGGCGATCGTCGGAGGAGACGGCGTGCCGGCCAGGCTGAGGCCTGGATCCGTGGGGGAAGCGTCTCGGGTCGCACGAACTGGCGGGTCACGTCGTCGCGGCCGTGCGGGCGGGACGGGGCAGGGCCAGGCGCTGATGGCGGCGACGAACGCGCAGGCGGAGGCGGCGGCGATGGGAGAGGTGAGGGCCGACCATGGCCACCGGGCTTGAAGAGGCCGGTTTCGGCCTGCTGGGTGTTCCGCGCCCGCCGGACACCGCCGAGCTGGAACGCCAGGCCGGGGTTCTGGAGTCGCTGGGCCGGTCGCAGGCGTCGGTCGCCGGCGATGGCGTGCGCGCGTTCCGGCTCGGGGGTGCGAACACCGGCGCCGCGACGGACGCGCTGGCCGGGCACGTGACGGGTCAGGCGGGCGTGCTGCGGCGCAGCACCGCCCAGGCGCAGCTCGCCTCGCTCGGAGCGGGCGCCGCGCAGGTC
Source organism: Nonomuraea sp. NPDC049378 (assembly GCF_055586745.1). Taxonomy (NCBI): domain Bacteria; kingdom Bacillati; phylum Actinomycetota; class Actinomycetes; order Streptosporangiales; family Streptosporangiaceae; genus Nonomuraea; species Nonomuraea sp. NPDC049378. Next base: position 264,250 of record NZ_JBVJHP010000004.1, read on the forward strand.
GCGTGGACCGCGGTCAAATGGGCCGGCCGGATACTCGTCGGGCTGGCCGGGATCGCGGGCCTGGCCGCTCTCACGCCGCAGGGACGGGCGCTGATCAGGCCGCTGCTGCGGCCGGTCGCCCAGCGCATGCAGCAGTGGCTGCTCACCGCCACCCGGTTCATCGGACGGATCTACACCAAGCTCGCCCAGCGGCTCAGGGGCACGCCCGCCAAGCCGCCGGCCACCGGGCAGCCGGCGGCCACCCGGACCGCGTCCGCCACGCAGCGGGGGACGGGACAACATCCCCTCACGGCGGCGCAGTCCAAGGCCACGCAGGCACAGGACCGTGCCGGGGAGTCCATCCGACAAGCCAGGTCCATCATCGTCCGCGCCGAAAAAGGATTGGCACAGGCACAAAAGCACGAGCAGGACGCCAAGATGACCCTCGATGTCAGGCTGAGGGGCGCGTATGGGCGCGGAGAGATCAGCGAAGTAGAGAGAAGGCGACTCGCTGGGCAACCGCTGGCGGACCATCCGTATCTTGACGATTGGATGAAGCAGCGCCTCCGGCAGCAGGCCGCGTCGCGGCAACGGATCGAATCAGAGCTCGGGCTTGGCGGCAGACATCTGGACGACGCCGGCCGCCGGGTGGACGATATCGCCAGGGCGAACGGGCTGGACGCGTCCGACCTGCAGAATCTGCGCCGCGAGGTGAGCGACTTGAGGCGCCGGTTCTCCCGACTTGGCTGACAGTCCGGCCGGCACAGCGCTCACCTCGGCGGGACACCGCGGTCCACGTACGCGGCGAGCGCCCGCACGCGCTCGCCGTGCTGGTCGTGCCCGACGATCACCGGCGGCTCGTTGTACGGCATCGCGTCGGACGAGCGCCGCAACTTGATGTACTGGCCGCAGGCGTCGATCGCGTACGGCTCCATGTCGTCCTGCAGCGCCCCGATCACCGTGATGCCGTACGTCTCCCCGATCCTCCTGAACAGCGCCACCGCCTCCCTGCGGTGCTCCTTGCCCAGGTTGCGCCCCAGCTCGTCGAGCACCAGGCACAGATGCCCGCCTCCGGACGAGGCGATGGCCGCCGCGCACACCAGCTTGACCGCCTTCTCGTCCATGAGCGCGGTGTTGGCCCGCCGGTTGTAGGGCACGAACCCCTGCCCCTCGCCGCGCCGCCACTTCGGCGTCACCCGCCACTGCCAGCGCTGCTCGGGATCGGCGGGCGCGGGAGGCACCGGGAACTCGAGCGTCGCGCCGTAGCCGCCGTACGAGGTGTCGAGCTTCTCGAACTCCTCGGCCACCCGCGTCAGCCGCGCCCTGATCGCGGCCGTCAGCGCGGCCCGGTGCACGGCCGTGGACTGCGCCGCCTCCTCGGCCCCCCTGGCCGCCGCCGCCAGGTCGCGCTGCCTGGAGACCAGCTGGGCCTCGATCTGCCGGCGCTGGTGGCGTTCGTACTCCTCCTGACCTCGAAGGTAGGAGGCCAGCGACCCGCACACCGCCGCGAACGTCGCCTGCTCCCGCGCCGTGCTCCCGCCCCGCTCCTCCAGCAGGAACCGCAGCTCTTCGGGGACCTCCGCGTCGTCCTCGGGGAAGGTGTCGCGCAACGCCTGGTCGAGGTGGCGTTCGGCGATCCGCCACCACTCCTCGGTCGTACGGGGCCGCTCCTCCTCCGGCAGCGCCGCCAGCCATTCGCGGGCCGTCTCGACCGTGCCGCCCCAGTCGGCGGCCAGCGCGTCGAGCTTGAGCGACTCGCGTTCGGCGGTGACCTTCGCCGCCTGGTCACGGGCCTGCGCCCGCTCGGCCTCGTGCCGCTGCCGCCGCCCCTCGAGGCGTTCGATCTCCATGTCCCGGGTGCGGGCGCGGAAGTCCAGCGCCCCCGCCTGGCGTTCGGCCTCGGCGACCTTCGGCGCGAGCTCCTCGATGGCGGAATTGAGCTCGCCGAGCCCGGCCCGGCGCTCGGCCAGCTTCGCCTCCAGCTCGTCCAGGCGCACCCCCGCCCTGGCCCCCTCCAGACGGCGTTGCGCCTCGGCGACGGACTCCTCCCCGTCGTGCACGGCCTGCGCGGCCGTCTCCTGGACGTCCTTCGCCCGGTTGAGCCGCTGCTCGGCGGCCTTGATGCGGGCCTCACGCCCCGTCGCCACCCCGTCGAACGCGCCGACGACGCTCACCCCCGCGGCACTCACCAGCACCGAACCCGGCAGCTCCGCCAGGGCCGCGGCGGCGTCGTCGAGGTGCGCCGCGTCCACGATCACCGCATGCTCGTTCGGCCACCCCCGCAGCTCGCCCAGCGGGACCGCCCCCGGCCGCCCGTCCTGCTGCCCGCCGGCCTTGCCATAACGCGCCTTGAGCGCGGCGCCCAGATCTCCGGCGGCGTCCGGCGCCTTCTGCCGTGCGGACTCCTGGGCGGACTCCTGGGCGGACTCCTGGGCGGGGCTCGCGGAGTCGCGGGCCTGTTCGGCCACGTCGAGGGCGTCGAGGAGGCCCGTCGCGCCGATCCCCGCCGCCGTCAGCGCGTCGAGCTGGGCCGCAGCCGGTCCGCCCTCGGCATCGTCGAGCGCCGCCTGAGCGGACGACACCTCCTGGTCGGCCACCCCGAGCGCCTTGAGCGCCTCGTTCAGCCGCAGCCGCGCCTCCCGCAGCTCCCGCTCGGCCGCGGGCACGTCACGCCCGTCCGCGAACCTGCGGCTCTCCTCCAGCGCCGGGATCAGCCCGCGCAGCTCGTCGGCGGAGTTCTCCGCCACCGCGCGGTCGGCGTCCAGCTTCGCGGCCCGCGCCTGCATCGCCGCCAGCTCCTTGCGCGCCTGGGAGACCTGCCGGTCGAGGGTGTCCTCCCGCAGGGTCGTGATCTCCGCCTTGACCATGGCGATCGACCCGGCCGCGGCCTCCTCCGCCGCGACGTGCCGCTGGAGGCCGGCGGCCAGGACGTCGTCCTTGCCCGCGGCGTCGGCCAGCTTGCGCGCCAGCCTGCCCCGCCAGCACCGCAACGCGCCCGCCAGCCGCACCCTGGCCTGGTCGCGCCGGTCGAACGTGGTCAGCAACGCCTTCGACTCCGACTCGAACTCGGCCAGCCGATCGGCGGCCCGCGCCGCGCGCACCCGCCTGGCGTGCTCGTCGCGCCGGGCCTCCCGCTCCTGCTCCAGCTCGGCGTCCAGGCCGGTGAGCGCGGCGATGGCTTCGAAGACACGCTCGGGGGAGATCTCGTTGAGCGGCTGGGAGAGCAGGTTGGTGGCGACCTTGCTGCGCACGGACGTGGACAGGAACGACACGCACCTGACCCGGTCGCCGTAGAGCACCTTGGTCAGGTCGCGGGCCACGACGTCGCGCCGCCCGGCCGACTTCGGCAGCGACGCCCAGATCTCGTCGGCGCGAGCCACCCGCTCGGCCTCCGACGGGGACGCCGCCAGGTGCACACCCTCCCGCCACCTGATCTCCAGGTGGGGCGCCTCCTGGTTGACCTTGAGCCACACGGTGAGCGCCCCGCCCGAGGTGTCGGGCACCTCGAACAACTCCGCGCCCGCTCCGGGATCCCCGAGAACGAACGCCGCCTCCCCTCCGGAGGCGGAGCTGCCGGACCCGGCGTCCGCGGTCACGGAGAGGTCGGACACCGGGCCTTCTGATGCGGCACGGCGGGGGACCGGGCCGCCGGATGCGGCGTCGTCCGGAGCGCCGGACGCCGCCCCGGTCTCCGGGGCGTGGGCCGTCGAAGCGGCGCCGTGGTCCGCCGGTGCGAAGCCGTCCATGCCGGGCGGCCCGAACACGCCCACGATGTAGCCGTGGTCGGCGCTCGCCCACTGGCGGGACCCGGCGCCGCTGGCCAGCTCGGCGTTGAACAGCAACTCGGACACCGCCTTCGCGCCCGACGCGAATCGCCACTGCTCATCACCGAGCAGCGCCGTGATCGAGGCGATGAACGATGACTTGCCGGCGCCGTTGGAGTCTTTGGGCCCGGCGCCGGCCACGACGATGAGCGTGCCGGGCACGGTGGGCACCGGATGGGTCGAGAGCCGCGAGATGTTGACCGCTTGCACGGCGATCAGCACGCGGTCTCCGACGACGTTCTCCACCTGCGACACTCGTACCCCCGTTACCCTTGCATCCGTCATCTTCACCGCGCTGACCTGCGCGCGCGTACGGCCGCCGCGAGCGGGGTGCTCGGCCCCGCGGCCAGGATCAGCTCCTCCTGCAGGCGGCGCCGAGCCGCCGGGGTGAGCCGGTGGAACTGCGGCCCCGGCACGTAGCCGCCCGCCTCCTCACCGGCCTTCACCTGGCCCAGCAGCCCCGCCTGCCGCAGCGCCCGCAACGCCGCCTCCAGCTCGCCGATCGGCAGCTGGGTGTGGCGGCGCAGTTCGTCGACCGGCGTGGGGTGCGGTGACAGCCAGCTGTCCTCGGGCAGCAGCCCCTCGGCCCTCGGGATCGCCACGGAGTGCACCAGGACGAGCGTCAGCACGGCCCGCTCGCTCACCCCGAGCCGCGCCCCCGCCTCGGCGAGGTGCGCGTCTCCCCGGGCGTGCGCGCCCTCGCCACGGTCCGCCGGCTCGGCCTGGGCGGGCACCTCGACGGCTCCGGCACCACCGACGCCGATTTCGACGCCCGAGGTGGGCACGGTGGACACGGTGAGGGCGGCGGCGCAGGCGTCGTCGTAGCCGGAGATCCAGCGTTCGCGGTGCTGGACGAGTGTACGGCCGCGCCGGGCGCATCTCGCCCACCGTGTGCCGCAGCGCCGGGTCGCGCAGGGCGGCGAAGCGAGCCTCCTGCACCGGCTCTGCCGCGTGCTCCACCACCATGAACGCCGCCACCAGCTCCGCCCGACGCCGCTCGTCGTAGCCGCTCAGCAGGTCGTCGAACTCCGCCGCGCCTGCCTCGACCCGGCCTCCTGGCTCCGCCGCCGGCTCCGGCGCGCTTTCCGAGGCGGCGGCCACGATGTCGGCATCGCCCACCACGGTCAGCTCTGGGCGCTCGGGCTCGGGCAGCCGCCGGACCAGCTCCTGCAGCTGGGCATGGGACTCGACCGGCCAGAGAGCGCAGCGCGGGCCCGGGCAGACGACGCCGTCGTCCATGACGATCCAGGCCGAGTCGTGCAGGCGGCGCAGCGCGCCGACCGCCCAGTTGCGCATCAGGTCGTCGGTGCGGCCGATCAGCGCGCGGTAGGTGTCGAGCACCAGCTCCACCGGCGCGGGACGGCCCGGCCACGGGTCGGCGGACAGGTCGGTCCAGCAACATTTGAGCACGGCGGCGAGCACCCGCCGGGTCTCGCCGGAGCGCTCCACTGGCAGGGGAGCGACCTGGTGCTCGTCCAGCAGGGAGGGCGTCACCCCGTCGGGCCACACCGGCAGCGCCTGCCCGGTGGAGTCGGGGCGCGTCAGCCGCGCCATCCCCGGCGGCGGGACGGCCCCTGCCCTCAGCCGCAGCGGCCCGGTGGATCGTGCCCGCACGTGCGCCATCGCCGCGTCTTCGGTCATCGGGCGCGCTCCAGATAGCCGTGGGACAACCAGGCGGGCTCGCGCTCCGGGGCGATCGTGAGCCCGTCGGCCCACGTCAGCCGGTAGGGCAGCTCGGGCCGCAGGTCGAGCGTCGTCAGGTCGGCGAGCACGCGGCGCGCCGACGGCCAGTCGGAGCCGAGCACGTCGGCCAGCGCCACCCGGGAGGCGTCGCCCAGCAGCGACTCGGCGACCTGCGTCAGCCGCTCCGTGGCCGCGTCGGGCGAGGTGTCGAGCGCGTCGCCGGGCCCCGGATCGGGCAGGTTGGAACGCGGGGGAGTGGGCTGGGCGGGCGCGGGCCGCGGCGCCTCGTCGACGGCGCGGGCGATGGCGGCGGGATCGTGCCAGGGCGCGGGCGCGTCGAAGACGACCCCGTCGAGCACCGCCGCCAGCTGCTCCCTGGAGGCGGTCTGCGCGAACGTGCGCCACGTCTCGGTCGGCAGCAGCGTCAGGTTGCGCGTGGTGCCCGCGGAGTCGGCCAGCCGCCCGGCGGCCCGGCGCGAGGCGTCGCTGTAGGCGTAGATCGCCGCGCGCAGGTCGGTGCAGACCCGGTCGAGCTGCGGCCAGCGGGTCAGGATCGTGCCGTGCAGCCCCTGCGCGCGCCGCGCGATCTCCTCGGTGCCCCACAGCTTGGGCGCCTGCTCGCGCAGCTCCTCGATGGTGCCCATGGTGAGAGTGATCAGCTCCAGCGCCCACAGCCGGAACGCCCGCGTCAGGTTGACCGCGCTCTGCCCGGCCTCCTCCATCGTGGTGCGCGGGTCGGCGACGTTGAGGTCTTCGAGCGCGAGCAGCCGGTGCATCTCCGACTGGCCGCCGTCGTCCATCATCCGCCGGATGAACATCAGCCCGACCACGCTGGTGAACGACGCCCGGTAACGCAGCTGGTTGGGCTTGGGGAACACCTCGCGGATCGCCCCGAGCCCCTTGAGCACCCGCAGCCGGTTGTCGAACTGGTCGGTGGGGTGGGCCCGGCAGGCGAAGCGCATCTGCTCGTGCGTCAGCCACTCCTCGCCCGCCTCGGCGAACGCGGCGAACAACGTCTCGGCGATGTCGACCAGGGCCGGATCGTCGACCACCGCCCCGCTGTCGCGGGCCAGCGCGGCGAACATGCGGCGGTAGGTCGACAGGACCGCCTCGTCGGTGAGGACGGCGTCGAGGGTCAGAGGCTGTTCTGGCACGGGGACTAAGGTACGGCTTCGCACCGACACTCTCCGCCGTCTCCTGGCGAACCCATGCCCCTACCAGCGAGTACATACGCGCAAGCGACGGCTGAGCGCTAAGGTGATGCCCGGTAAGGCGGGGGCAAAAGCTCTGTAACTGTGCATACGGGGAGTTAGCGGTGCGGACGCGCATGCTCCGAGGTGATCGGGGCACGGCGATGATCGCCTCCGTGGTGGCCGCGTGCCCGGTCGCGGCGCCCGAAGGCGACGGTCCCCTCGGGAGACTCTGATGGCCACACCGCGCGGCGGGTTCCCGGCCGCGCCGCTCTACGAGTGCACCGGCTGAGAAGGGGACTCAGTTGACCCAGTACAACCACCAGGACCAGTTCGAGCAGACGGTGCAGCCGTACCAGCAGCCGCCGCAGCAACCGGCCCAGCTGGCCGGCCAGTTCGCCCAGCGCTTCCAACTGCTCGCCGCCAACATCGAGCGCATCATCCGCGGCAAGCACGAGGCCATCGAACTGGCCCTGATCTGCCTGTTCTCCGAGGGGCACCTGCTCGTCGAGGACGTGCCGGGCACCGGCAAGACCACGCTCGCCCGGTGCGTCGCCGCCAGCGTGGACGCCGAGTGGCGGCGCATCCAGTTCACCCCCGACCTGCTGCCGAGCGACATCACCGGTGTGTCGATCTACAACCAGGCGCACCAGAAGTTCGAGTTCCACCACGGGCCCGTCTTCGCGAACATCGTGCTCGCCGACGAGATCAACCGGGCCTCGCCGAAGACCCAGGCCGCGCTGCTGGAGGTCATGGAGGAGCGCAGGGTCACGGTGGACGCCGAACCGCATCCGGTGCCCCGTCCGTTCCTGGTGGTGGCCACGCAGAACCCCGTCGACATGGACGGCACGTACCCGCTGCCCGAGGCCCAGCTCGACCGGTTCCTGATGAAGATCTCCGTCGGCTACCCCGACCACGTCTCCGAGGTCGAGGTGCTCAAGGGCATGCCGACCGGGCCGCAGGTCGAGCGGCTGCCCGTGGTGGCGCGGGCGTCGGACGTGTCCGGGATGATCGACTTCGCCTCGCACATCCACGTGGCCGACCCCGTCTACGACTACATCGTGGCGGTGTGCGCCGCCACCCGGACCAGCCCGCACCTGCGGCTCGGCGCCAGCCCTCGGGGCAGCCTCGCGCTGCTGCGCGCGGCCAGGGTCAAGGCCGCCGCCGCCGGACGCCACTACGTCGTCCCCGAGGACGTCAAAGCGCTGGCCGTACCGGTGCTCGCGCACCGCCTGATCCTCACGCCCGAGGCGGAGCTGCGCGAGGTCACCACCGCGGCGGCGCTCGGCGAGATCCTCGCCGGGATGCCGGTGCCGCAGGCGGCGTAGGGCCCCGGTACAGCGCCACCGTGAAAGCAGAACGGCGTGTCGGGTGATATCAGGTGACGACTGACACACCGGAAGGGTGCACATGACGGGGGAGACGATCGTGAAGCCGGTGCCCTGGGCGGCCGCACATCCACCAGGCGTGCTGGACGGCACCGAGGCGTTCGCGGCGGTGTTCGACGCCCACTTCGCGGAGATCCACACCTACGTCGCGCAGCGGCTCGGCGCCGACCACGCGGACGACATCGTCGCCGAGACGTTCCTCACCGCGTTCCGCAAACGCGATCGTTACGATCCGTCGAGAGCGGGCGTGCGCGCCTGGCTGTACGGCATCGCCACCAACCTCATCGGCAAGCACCGCCGCCTCGAGGCCCGCACCCTGCGCGCCCTCGGCCGCTGCGGCCCCGACATGGACACGCCCGGGCACGAGGACTCGGTGGCCGTCCGGGTCAGTGCCCAGAGCCTGCGGCCTGAGCTCGCCGCCGCCCTGGCCGAGCTCGACCGGCGCGACCGTGACGTGCTGCTGCTGGTCGCGCTCGCCGGGCTGAGCCACGACGAGATCGCCTCCGCGCTCGGCATCCCGTACGGCACCGTCGGCTCCCGCCTGAACCGGGCGAGGAAGAAACTGCGGGCGCTGCTCGGGGAGGTGCGCGTCCATGGATGAGCTGGCACGCGTGCGCGACCTGTACGGTGAGCCGCGCCCGGGGCCGCACGACCAGGCCAGGGTGTGGCGGCGGGTGCAGGCGGGGCGGCGGCGCAGCCGGCTGCCATGGCTGGCGGTCCCCGCCGTCGCGGCCCTCGCGCTCGCCTTCGTCATACCTGGGCTTCCGGAACGCCACATCGACGGCCGCTCGGTCCTGTTGTCGGCGGCCACCACGGCGGCGGCCACCGGGTCGGAAGGCACCTACTGGCACGTCAGCAAGCTGCACGGCGGCACCAGGGTGACCGAGCTCTGGGTGACCAGGCAGGGCCGGGCGTGGATCGCCGAGCAGGGCGAGATCACCCGCGTCACCGGCCGGTCGCCGTTCAGCATGGCCGGGCGCGACCTGACGTACCAGCAGATCCAGGCCCTGCCGTCCGACGCCGCGGCGCTGCGCGCGCGCGTCGCCGCGATCCTGCCCGCCGGTTCGGAGGGGCTGCTGGCCGACGCGCTCAGCGGCCTGCTGTGGACCAAGCCGTCCACGCCGGGGGTGCGCGCGGCCGCCTACCGGGCGCTCGCCGACCTGCCCGAGGTCCGCTACCTGGGCGCACGGCAGGACGCGCGGGGGCGCGCCGGCGAGGCGTTCTCGTTCGACCTGCCCTCCGGCGTCGAGCGGACCCTGATCATCGACCCGGTCACCTCGCAGGTGCTGTCCTGCGAGGACGGCGGCCACGGCGGGCGCTCCGAGATCGTGCTCGGCGCGGGCTGGACCGACCGCGGACCGGACCTCCCCTAGCCTTTCCCGCCCGCATCCATCGGCGCGGCGCGCGGGTCTCGCGCGCCCTCTCACAGGAGCCACGACGTGTTCCGGCGTGCCCGCACCACGTCAGGCAGGGCCATCTGCCTGAGCGACCAGTTTCCCGTGATCAAGGTGGAGGAGGTGATGCGCGGGCTGGTCAGGTTCGCCGGGCAGCCGGCCGTCGAGCTCGGCACGGACGTCGACTGGGCCGCGAACCCGCACGGCAACCGCTCGTGGGCACTGAACCTGCACACGCTGCGCTGGCTGGGCCGCCTGGTCGCCGAGTACGAGCGGACGGGGGAGCCCGCCTACCTCGACCGCGCCCGCACCCTGGCCGGCCACTGGGCCGGCGCGAACCCGCGCGGCGGCCAGGGCGTCAGCCCGTGGGCGTGGGCCGAGCACGCGGTCGCGCTGCGCGCGCCCGTGCTCGTGTGCCTCAGCGAGCACGTGCGCGCCCGCTGGTTGTGGGACTCCCTGGCCGCGCACGGTGAACTCCTGGCCGACCCGGCGCTCTACCGCGAGGGCCACAACCACGGCCTGGACCAGGACATCGCGCTGCTGGCCGTCGGCTGCCGGCTCGGGCGGACCCGGTGGCGGGACCTCGCCGTGCGCAGGATGACCGCCTCGGCCGAGCTGGCCATCGACGCGCAGGGCGTGCTGCACGAGCAGGCCCCCCGCTACGGCCTGTACGTGCACCGCAGGCTCGGCGTGGCCCTGCGGGCGATCCGCGAGAGCGGCGCGGAACCGCCCGCGCGGCTGGTCGCCAGGCGGGCGGCGCTGGAGGCGTACGTCGCGCACGCCACCCAGCCCGACGGCCGCCTCGTCCCGATCGGCGACGGGCCCGCCGACGTGCGCGCGGTCGGCTTCCCCTGCGAAGGGCCGGTGGTGCGGGTGTTCGACGGCGGTTACGTCTTCGGCAGGACCGCGTGGGACGACGCCGCCTCCGCCCACTACTCGATCAGGTTCGGTCCCGGGCGGCGGCTGCACGGGCACGAGGACCATCTGGGGGTCACCTACAACGCCCACGGCAGGCGGATCCTGGTGGAGGCCGGCTTCCACTCCTACGAGCACACCGGGTACGCGCAGTGGACCCGCTCGCCGGAGGCGCACAACGTGCCGGTCGTCTCCGGGACCTTCCGCCCCGGCACCGCCACGCGCCTGGTGAGCTCCGCGATCGGGCCGTCGCGCCAGTCCTTCGAGCTGGCCGACGACGCCTACGGGGTGCCCAGGACCCGGCGTGTCCTCGTCTGCCACAGCCCGGATCTGATGGCCGTGCACGACTCCGTGCCTTCGGGCGCCCTGCGCAGTCTGTGGCACTTCGACCCCTCCCTCAGGCTCGTGTCCCGGCGCGAGGGGACGATCGTGCTCGGTGACGGGGACTTCCACGTGACGCTGCTGCAGTTCCCCGGCGCCGGCCAGGCGGTGCGCCCGGGCCTGATCTCGCCCGGTTACCTGCGCACGTCGGAGGTCGTCACCGTGCTGTCTCCCGAGACCGCCCGCGTGCTGACCGTGATCGTGCCCGGCGTCGCCGAGCCCTCGCTGTCGCGCTCCGACGGCTCGCTGACCGTGCGCACGCCCGGCGGCCCCGTCACCCTCCAGCCGCCGTACAGCCAGTGTGGCTGATCCTCGACCAGCCGAGCTGCGCTCCTCCTCCACATGCCGCGCGACCGGGCCTGGACCTCAAGCCCTTCTCCGGCACCGTAGTCGGGAGAAGGACGAGCTCAGGACGGATCAAGGACGGCCGCCTCCAGATTCCTCACCAGTTCGCGCGGCGTGCATGTTGGGGGCACAGGTGAGAAAAGGGATCAGACAAGGCACCGCTGTGGTCGCCATGACCGCGGCAGGCATGACCGGCTGGCTGGGTGTGCCGAACGTGGCGCATCAGGCCGGCCAGGCCACCCTGGCCAAGGGACGCCACACGGTGTCCGCCAGGGAACTGGCCCGAGCCTTCCAGACCGGCTTCGGCATGCGCCACATCTCCCGCGCCTGACGCGCCTCGATCCACCGGCGTCACGGTTTCCTCCACCTGGTGGTGCGGCCGCTGCGCCCTCGGCCGACGTACGGCAGCACCGCGCCTCGAAGTACGCGGGCCGTCATCGCTCGTGTGATCGCAAACGTGACAAGCCGCCGCCCCAGGTAGGAGCGGCGGCCTACGCCGGTTCGCCGGACTGCTGACGACTGGTCTTCGCCTCAAGGACAGGGGCTCAGATGATCCGGGCGCGGGCGTCTTGCAACACTGACGTGGCGGCTTGCTCCGCCCTGCCTCCTGCCCTGGCTTCTGCTCTGCCTTTGATGCGGCCTTCTGCGAGGCCGCGGCCGTAGTGCTCGCGGGCGAAGGGGCTGTAGACGGGCCAGTCGGTGGACGTCATGACCTCCTCCATGAGGTGTCGGATATCGGGCGCGACTATGCTGTTGGCGTATGGCACCCCATTGGGGTTAGAGTGGGGGTATGCCTAAGATCAATGTGTACCTCCCTGACGATCTCGCCGAGGCCGTCAAGCAGGCCGGCGTCCCGGTGTCGGCGATCTGTCAGCGCGCCCTGGAGCAGGCGGTGCGCCGGGTGACCGCCATCAGGGAGATGGCCCTGGTCCCCCAGGACCTCGACGAGCCGACCGGAGCGCTGGCCCACCTCACTCCCAGGACTCGTGTCGTGGCGGTCAAGCTGGCCCAGGAGGCGGCCAGAGCCGACGGGGCCACCAGCGTCGGCACCGAGCACCTGCTCGCCGGCATGCTGGCCGACGGCGCCAACCTGGCGCTGCATGTGCTTCGCGCCATGGAAATCGACCCAGAGCAGGTCGGGCGCGACCTGTCCCGCCACCGACCGGCCCGGCGGCCTGAGAGCGCCGCCACGGCCACGGACGGCGCCGCGCCGCTGGCGCTGAGCACGGAGGCCGCCAACGCCCTGGAGTTCACCGTCACTGAGGCCACCTCCCTCGGCCACAACTACGTCGGCTGTGAGCATCTTCTGCTCGGCCTCGTCACCGAGCCCGACGGGATCGCCGGCCAGGTCCTGCGCGGGCTGGGCGCCGAGCCCCGGCTCACCCGGCGCGCGGTGGTGGCGGCCCTCGCGGGATACGTCCACCTGCGCGCCCAGGCCCAGCAGGACGCCCCCGCGCCCCCGGCCGGGCAGGCGGCGGGCGAGTCCGCCGTGCAGGCGAGACTGGCGGCTGCGATCCGTCAGGAGCTCCAGCCGTTCGTCCAGCGCCTCGAACGACTGGAAGAGCGCCTCGGCCCGGACGCCTGAGGACCACAAATGATCATCACCGGCCGGAAGCGTACGCTCGCCGCGCTGCGCGTCGCCATCGTCTCCGTGGTCGTGGTCGGCATCGTGATCGCGGCAACATGGTGAGCCGCCCTCCGGGATCCGGTGGCGACTCTCACAACTCTGCCGGGATGCCGATGGCCTCCACCTCGAAGCCGCGACGAGGCACCGGATCCGCGAACGCTGGAAGTTCAAGATCCGCTCGCCCGGCTGTCAGAGCAGATGAGAAGCGGGGCGTGCTCAGGTGAACAGGTCCTGAAGGGTTTGGGCGGTGGCCGCCCGAGTGAGCCAGGTTTCGAGCTGGGCCAGGTCGGTGCAGGAGCGGATCCGGACGCGGGCGTCCTCTGAGACGTCGAGGCTGCGGGCTGTCAGCACGAGCAACACCGACTTGGCTGCCTCTTCCGCTTTGCCTTTGATGTGGCCTTCTTCGAGGCCGCGGCCGTAGTGCTCGCGGGCGAAGGGGCTGTAGACGGGCCAGTCGGTGGACGTCATGATCTCCTCCATGAGGCGCCGGATCTCGGGCGCGGCCATGCTGTAGGCGTATTCATAGTACTTCGGAGCGTGGTCGTTGTGGGCGTCGGCCAGCGCTGTGGCGAACGCCTCGACGACCTTGCGGCTGAGGCCGTGGACCATGACAGACATGGCAGCCAGGTCCAGGTGGTCGGCGGCCTGCTGCGGGTCGGTGATGGCCGGGATGCCGTCCGGTCCCAGCGCCCGGGCCTGGAAGCGGTAGCCGCTCAGCCCTGAGTCGATGGGTTGCGCGTAGTGGTCGGCGACTGCTTGATCGGCGGAGATGACCAGCACGGTGACGTCGCACTTCAGCATCAGCCACAGCGATGCGGCATAGCGGGCCAGTTGCCGGGGGTCTTTGGATTTGTCCTGCTGGATCTCCACGATGACGGCATGGGCGAGGCTTTGCGGCGGCCCCAGGGTCAGGACCAGATCGGCCTCGATGTCGTCGGAGGTGCGGGTGTTGAAGGTCGTCTTCTCTATCTGGATCAGCGGAGTGATGGGCACGTTCACGCCCATGAGGTCGCGCAGGATATCCACCACCAGTTGGGGGCGGTCGTGGAACAGCTTGATCAGGGTGTCATGTCGGGGGGACGGCATGACACTCATTGTCGCAAGTCGGTCGCTGAAAGTGATGAACTTTCGCCATGCCTGCTGCACGGGGGTGTGGATTTTCGCCCAGACCTTATGGCCCGCCTCGTCGTCGTCTTCGTGTCCGGCCTGGTCGGCGTGCGCTCGGGTCCTACCCGCGTTGCCGGGGATCGGGCGGGTGAGGGAGCGCGTCCGGAAGTGCGCTGATCTTGGGCACTAGGCCTCTCCGTGGACACGTGAGCGGTTGGTTCGTTACCCCTACGCTGCCTTGCCGGGCGCGTCGCGTGGATCTCCACCGCGCACTAACGGACCACCCACCTGACTCTGACGCTGACCTGCGCAAATCTGCTGTCGATCTATGATCGGTGTCCCGCTGTGGCCTTGATTGATACTCCGCGGCCGGGCGGGCCCGCCGCTGGCTTTCGTTCGATGGTCCACCCCAGGATTACGGCTGCCCTCTGGCTCTGCGCCTGGCCAGGGCGCCTGGGCGAGACCACTGTGATTGTGGCGAGGGGTGGAGAGAGAAGAGGGGCTTTCGTGCCAGGTTGGCAGCATTGGTGGGTTTCGTGTCCTTCTGAGCTATGATCGCGCAGCCCAGGGCTTCTGAGCGGGCCCGTGTCGCGGACGACCTGGCTTATGGCCCAGAGCCACGCACACCAGGTTTCGCTCCGGTCAGACAACGGCGTACGGGCTCAGAGCCAGTCGCGGCGTTTGAAGACGGTGTAGAGCACCAGGCAGACCGCCGCCATGAGCAGGATGGCGAACGGGTAGCCGAACGCCCAGTGGGTTTCGGGCATGACGTCGAAGTTCATCCCGTAAATGGTGCCGACCAGGGTGGGCGCGAAGAGGATGGCGGCCCAGGCGGAGATCTTCTTGACCTCCTCGCCCTGCCTGATGCTCGCCTCCGTCATCCTCGCCATCTCCTCGTTCTGCGCCTGCGTGACGAGCGTCGAGTTGACGATGAGGATGTTCTGCAACGTCTGCCGGAAGGACGAGATGCGCTCCGCCACCGTGATCGCGTGGTCGGCCACGTCACGCAGATAGCTCTCGAGCTCGCTGGTCACGCCGTATTTCGCCGCTCCCGCGATGAACCCGTGGATCATCCCGACCAGCGGCGCCGTGGCCCGCTGGAACTCGATCACCTCGCCTGACAGCTCGTAGACGCGGCGGGAGACCGAGGGGTCGCCGCCGAAGACCTGGACCTCGATCTCCTCGATGTCCTTCTGCAGCCCGGCCACCACCGGCGCGTAGCCGTCGACGATGGTGTCGAGGATGGCGTAGAGCACGGCCTGCGGGCCCTGCCGCAGCAGGTCGGGGTCGGACTCCATACGCCGGCGCACACCGTGCAGGTCGGGGGCCTCCGCGTGGCGTACGGTGATCACGAAGTTGGGGCCGACGAAGAAGTGCAGCTCCCCGAACGCGACCTCCTCCACGTCGTCGAGGTAGCGTGCGGCCCGCAGCACCACGAACAGCGTGTCGCCGTATCGGTCGGCCTTGGGCCGCTGGGAGCCGACGATGGCGTCCTCCAGCGCCAGCTCGTGCAGCTCGAACTCCTCGCCGAGCTTGACCAGCTCCCATTCCTTCGGCCGGTAGAGGCCGATCCAGGCCATGCTGCCCGGCTCCTGCTTGAGGCGTTCGAAGGCGTCGGCGAGCGAGCCCGGGTTGCCGACGCGCTCGCCGTCGCGGTAGATCGCGTTGTCGATGACGGTCGGCCGGTCGGGCGGCTCCTCCGAAGCGCGCGGGTCCATGGAGAGCTCGGGCGCCTCCTCGCGCGCGTCCGTGCCGCGCCTGAAGCCTCTGACCCTGGCCATGCCCCTCCCAACGGCCTTCCCGACGGTTACGCGGGCCTGAACTCGTCGAGCTGCTGCACCGCCCGGTCCCTGATGGACTTGCGCCACATGGGCGTCCAGCCGAACAGCAGCCCGTGCGGCCTGCCCAGCGCCATCTTCGACCAGCGCCTGAAGTCGAACTCGTCGTGGTGGCGGACGATCAGGCCGTCCTCGAACCTGAACAGCGCGTCGATCTCGTTGACGACCTCGCGTCCCGTGCGCGAGAACGTGTAGCGGGCCGTCCAGTGCGCGGCGCCGCTGTGGTCGTCCGCCGTCACGTCACGATAGGCGGACTTCAGCCCGTCGCGGACGCCGAGCTGCAGCCGCCACATCCGCATGACCCTTTCGCGCCCCTCCACCTCCTGGAAGATGGGGTCGCCGAAACTGACCTCGGGGTGGTAGCAGCTCTCCATGGACGCGAAGTCCGCCCGCCCCAGAGCGTCGTAGAAGGCGCTGATGAGCGCCACGTGCCGATCGTTCACTTTCCCATCAGATCATGTCCGCGCCGTTGTCCCAGCACACGGCCCTGAGCCAGGCGTCGCCGAGGTCGAGCCGGGCGAGCGCGTCGAGCTGGTGCGCGTAGGAGTACGGGATGGTCGGGAAGTCGCTGCCGAGCACCACCTTCCCCGCGAGCCCGAGATCAAGCAGGGCGGGCCGCAGCCGGGCGGGGAACGGCATGCCGCGCTCGGCGAAGTCGGTGAACGCCATCGTGGTGTCCAGCGCGACCCGTTCGTAACGTCCGGCCAGCTCGAAGAACGGGTCGTACTCCGGCATCCCCAGGTGCGCGATCACCAGCCGGAGCCCGGGATGGCGGCGCAGCACCTGACCGATCGGCTCGGCGCCGACGTGACCTCCGGGGACGGGCACCGAGCTGGCGTGCGTCACCACCGGCACTCCGGCCTCCGCCAGCAGCCCCCACACCTCGTCCAGGTCCTCGCTCCGCGGGTCGAACCCGCCGACCTGCAGGTGCACCTTGAAGATCCGGGCGCCGTCCGTGAGCGCGCGGCGCACGTAGTCCCCGACTCCAGGCTCGGGGTAGAAGGTCGCCGACGGGAGACATTCCGGTGTACGGCGGGCGAAGTCGAGGGTCCAGCTGTTGAGATCGGCGGCCATGTCCGGTTTGTGGGCGTAGGCCAGGGCGGGGAACGTGCGCACACCCATCTCCCTCAGCCGCGCCAGCCGCTCCTCCACCGGCCACTCGTACTCGATCTTCCAGCCGTCGCCCACCAGCGGGCCGCCGTGGCGGAAGTGGTGCCAGACCCGCCGCTGCATGCGGTCGGGCAGGAAGTGGACGTGCAGGTCGATCAGGCCGGGCAAACCGAGGCCCCGCCACCAGTCCGGCACCTCCGCGTCAGAATGTCGTTCCGTGGCCACGGAAAGGACTTTACCTGGATAGGGTTTTCCCTCGATGGACAAGTTCTGGGCCCACCTGATCGAGGTTCAGCCCGACCCCGACCCCTGGGTCGTGGCGGTCTCGGCTCTCGCCGCGCTCGTGCTCGTCGGTTTCCGGTTGCCCTGGCAGCTGTCCAGAGGCCTGATCACGATCGCCCACGAGGGCGGCCACGCGCTGATGGCGCTGGCCACCCGCCGCAAGCTCGAAGGCATCCGTCTGCACTCCGACACCTCGGGCGTCACCCTGACCAGGGGCAGGCCCACCGGTCCCGGCATGGTGCTGACCGCGCTGGCCGGCTATCTCGCGCCCTCGCTGCTGGGCCTGGCCGCGGCGTGGCTGACCGAGCAGGGCCGCATCACGCTGCTGATCTGGGTCGTGCTGCTGTTCCTGGTCTGCATGCTGCTGCTCATCCGCAACCTGTACGGCGCCCTGATCCTGCTGGCCACCGGCGGCGCGGTGTTCGCCCTGATCATGTACGCGCCGGCCGAGGTGCAGCAGGTCGTGGCCCTGGTGGCGGTCTGGTTCCTGCTGTTCGGCGGGATCCGCCCGATCATCGAGCTGCAGCGCAAGCGGCACCGGCGCCAGGCCCGTGACTCCGACGCCGACCAGCTCGCCCGGCTGACGATCCTGCCGGGCGGGTTCTACGTGTTCTTCTTCCTGCTGGTGTCACTCGCGTCCGTGGCGTTCGCCGCCTACCTCATGAATCCCCTTTAGGCTGGCATATCCCCACTGAACTCCCTTGCGAGCCTCATGGCAGGGAGTGTCGTGCTGCCTGGTCGAAGCCCGTGTGCGTGCGGGGCGCGGTGGCGCGCTCAACCGAGTAGCTTGCGCGCTGCCTGCTCGATCTCCTCCTCCGACAGCAGCACGTGGTCGGCCGCCCCGCCCAGCGGGATGAAGCTGTCGGATGAGGTGACCCGGGCGATCGACCCGGTGAACCCGGCGTCGAGCAGCTCGGCCACGACGCCCTCCGACACGCCTCCCGAGTGGCGGGTCTCGTCGGCGATCAGCACGTTGCCGGTCAGCTCCGCGGCCCGCAGCAGGTCGTCCATCGGCAGCGGCGCCAGCCAGCGCAGGTCGAGCACGCGGCAGCCGTAGCCCTCCTGGGTGAGCCGGACCGCGGCGCGCAGGCTCATGCGCACCCCGTTGCCGAACGTCACGATCGTCAGGTCGCGCCCGTCGCCGTAGGAGCGGGCACTCCCGACGGGGACGTGCGTCTCGGCCCAGCGACCGGGCGGCGCGTAAGGTGCCAGCCAACCGCCGTCGCCCGCCTCGAACAGGTCACGCGTGTGGTAGAGCGCGATGGGCTCGAGGTAGACGCAGACCGACCCGGACGTGCGGGCCGCCGCCAGGCAGGTGCGCAGCATGGCCGAGGCGTCGTCGGGGCGCGACGGTGAGGCGATGACCAGCCCTGGGATGTCGCGCAGCGCGGCCACCGCGTTGTCGTTGTGGAAGTGGCCGCCGAACCCCTTCTGGTAGGCGTAACCGGCCACCCGCACCACCATCGGGTTGGTGTAGTTGCCGCGCGAGAAGAACGACAGCGTGGCCGCCTCCCCACGGATCTGGTCGAGCGCGTTGTGCAGGTAGGCGAGGTATTGGATCTCGGGCACCGGCAGCAGCCCCGACACGCCGGAGCCGAGCGCCAGCCCCAGGATGGCCTGCTCGTCGAGCAGCGTGTCGAACACCCGCCCTGCCCCGAAACGTTTCTGCAACCCCCTGGTCACGCCGTAGACGCCGCCCTTCTTGGCGACGTCCTCGCCGAGCACCGTCATCTCCGGGTAGACGGTCAGCGCGTCGGCGAGCGTGCGGTTGATGGACTGGCAGAGCGTCAGCGGCTGCTCGTTCTCCGGCAGCGAACCGGCGAACGCCTTCTCCCTGGCCTCGCCGGTGGCCGCCACCGGGCTGATCCTGGCGATCAGTTCGGCGTCGCGCGGCGCGATCGGCTCCATGACCTCGCGGGCCGAGCCGAGGCGCGGGCTGCGCGTCGTCTCCATCGCCATCCGCAGCACGTGCTCGCGGGCGGACTCGTACGTGGTGAGCAGCCCTTCAGGGGTCTCCAGCCCGGCCTCGACGAGCAGCGCCGCCGTCCGCAGCAGCGGGTCGCGCGCGAGGTCGGCCTTGATCTCGCGCTGCGTACGGTAGGCCGACTCGACGTCGGAGCCGGCGTGCCCCATGAGCCGCACGGCCGACAGGTGCAGGAACGCGGGGGAGCGGTGCTCGCGTACGTGCTCGGCGGCGCGGACGGCCACGTCGTAGGCCTCTGCCAGGTCGCATCCGTCGGCGGCGAAGTAGGCGATGCCCGGGCGCCGCGCGGCCGTCTCCACCCATCCCTTGGGGGTGCGGACGCTGATGCCGATGCCGTTGTCCTCGCACACGAACAGCAGGGGCAGCGCCTGCCCCTGGTAGGTCGCGTAGGAGGCGGTGTTGAAGCCGGACAGGGCGCTGGCGTGGTTGATCGAGGCGTCGCCGAAGCTGCAGACGGCGACCGCGTCCTCCGGCCATGCGGACCTGACGCCGAGGGCCCGCGCCCGCTCGATCGCGAACGCCACGCCGACGGCTCTGGGCAGGTGGCTGGCGATCGTGGAGGTCTGCGGGATGACGGCCAGGTCGGGATGGCCGAACACCTTGTGCCGGCCGCCCGCGATCGGCTCGTCGGCCGCTGCGGTCAGGCCCATCAGCACGTCGCGGATGCCCTGCTCGGGCAGCCGCCCGGCCTGCTCCGACCGGGTGAGGTAGAAGGCGCCGGAGCGGTAGTGGAGCAGGGCGGGGTCGCCGGGCCGCAGGGCGGCGGCGACGGCGGCGTTGCCCTCGTGACCGGCGGAGCCGATCGTGTAGTAGCCCTCGTCCTGCGCGCGCAGCCAGCGGGCCGCGACGTCGAGCAGCCGGCTGTCGAGCTGGCGGTGGAACAGGGTGCGGCACCGCTCGCCGGTCAGGGCGACGCCGTCGCGGACCGGCTGTGCGGGATCTCGGGCGGGGCCCGCCTCAAGCATCGCCACGGCCTGGGTGAAATGAGTCTCAACTGTGTCGCGCGCCACAACTCGATTATGTCTTTGTTCGGCGCCGCCGTCTGCTGGACGCCGGCGACATGTCGTGGACCGGTTTCGGCGGCCGGCACATCGACGGCGCCTCAAGCCCCGTCATCGCCAGGGTGAGCATCGCCTCCAGCCTCCTGATCGGCGTCTCCAAAGCCGCGGTCGGGACCAGGTTCGCCACCGAGGCGGCCGGTCCTACCACCCGCCCGCGCCGACCGGCTGCCTCGCCCGAGTGCCGGACCCCTCACCTCGAACGACACCAGGAACGAGCCCGGCTCCGGGCCGGTGGAACCGGCGTCCCCGCGGCGACACGCGACGGCCCGCCCAGGACCGTGGACTCCACAAAAGCCGACAGGCTCGTGACGCGTCGAGGTGGGCTTCCGGAGGGGCCGACAACGGCCGAGCACTCCCAGGTGATCTCATTCCGCGTCGTCGGACCAATACATGTAGGGGCTCTCGTAATAAGGCCCCTCCGCGAACGGTGGACGCCTATCATGATCTCGGAGCACCTCATAGGAATGTTCGATCGGGTCCCTCCCCGAATCAAGCCTGCCTTCTCGGAGCGCATCGATCGTCGTATCTCCGTAGATCCCCGGAAGCCGTGGCAGGATGATGTGCAGCTTGCCCGGCAGTTGTCCGTGTTCGTAGACCACCATCCGGTTGAACTCGCGTAGGTGATCTCTGGCCTTGTCGTGGGCATCGCCCGTCAGGTCGGCCCACAGCTCGTCCGGCCGGAAACGTACGTCATAGCTCTCCGTGACGTTTTCGAAGCTCTGCTTGTGGTTCTTGAAACTGATGCCGAACGAATCGCACACGTCGCTGGTCTGACCGGCGACGTAAGCCAGCGCTTGCGCGGATCCGTGGAACTTGCGCATGGATTCCCCGATGAGCTCACCCATCTCCTCCGGCAACGCCTTGGACGCGCGGAGAGCGAAACCCTCGAGCTGATCCACCTTTTTCTCGAACTGGTTGGCGACTTTACGGAGCACATCCGCGTTGAAGATCAAGTCTTCCGGAGCGCTCCGATCAAAAAACTTCTTGATGACCGAGTAGTCGTTGGGCGAAACGTCCTCGTTTTCTTCCATGTGGTCGACCAGAACTTCCTCGCATGTATAGGTGCCGCCCCCGCTGGTCGTGTTCAGCAGTAGATCTTTATTCTCCATAAATGCTTCTTCGGCGGCAGTGTAGTTGGCTGAAGTGGTGGCAAGCATGCCGCCGATATTGCTGTATTGCCAGTGGAATTCCCGTCCCGCATCGGCTAGTACGTCGATCACCTTCGCCAGATCGAGCTGCATTCTTGAAATGGTTCGCCAAGAACCGGGCAGGAGAGAGTCCTGATAAGCTTGTTTGGCCAAGGGGGAGGAGTCAAGGTTCTCTAGTTGAAACTGAAACGTGCTGCTGTGTCCGAAGTCCGGTCCGGGGGTAGCGCCGCTTTTCCAGAGGATTACGCTGGTCTGGTAGCTCCATGGTGTCGGCTCGGAGGTGTCAAAATAATCTGATGACCTTTGCATGTCGGCCGCCAGTCCGGCGAGCTCGGAGTGGTTGACATTGATGCCACGCGAGGGCCAAGGCCAATCGCTGGTGCGAGCAAGCTGGATCTCTCCGGACCACTCTCTCCATTCTGAGTAGGATTTCTCTGCCATGGTTGAATCCTCCTGTGAGTTCCGGCAAGGTCGGCCCTCCAGCTCGAAGGTCGGGGACTTCTGCGTTGTCACACGAACAACATCGAGCTGCAGCGCCTCAATGAGACTGGTAATGGGATCGCAGGAGCCATCACCTGTCATGCGCTGGCTCTTGCTGGTGAAAGCGGTCCGAATATTACCGTGATCTTCCCCCTCCATCGCCGCCGCGAGGAAGAAGGGCGGGCGACCTCAGAGCCGCGTCACCCAGATATGGCGTTCCGCAGGGTTAGGGGCGACACCAGCCAGCGATTGCATCCCCTCAGAACCCTCTAATGGCGGTCTGCGCAGACACAAGGACAAGACGCCCACGATTTCAGACATTAGCTGTCGTCCATGTCGTGCACGGTGATCAGGGGTCTGCTGCAGATCGCCGACGAGGGCTCCTGGGTACCAGGGCCGGGTGTCGCTGTACTTCAAGCCGCTGGGCTCGCGCTCGTGGCAGTACGTGAAGACGACCTGGTCCAGCGACAGCGGCCGCCTCTACACCAAGGCCAAAGCCCGGCGGTCGGGTCACTGGAGGTTCGTCTTCCGCGGTGACGACGACGCCCACGGCGACACCAGCGGCCTCGGACTACGTCCGGGTGCGACGGTGACCGCCTGAGCTGGGGAGGGGGGGGGGGGGGGGGGGGGGGGGGGGGGAGGGGGGGAGGGGGGGGGGGGGGGGGGGGGGGGGGGGGGTGGGGGGGGGGTGGGGGGGCACCCCCCCCCCCCCCCCCCCCCCCCCCCCCCGCACCGGTCTCGGCCTAGTTGGGCTGCTGGCCGGGCAGCTTGGCGTCGATGCGGACAAGAAGGGACTTGATGTCCGCGATGTCACTGTCGACGGCGTCGAATCGCCGGTCCACGGCCTCGAACCGGTCGTCCACCGCCTTGAACCGGTCGTCCACGGCTGTGAAGCGCTCGTCCATGGCCCTGAACTGCTCGTCCACCGCCTTGAACCGGTCGTCGATCTCACGGGCCTGCTTGCCCATGAACGCCTCGAGACGGTCGAACCGGGCCTCGTGCGAGTCGAGCCGCTGGTAGATCTTGTCGATCTGCAGCTCCATCCGCGCGGCCTCAGAGCGATCGGCCGCAGTCGGATACGAAAATCAGTCCTATTCGGCCCGCCTGAACTGGGCGATGCCCACGCCGAGCAGCGCCGCTCCGAGCGCGGCCACGACGCCCAGCTCCAGCAGCACCGGCACCTGCTGGCCGAACCACGTCACCCCCGGGTTCAGCACCGCGTTCACCTGGGCCGGCACGTCCAGATGGGAGAAGACCGCCTGCCGCATCGGATCCACCGCGTACGTCATAGGGTTGACCACGGTCAGCACGTGCAGCCACGAAGGCAGGTTGGCCAGCGGGAACATCGCCCCCGACAGGAACATCATCGGCATGATCGCCATCTGCATCAGCCCGAAGAAGGACTGCATGTTCTTCATCCGGGCGGCCAGCATCACCCCGAAGGCCGTGATCGTGAACGCCGCCAGGAACATCTCCGCCAGCAGCGTGAGGAACAGCGAGGGGGAGTAGGGCACGCCCACCAGCCCCGCCATGGCGAGGATCACGACGCCTTGCCCGGTGGCCACGATGGCGCCGCCGAGGCACTTGCCGACCACGATCGCGCCGCGCGACACGGGCGCGACGAGCATCTCCCTGAGGAACCCGAACTCGCGGTCCCACACGATGGACCCGGCGGAGAACATGCCCGTCATGATCACGGTCATGGAGATCATGCCGGGGAACATGAACGTGCGGTAGTCGATCCCGGGGATCGAACCCTGCACCAGCGAGCCCAGGCCCGTGCCCATGACGAACAGCCACAACACGGGCTGCATGAGCATCGACAACATGCGGGTGCGGTCGTTGACGAAGCGCAACATCTCCCGATGGAGCACGATCTTGATGGCCCGGAGATCGTGACCGGCGCTGCGGGCCGGCACCCGGACACTGATGGTCTCTGCCGCCATGACTACCGCCTCGCCATCGCACGCATCCACGCCATGGTGTCGCCGCCGGCCTCGGCGTCGCGGATCGTGGAGCCGGTGTAGGACATGAACACGTCGTCGAGCGACGGCCGGGAGACGCTGACCGAGCGGATCGGCATGCCGAGCTCGGCGAACAGCCGGGGCACGAACTCCTCACCCGACGGCACGGCGAACGTCACCGCGCCCTCGCGCACGGCCGCCTCCAGCCCGAACCGCTCCCGCAGCGCCTCGATCGCCGCGGTGTCGTCGGCGGTCTGGATCTGCACGCGGTCCTTGCCGACGCTGGCCTTGAGCGCCTCGGGCGAGTCGATGACGACGATCTCGCCATGGTCGATGATCGCGATCCTGTCGCAGTATTCGGCCTCGTCCATGTAGTGCGTGGTCATGAAGATGGTGATGTCCTCCATGAGCCGTAACTGGTTGATGTAGCCCCAGATGGCCGAGCGGGTCTGCGGGTCGAGGCCGACGGTCGGCTCGTCGAGGAACAGGACCCGCGGCGAGTGCAGCAGGCCCCTGGCGATCTCCAGCCGCCGCTTCATGCCGCCGGAGAACGTCATCACCTTGGCGTCCTTGCGGTCCCACAGCGCGACCATCTCCATCACCTGCCGGATCCGGTCGCCGACCAGGCTCTTCGGCACGCCGTACAGTTCGGCGTGGAACCGCAGGTTCTGCTCGGCGCTCAGGTAGCCGTCGAGGGTGGGGTCCTGGAAGACCAGGCCGATGTTCCTGCGCACCTCGTCACGTTCCCGCACCACGTCGTGCCCCGCGACGGTGGCGGCGCCGCCGGTCGGGTTCACCAGGGTGCAGAGCATGCTGATGGTGGTGGTCTTGCCGGCGCCGTTGGGGCCGAGGAAGCCGAACACCTCGCCGGGACGCACCTCGAAGTCCACGCCTTTGACGGCGTCGACCTTGCCGTACGACTTGCGCAGCCCTTGCACGGCCACCGCCGCGTTCTCGTTCATTCAGCCCTCCGCGAGGATCTGGAAGACGGACCTGCGGGTCTGCTTGATCAGCTTCTTGGCCTCCGCCACCTGCCGGTCGCTGCCCGTCCTGGCCAGGTGGGAGAAGGCCTCGCTGAGCTGGGCCCAGAGCAGGCGCAGCTCGTGGTGGCCGGTCGGCACGGTGCGGGCGACCTCCTCCCACGGCGCCTCGCCGGCGTGCCGGGCCGCCTGCGCGCGCCCCTGCTCGCTCACCCGGTACGTACGGCTCCCGCCCGCTTCGTCCGCCACCACCAGCCCTTCGTCCTCGAGCTGCTGGAGCGCCGGGTAGACCGATCCAGGGCTGGGCCGCCACACGCCGCCGCTGCGCTCCTCGATGTCCTGGATCAGCTGGTAGCCGTTCTGCGGCCCTTCGTGGAGGAGGGCGAGCAGGGCCGCCCTGACGTCACCCCTGCGCACCCTCGGCGGGGGCGTGTCCCACCCAGGCCCCGCGCCGAACGGTGGCGGTGGTGGTGGCGGTGGCGGGGATGGTGGCGGTGGGCCGGGTGGGAAGGCTCCGGGCCCGGGCGCCCCTGGCGGGGGGACGGGCGGCGGCGCATTCCAGAAGTCGTTCTCGCGCATGCTGCCTCCAACCTATCGAGATAGCGTGACGATATATCTAGATAGTTGGCATGAGCAAGGGTATGTCCAGTAAGTCGGAGAAAGTTAGCGAGCGCTAACTGAGGCTTCGATCGCGGACCTCGCCATCGCGTGCAGCAGCGGCCGCATCTCCTGCGCGGGCAGCTCGCCGGCGCTGTGCGGCGTCGAGTTGAGCAGGCCGAAGACCGCGTGCGTCGCGGCGCGCAGGCGCGCGGCCGGGCAGGCGGGGTGCAGCTCGGCCAGCACGGTCACCCACTCCTCGACGTAGAGGCGCTGCAGCCGCCTGATCTGCCGGCGCGCCGGCTCGGGCACGTTGCCCAGCTCCCTGTCGTGCACGGTGATCAGGGCCGGCTGCTCGATCGCGAACGTGATCTGCACGTTGAGCAGCGCGTCCAGCGTCTCCGCAGGGCCTGGGGAGGAGGTGGCGACCGCGACGGCCGACTCGCGCAGCCGCGAGCTGACGTCGAGCAGCATCTCCGACAGCAGCGCGTCCTTGCCGCTGAAGTGCCGGTAGAGAGCGGGCCCCGAGATGCCGACCGCGCCCCCGATGTCCTCGATCGAGACCCCGTGGAAGCCGCGAGCGGCGAACAGCCGGGCCGCCGCCTCCAGGATCTCCGCGCGCCGGTTGCCGCGATTGCGGGTAGGTGGAGAGACGGTGCTCACGTCTCACATGCTAGACGATTAGGTTAATGATGACTAACATCCCAGCCATGGGAGGGGACTCATGAACGAGTGGCCGGTGCTGAAGTCGGCGGCTGAGCCCGGCGCGGAGGCGTACAAACGACATGCCGAGCACAACGAGCGGCTCGCCGCCGAGCTGCTCGAACGGCTCGCGGCGGCGGCCCTCGGCGGTCCCGAGCGGTCGCGGCGGCGCCACGTCGAGCGGGGCAAGCTGCTGCCGCGTGACCGCGTCGACGGCCTGCTCGACCCCGGCTCCCGCTTCCTGGAGCTGTCGCCCCTGGCCGCGAACGGCCTCTACGACGACCAGGCGCCGGCGGCGGGCATCATCACCGGCGTCGGCAGGGTCTCCGGGCGCGAGTGCGTGATCGTCGCCAACGACGCCACCGTCAAGGGCGGCACCTACTACCCGGTCACCGTCAAGAAGCACCTGCGCGCGCAGGAGGTGGCGCTGCACAACCGCCTGCCCTGCGCCTACCTGGTCGACTCAGGCGGGGCGTTCCTGCCCCGGCAGGACGAGGTGTTCCCCGACCGCGAGCATTTCGGGCGCATCTTCTACAACCAGGCCACGATGTCCGCCCGCGGCATCCCGCAGATCGCCGCCGTGCTCGGCTCGTGCACGGCCGGCGGCGCCTACGTGCCCGCGATGAGCGACGAGGCGGTGATCGTCCGCGGCCAGGGCACGATCTTCCTGGGCGGCCCGCCACTGGTGAAGGCCGCCACCGGCGAGGAGGTCACGGCCGAGGAGCTCGGCGGAGGCGACCTGCACGCCCGCGTCAGCGGCGTCACCGACCACCTCGCAGAGGACGACGCGCACGCGCTGGCCATTGTCCGCGACATCGTCTCCACGCTGGCGCCACGCGCCGAGCGGCCGTGGACGACGACGAAGCCGGAGCCACCCCGGTACGACCCGCGCGACCTGTACGGCATCGTGCCCGCCGACACCCGCCAGCCCTACGACGTGCGCGAGGTGATCGCCAGGATCGTCGACGGGTCGCGTTTCCTGGAGTTCAAGGCCGAGTACGGCTCGACCCTCGTCACCGGGTTCGCCCACCTCCACGGGCATCCGGTGGGCATCGTGGCCAACAACGGCATCCTGTTCGGCGAGTCCGCCATGAAGGGCGCCCACTTCATCGAGCTGTGCGACCAGCGGCGGATCCCCCTGGTCTTCCTCCAGAACATCAGCGGCTTCATGGTCGGCAAGGCGTACGAAGCGGGCGGCATCGCCAAGCACGGGGCCAAGATGGTCACGGCCGTCTCGTGCGCCCGGGTGCCCAAGTTCACCGTGGTGATCGGCGGGTCGTTCGGGGCGGGCAACTACGCCATGGCCGGGCGGGCGTACTCACCCAGGTTCCTGTGGATGTGGCCTAACGCCCGCATCTCGGTCATGGGCGGCGAGCAGGCCGCGAACGTCCTCACCACCGTGGGCGACGCCGACCCCGACGCGATCAGGGCCCAGTACGAGCACCAGGGCAACCCGTACTACTCCACGGCCAGGCTCTGGGACGACGGCGTGATCGACCCGGTCGACACGCGCACGGTCCTGGGCCTGGCGCTGTCCGCGGCGGCCAACGCGCCGCTCGAGCCCGCCGGTTACGGCGTCTTCAGGATGTGAGCGAGGTGAAGGAAACCGTGCGAAGCACCGGGCGGCAGGCGAGTTCCCCGCGCGGAGAAGGCGTGCGAAGCACCGAGCCGCCGGGGTGCGTGCGGGGGGCGAAGCGCCCGCAGGAGGGCTTCACGAGCGTGCTGATCGCCAACAGGGGCGAGATCGCCGTGCGGATCGCCCGCACGCTGCGCGGGCTCGGCATCACGTCGGTGGCCGTGTACGCGCCGTCCGACGCGGGGGCCAAGCACACCCTCGAAGCAGACATCGCCCTTGAGGTGCCGACATATCTTGATATTGAGGCCATTGTGGCGGCGGCTCGCGACTCGGGGGCGCAAGCCGTACATCCCGGTTATGGATTTCTTGCGGAGAACGCCGCGTTCGCGCGGCGCTGCGCCGAGGCCGGGCTCGTGTTCGTCGGGCCGCCCGCCGACGCCGTCGACGCGATGGGCGACAAGATCCGGGCCAAGGCCACGGTGGCGGCCGCGGGCGTGCCCGTGGTGCCCGGCCGGGCCGAGCCCGCCTCCGTGGAGGACTGGAGCGACTTCCCCGCCCTGATCAAGCCGTCCGCGGGCGG
Organism: Nonomuraea sp. NPDC049378; assembly: GCF_055586745.1. NCBI lineage: Bacteria > Bacillati > Actinomycetota > Actinomycetes > Streptosporangiales > Streptosporangiaceae > Nonomuraea > Nonomuraea sp. NPDC049378. The sequence continues at coordinate 292,385 of NZ_JBVJHP010000004.1, forward strand.
CGGCGGCAAGGGCATGGTCCTCGTACGGTCGGCGTCCGAGCTGCCCGAGGCGATCGCGTCGGCCCGGCGCACGGCACTGGCGGCCTTCGGCGACGGCACGCTGCTGATCGAGCGCTACGTCGAGAACCCGCGGCACATCGAGATCCAGATCATGGCCGACACCCACGGAAACGTCGTGCACCTGGGCGAGCGCGAGTGCAGCCTCCAGCGCAGGCACCAGAAGATCATCGAAGAGGCGCCCTCGCCCTTCGTCAGCCCCGAGACCCGTGCCCGCATGGGAGCGGCCGCGGCGGAGGCCGCGCGCGCGGTCGGCTACGTCGGGGCGGGCACGGTCGAGTTCATCGTGGACGGCACCACCGGGGCCTACCACTTCATGGAGATGAACACCCGTCTCCAGGTCGAGCACCCGGTGACCGAGCTGGTCACCGGGCTGGACCTGGTCGAGTTGCAGCTGCGGGTGGCGGCCGGCGAGCTCATGCCGTTCGGGCAGGACGACGTACGGCTGACCGGCCACGCCGTCGAGGCGCGCGTCTACGCCGAGGACCCGGCCCGCGGCTTCCTGCCCAGCGGCGGCCGTGTCCTGGCGCTCCGCGAACCCGGCGACCCGGCCCCCGGCGAGACCGCGACGGCGTCGCCGCGCGGCGGGGCGGTCGTGCGGGTCGACTCGGGGCTGGTCGAAGGAGCGGCCGTGGGCACCTCTTTCGACCCGATGTTGTCCAAGGTCATCGCCTGGGCCCCCGACCGCGCGACGGCGCTGGCCGTCCTCGACCGGGCGCTCGCCAGGACGGCCGTGCTCGGCGTGGTCACCAACATCCCGTTCCTGCGCGCGCTCGCCGCCCACCCGGCCGTCACGGCCGGCGAACTGGACACCGGCCTGGTCGAGCGCGTGCTCCCCGACCTCGTCCCCGCCACGCAGGTGCCCGACGAGGTGCTCGCCGCGGCCGGTCTCGTCTTCCACGCCATGCCCCAGGGCGACGACCCGTGGGACATCACGGACGGATGGCGGACCGGCGAACCGGCCTGGACCACCTGGCGGCTGGAGTCGCGGGACGGCGTGCACGAGGTCCAGGTCCGCGGGCTGCCCCGCGAATCGGCCGAGGTCCGGATCGACGGCGACGCGGTGCCGGCGCGCATCCGGACCGACGAGACGCCGGCCGGCGCGCTCTCCGGGCTTCGCGGCGGCGCGCTGCTGCACGTCACCGTCGGCGGCCGTACCGAGCGTTATCTCTGCGCGCGCGACGCCGACACGCTCTGGCTCGGCAGGGACGGAGCCTCGTGGGCGCTCACCCGGCACCTCATCGGCGACCCGGGAGACCGGCCGGGCGCCACGGCCGCCGGCGACGGCGCGGTGCGCAGCCCCATGCCCGGCACCGTGCTGGTGGTCAAGGCCCAGCCCGGCGAGCGGGTCAGCGAGGGCCAGCCGCTGCTCATCGTGGAGGCCATGAAGATGGAGCACACGGTCACCGCCCCGCACGACGGCACAGTGTCCGAGCTGGCCGTGCAGGCGGGCCAGCCGGTCGACATGGACGCCGTCCTGGCCGTGGTCCGCCGCGAACCCGCCGAACGGAGTGAGGCCATGGACCGTGAGGGAGCGCCGTCGTCCGGAGGGGACAGGGAGGCGTGATGCCGTACGCGATGGAAGGTCTTCCGCACCAGGTCACGATCTACGAGGTGGGCCCGCGCGACGGGTTGCAGAACGAGTCCGCCATCGTGCCCGTCGAGGTCAAGGCCGAGTTCATCCACCGCCTCGCCGACGCGGGGCACAAGGTGATCGAGGCGACCAGCTTCGTGCACCCGGACTGGGTGCCGCAGCTGGCCGACGCCGGTGAGCTGCTCGGCAGGCTGCACAGGAAGCCAGGAGTGCGCTATCCCGTGCTGGTCCCCAACATGCGCGGCCTCGACCGGGCGCTCGAACTCCAGGCCGACGAGATCGCCGTCTTCGCCAGCGCCACCGAGACGTTCGCCGCGAAGAACCTCAACCGCAGCCTGGAGAGCCAGTTCGACATGTTCGAGCCGGTCGTGGCCCGGGCGCTCGACAACGGGCTGAAGGTGCGCGCCTACGTGTCGATGTGCTTCGGCGACCCCTGGGAGGGGCCGACGCCGGTCAAGCAGGTGGTCGCGGTCGGGGAGCGGCTGCTCGGGCTCGGCTGCCACGAGCTGTCGCTCGGCGACACCATCGGCGTCGGCACGCCCGGCCACGTCACCGCCCTGATCAACGCCTTCCGCACGCCCGAGCGGCTCGCCGTGCACTTCCACGACACGTACGGGCAGGCGCTCAGCAACACCCTCGCCGCGCTCGAAGCCGGCGTGACCACCGTCGACGCCTCGACCGGAGGCATCGGCGGCTGCCCCTACGCCGAGTCCGCCACCGGCAACCTCGCCACCGAAGACCTCGTGTGGATGTTGCAGGGACTCGGCATCGAGACCGGGCTCGACCTGGGCAAGCTCGTGTCCACCAGCGTCTGGCTGGCGGAGCTGCTCGGCCGGCCCAGCCCATCCCGCGTCGTACAGGCGCTTTCGAAAGGGTGACCATGCTCAAGGACGAGTACGAAGAGCTCCGCAAAACCGTCGAGGCGTTCGCGCGCGACGTGGTCGCGCCGGTGATCGGCGACTACTACGAGCGCGAGGAGTTCCCGTACGACATCGTGCGGCAGATGGGCGCCATGGGGCTGTTCGGACTGCCGTTCCCGGAGGAGTACGCCGGCATGGGCGGCGACTACTTCGCGCTCTGCGTGGCGCTGGAGGAGCTGGCCCGCGTCGACTCCAGCGTGGCCATCACCCTGGAGGCCGCGGTGTCGCTGGGCGCCATGCCGATCTTCAGGTTCGGCACCGAGGAACAGCGCGAGACCTGGCTGCCCAGGCTGGCCGCCGGCGAGATGCTGGGAGCGTTCGGCCTGACCGAGCCCGGCGGCGGCACCGACGTGCCCGGCGGCATGCGCACCACGGCCGTGCTCGACGGCGACACGTGGGTGATCAACGGGACGAAGGCGTTCATCACCAACGCCGGCACCGACATCACCGGCGTCGTCGGCGTGGCCGCGCTCACCGGCGAGCGGGAGATCTCCACGATCCTGGTGCCGAGCGGCACGCCCGGGTTCACGGTGTCGAAGAAGTACTCCAAGGTCGGCTGGAACGCCTCCGACACGCGCGAGTTGTCGTTCACCGACTGCCGCGTGCCCGCCGCCAACCTGCTCGGCGAGCGCGGCCGTGGCTACGCCCAGTTCCTGCAGACGCTCGACGAGGGCCGCATCGCGATCGCCGCGCTCAGCGTCGGGCTGGCGCAGGGGTGCGTCGACGAGTGCCTGAAGTACGTCAGGGACAGGAAGGCGTTCGGCCACCCGATCGGCCACTACCAGGCCATCCAGTTCAAGATCGCCGACATGGAGGTCCGCGCGCACACCGCCCGCCTGGCCTACCACCACGCCGCCGAGAAGATGCTGGCCGGTGAGCCGTTCAAGAAGGAGGCCGCGATCGCCAAGCTGGTCTCGTCCAACGCGGCCATGGACAACGCGCGCGACGCGACGCAGATCTTCGGCGGGTACGGGTTCATGAACGAGTTCCCCGTCGGGCGCTTCTACCGCGACGCCAAGATCCTGGAGATCGGGGAGGGCACCAGCGAGGTGCAGCGCATGCTGATCGCCCGCCGGCTGGGACTGGGCGATCTCTGAGGTTTGCATCAGGAACGTGCGACGATCTAGTGTCGTCAGTCATGACGGCTGACGATCTTCTGATCAGGAGGGCGGAGAAGGCCGACGCGGACGCGGTGTTCGCGCTGGCGCGTGAGTTCGGCCTGACCTTCAGGCCCGAGCGCGAGGCCTTCGACTCCGCGCTGCCCGAGCTGCTGGCGAACAAGGACGCCCTGCTGCTCGCGGCCGTCGTGAACGGGCGGGTCCAGGGCTACCTGCTGGGGTTCGTGCACCTCACGCTGTTCGCCAACGGGCCCGTGGCCTGGGTCGAGGAGGCCATGGTCGGGTCCGGTTCGCGCCGGCAGGGCATCGGGCGGGCGCTGCTGGAGGAGTTCGAGAAGTGGGCCCGCTCCCGCGAGGCGGGCTACGTGGCCATGGCGACCCGGCGGGCGCCGGAGTTCTACCACGCGCTCGGCTACGAGGCATCGGCCACCTTCTTCCGCAAGGTCCTGCGCTGAGCCCGGTCCCGCGCTGGGCCCGGGCTTCCGCGAGGTCCTGAGCCGCGTCCGCGAGGTCCCCGCGCCGAGCCTGGGATCACGCCACCCGCGGGCGCGTTCTGTCGGCGCCGGATGGCATCCTTGGGACGTGAGCATCCACGCCGTGAGCCCCTTGTTCGTCGGGCGTGCCCGTGAGCTCGCCGTTCTCGGCGACGCGCTGGTCAGGGCGCGGGCCGGGGCGTCGGCCACGGTGCTCGTCGGCGGCGAGGCCGGCGTCGGCAAGACGCGGCTGATCAACGAGTTCACCGGCCGGGCCGGCGACGCCATGGTGCTCGTCGGCGGGTGCCTGGAGCTGGGCACGGAGGGCCTGCCGTTCGCGCCGTTCACCGCCGTGCTGCGCGGGCTCGTGCGCGAGCTGGGGCGTGACGGAGTCGCGGCGCTCGTCCCCGGCGGCACCACGCGCGGGCTGGCGCGGCTGCTGCCGGAGTTCGGCGAGCCGGACAGGGACGGGCCGGAGGCCAGGGCGCGCCTGTTCGAGCAGGTGCTCGGCCTGCTCGAACGGCTGGCGGAAGAGCGTCCCGTGCTGCTGGTCGTGGAGGACGCGCACTGGGCCGACCGCTCCACCCGCGACCTGCTGTCATTCCTCGTCCGCTACCAGCGCACCGCGGCCCGGCTGCTCGTCGTCGTCTCCTACCGCGCCGACGAGCTGCACCGCACCCACCCGCTGCGCCCGCTCATCGCCGAGCTGAGCAGGGTCGAGTGGGTCAGCCGGATCGAGCTGCGCAGGCTCACCCGCAAGGAGGCCGTCGAGCAGGCGGCCGGCATCCTCGACCGCGCGCCGTCCGCCGCCGACATGGACGTGATCTACGCGCGCAGCGAGGGAAACCCGCTGTTCGTCGAGGCGCTGCTGAGCGACGAGAGCGGCGGCCACGCGCTGCCCGAGTCGCTGCGCGACCTGCTGCTGGCCGGCGTCGAGCGGCTGCCCGACGAGACGCAGGAGCTGCTGCGGGTGGCCAGCGCCGGCGGGCAGCGCATCGAGCACGACCTGCTGAGCGCCGTCGCGGGGCTTGACGAGAGTGCGCTCTCCGGAGCGCTGCGGCCGGCGGTGGCGGGCAACGTCCTGGTCGTCGACGGCGAGGGCTACTCCTTCCGGCACGCCCTCATCCGCGAGGCGCTCCACGACGACCTCCTCCCCGGCGAGCACACCCGCCTGCACACCCGCTACGCCGAGGCGCTGGAGCGCGACCTGTCGATCCTGCCCGCACCGCGCGGCGCGATCGAGCTGGCCCACCACTGGCACTCCGCCCACGACTCCACGTGGGCGCTGGTCAGCGCCTGGCACGCGGCCGCCGCGGCCCGCAAGTCCGCCGCCTACGACGAGCAGCTCAGGATGTTGTCCAGAGTGCTCGAGCTGTGGGACCAGGTGCCCGACGCGGCCGAGCGCATCGGCGCCGTCCGCGTCCGCGTGCTGCGGCAGACGGCCACGGTCGCCCACCTGGCCGGCGAATACGAGCGCAGCATCGCCCTGGCCGGCGCCGCCCTGGCCGCGCTCGACCACGACACCGACCCGATCGACTCGGCGCACGCGCTGCGCCAGCGCGGCCTGACCCGCTACGACCTGGGCCGCCCCGGCTACATCGACGATCTCCGCCAGGCGGCCGCGCTGGTCCCCTCGCACGAGCCCAGCAAGGTGCGCGCCCAGGTCCTGGAGAGCCTTTCGCGCATGCTCCACCGGCCCCAGGACCTGCCGGAACGTCTGGCCACCGCCCAGCTCGCCAGGCAGATCAGCCGCGAGGTCGGCGACGCCAACGTCGAGGCCCACGCCCTGATCGACTACGCCTGGGGCCGCTGGGGCTACTCCGAGATCGAGGACCAGCTCGGGGCCTTCGGGGAGGCCCGCGCCATCGCGTCGGGCGGAGGGGCGTACAACGCGCTGATGCGCTGCGCGATCTCCGAGTCCGACGCGCTGGAGGGCGCGGGCCGGCACGAGCGGGCCGCGCGGGTCGCCCGCGAGGGCGTGGCCGAAGCCGGCCACTACGGCCTGGCCCGCACGTCCGGCACGTTCCTGTCGATCAACCTGGCCGAGCCGCTGGTGTCGCTCGGGCAGTGGGACGAAGCGCTGCAAGTGATCGAGCACGCGCTCGATCTCTCGCCGCCCGCCCCCTACTGCGCCAGCCTGCAGGGCTTCGCCGCCGACATCGCGCTGGCGCGGGGCGAGCACGACCGGGCCGAGACGCTGCTGGGCTCGGTGCGGAGGGTGCTGGCCCGCGGGGTCCACCGGGACCAGGTGCTGCTTCCTCATCTGCGCAGGGAGATAGGGCTGCTCGAGGCACGCGGGCGGATCGAGGAGGCGGTGGAGACGGCGGGGCGAGCGCTGGAGGAGCGCGACCTGCTGGCCAGCCCGCGATATTCGTGGCCGGTGCTGGTGGCCTTCGCCCGGCTCTTCGCCTCCGTCGCGGCGCCCGTTCCCGCCGGAGGTTCCGGCGGGCCGGCGCGCCCCGGGGCGCCCTTCCTGCCGCGGCTTCGTGCGCTGGCGCAGGAGCTCGAGGTCGACGGGGCGCTCCAGCAGGCGCACCGGCTCACGTTCGCCGCGCTGACCGGCCCTCACTTCCCCGCCGCTGCGGCGGTGCTCGCCGGGGAACACCCGGCCGCCTGGCAGCTCAAGGCATGGGACGCGGCGGTGCGGGCGTGGGCCGGGCTGCGGCAGCCGTACGCCGAGGCCTGGTGTCTGATGAGCGCGGCCCAGGCCGCGCTCGCGTGCGGCGACCGGCAGGAGGCCGCGGCGCGGCTGGCACGGTCGCGGGAGCTGGCCGAGCGGCTCGGCGCCGGGCCGCTGATGGAGCAGGTCGACGCCTTCGGCCGCAGATCCAGGCTCGCGGGGCCGGACGCGGCGGGCGAGGGAAACCCGATGGGGCTGACGGCTCGCGAGCTGGAGGTGCTCCAGGAGGTGACCAACGGCCGCAGCAACAGGGAGATCGCGCAGGCGCTGTTCATCTCGGTCAAGACAGTGAGCGTGCACGTCTCCAACATCCTGGCCAAGCTCGGCGTCGCCACGCGGGGCGAGGCCGCGGCCACGGCCCACCGCCTCCGCCTCTTCGACATTCCGACGTGAGTCGTCCCGTCCAGTCGGGCCGGATGCTCCAGCCCGCCACGGCTCGTCGCCGGCTCGCACGGCTCCGCGTCACCGGCCACGCCACGCCGGGCAAGTGAGCGGACGCACCGGCCGGCCGGCGTCTCCAGGCCACCGCCCGGCCCTGCGAGCATGCACCGACGGTCGAAGAAGGCGTTTCGCGGGTCGTCGCGGGTGGGTCGAAGGAGTTTCCCCTGGCGGCGGGTCCGCAGTGGTGTTGGGTGGATGCCACGGGTTCGGCGACGGCGCTTGACCGTTCGGCGAGGGGTGACGGGCGTTCGCGGGTGGCGGGCAGGGGTGTGGTCAGCCGGTCAGCTGGGCCTCGAGCCGGTAGCCGTCCACGGTGACGTACACCTGGTCACCGGGCCGGGCGTTCAGGCGCATGAGCACCGGCTGCAGGGAGTCGAAGACCGGCTGGTGGCCCTGCCACACCAGCACGATGGCGTTGTCGCCGGGGCCCGTCACCGACAGCAGCGTGCCGGGGCGCATGCCGAGCTGGGCCGCGTACCCCTCAGGCACCGGCACCGGGCCGCCCCTGAGGTGTTCAGGAGTGACCTCGATGCGCTGCCAGCGGCGCGGGTCGGAGGACGGGCCCGGCAGTGGCGGGGGTGGCGTGGACGGGGCGCCTGCCAGGCCGCCGGGCACCTTCCCTGAGCGGCTTCCCGACAGGGCCGACAACGTGGCCAGGGCGGCGGAAGGGTCGATGGAGCTCGCGTTCACCGTCGGGATGGGCTGGCCGCCCCGGTGGTGGCCGTTGGCGCCGGGCGTGCGGCGGGGGAGAGGCTGGGCGGGGGCCTGCGCCGCGGCCGGGTCGGGGACCGTCTCGGCGGGGAGGGCGTCGAGCCAGGCCTTGGCCGAGTGGGCGCGGATGCCCAGCTCCGCCATCAGCTCCACGACGTCGGCGTCGGGCGGGCTGGAGGCCAGGAGCTGCCGCGTACGGCTCTGGAGACCGTGGATGTCGCCCACCACCAGCCAGCCGTCCTGGAGACGGCGGTCGGGCATGAGCGTCACCAGCACACGCCAGAGCGGGGTGCGCAGCGACGGGACGGTCACCGGGTGGGCCGGGTCGGCGCCGATGAGCTGGTCCTCGGTGGCCGCCGCGCCGAGCCACTCGGTCAGCCGGAACATGTGGCCGGTGACGGGCGCGGACTCGGAGGAGCGCAGCCAGTGCAGGACACGCTCCTCCGCGGTGCGCTGGGCCTGCGAGAGCGCGTCCCTGTCGACCAGCAGCTTGTGGGCGAGCGTACGCAGGCTGACCGGGTCCTCGGCGAACAGCCGGTGGACGGCCACCGCCAGCTCCATCTTGTCCAGGCTGCGGAACAGGCTGTCCACGACCCGCACCATCGCGTGGTCGTTGTCGGTGGGCGCCGCGCCGGACGGCGGCGCGCCGGGAACAGGAGCCGCGTAGGCGGGCGCGCCCTTGGCGCCGTCAGGGCCGGGGACGGCGGGCACCGAGCCGGTGTGCGGGCCTGTTCCGGGAACGGCGGGCATCGAGCCGGTCTGGGGACCGGAATGGGGGACGGCGGGCATCGAGCCGGTGTGCGGGCCTGATCCGGGAACGGCGGGCATCGAGCCGGTCTGGGGACCGGAATGGGGGACGGCGGGCATCGAGCCGGTGTGCGGGCCTGATCCGCGGACGGCGGGCATCGAGCCGGTCTGGGGACCGGAGCCGGGCATGCCGGGGAGCGAGCCGGTGTCCTGGCGCCCGGGCGCCGCGCCCCCGGGACGCTGCGGAAGGCGTTCGGACGGGCCGCCGGGGGCCGGGCGCTGGGGAAGGCCCTCGACCCCCGGGCCCTGGTGCGGGCCGCCGCCCGGAGGCTGGGCCGGGAGCGACCCCGTCTGGCGGCCGTCAGGTTGCGCGGGGAAGGAGCCGCTCTGCGGGCCGGCCGGGCGGTCGGACGGCTGAGCGGGGAAGGAGCCCGTCTGGCTCTGCCGGCCGCTCTCCGATTGCGCGGCGAACGACCCTGTCTGGCGGCCTTCCCCTTGCGCGGGCGTGGAACCCGGCTGGCGGCCTTCCGGCTGCGCGGGAAGCGGGCCGGTCTGGCGGCCTTCCTGCTGTGCGGGGAAGGAGCCGCTCTGCGGGCCGGGCCTGCGATCCGGTGGCTGGACGGCGAAGGCGCCCGTCTGCGGCTGGGCGTGCCCCTCGGCCGGACTGGTGAACGGTCCTGTGGACGGCGGCTGCGCGCCGGCGCCGGGTTGGGAGGCGCTCTGGGCGACGAACATCCCGGTCTGAGGGGGCGCCGAGGGAGCGGCGCTCTCCTGCGGGCCGGGTTGCGCGCCGGCAGGCTGGGAGCCCGCGGGCTGAGGCGGGCCGGACGGGCCTGCCCCCGGCTGCTGGGGTGCGCCGGACTGCGCGGCCGCGGGTTGTGGTGCTCCGGGCTGGGTGCCCGCGGGTTGTGGTGCTCCGGGCTGGGTGCCCGCGGGTTGTGGTGCTCCGGGCTGGGTGCCCGCGGGTTGTGGTGCTCCGGGCTGGGAACCCGCGGGTTGTGGTGTGCCGGGCTGGGCGGCGGCCTGGGGCTGCGGTACGCCCTCCGGCTGGGCGGGGAAGGAGCCGGTGCTCCTGGACGAGAGACCGGCGGCCGCGCCGACATGGAGCGGGCGGGTCACCTCCGGATGGTTCGCCCGTGCCGCGAGCACCGGCTCGCGCTGGGCCGGGATGCGGCCGAGGATCTCGCGGAAGATCGAACCGACCACCACTTCAGGCGTGGCCGACGGGGTGCTCAGGTCGCTGGGGGACAACCGGCGCAGCCGCTGCCAGCCGCCGAGGCCGGTGATCGCCGTCCGGGTGGCCTCGGGCCAGCCCGGCAGTGCCGGGTCGATGTGGTGCACCGTCAGCGCGGGCAGCAGGTCGCACAGCGGCAGGTGATCCCAGCGGGAGGTCGCCAGCCGGGCCAGCCGCTCGCAGATCCAGTCGAGGCCCGCCGTGCCGAGCGCCTTCGACAGCGCCATGGAGGACCACCACCCGGCGGGCAGGCGCGGGTCGCCGAGCGCCTCGGCCACCTGCTGCGGACGGCTCCAGCGCAGCGCAGGGACTAGGTCGCTCAGGCAGATCGATGACTCGACATCCATCGGCGGACCTTATCCTCCCCAGTGAGCCGCATGGTGCTGCCCGTAGTGATGTGGCTAATGGTGCAGCCTACGCGGCAAGCTATCAATCAGTGTGAATAGGGTAAAGACGGTTCAGATCCAAACCGTACCGTGGTCGGCCGCCCACGTGGGCCACACATTCGGCCCCCGCGCGGCAACCGGCCTCCAGAGCGGCCCCTTCCCCGGCACCATGTAAAGCCGCCGCGAGGAAGCCCGCGGCGAACGCGTCACCTGCCCCGGTCGAGTCGACGACCTCGGCGGGCACGCCCGCCGCCGTCGCGACCACTGCACCGTCCACGGCGGCCAGCGCTCCCTCGGCTCCCAGCTTCACGACCGCTGTACCGTACGTCTCACTCAAGAGTACGGCGGCACGCTCCGCCGTTGGGGCACCACTGAGAATCAGGGCCTCGTCAAGATTCGGGATGATCAGGCTGGCAGGGGCGGTTTCCTGGATGAACCGTTCGACGCCGAAGTCGCGCAGCGGCCCCGTGGAGGCCGGGTCGATGCTGATCGCGACGCCTCTGGCCGCCGCCTCCGCCATGGCGCGTCGGGCCAGCCGCAGCCCGCCTTCCCCGAAGAGGATGTATCCCGACAGATGGAGCCGGCCGACGCCGTCGAGCAGGGCGGGATCCCAGTCGGCGTCCGAGATCAGGCCGCCGGCGCCGCGGTTGGTGAGCATCGAGCGCTCACCGCTCTTGTCCACCATGGCGATCACGACCGCGGTCGGATGGTCGGAGTCCACGGAGAGGTGCGGGCGTACGCCCGTCTTGAGAAGCTCGGTCGTGTGCCACTCGCTGCTGTCGTAACCCAGCTTGGCCAGCAGCCGCGCGTCGGCGCCCAGGCAGGCGGCCCAGGCGGCGGTGTTCGCGCCCGAACCTCCGGGACGGAGCACGATGTCGGCGGCCGTGTCGGCGCCCGTCATGACCGGTGAACCATGCAACGCCACCACATCGGTGACGACGTCGCCGATGATCAGGAGAGCGTTGTCCATCACGGTCTCGCCCATGCGAGGGCGATCTGGGCGGCGAGTGCGGTGTTGCCGCGCACGGCGGCCAGGTTGGCCTCCAGGGAGGCGCCGCCGGTGCCGTCCACGAGATAGCCGAGCAGGAACGGGGTGATGGCCTGCCCCTTGATCCCCTGGCGCTCGGCGGCGGCCAGCGCCTCGGCGAGCACGCGGTCGTGCAGCTCGGGATCGAGCTGGCGGTCCTCGGGCACCGGGTTGGCCACGATCAGCGCGCTCTCCTGGCCGCCGAGTGCGTCCTGGCCGCGCATGATGGCCGCGGCCTGGGCGGGCGACTCGATGCGCCAGTCGATCGGCTGGCCGGAGGAGTGCAGGTAGAAGCCGGGGAAGGTGTCCGTACGGTAGCCCGCCACCGTCACGGCCCTGGTCTCCAGGCGCTGGAGCGTCGCGGGCACGTCGAGGATCGACTTGACGCCGGCGCAGACGATGGTGATGCGCGTGCGGGCGAGGGCGTCGAGGTCGGCGGACTCGTCCTGGTCGTCCGTCCAGCCCCGGTGCACGCCGCCCAGGCCTCCGGTGGCGAAGATCCGGATCCCGGCGCGGGCGGCGAGGAACGACGTGGCCGACACGGTGGTCGCGCCGCTCGCCTTCAGCGCCGCCGCCACGGGCAGATCCCGCTGTCCCAGCTTGCGCAGGCCGGACTCCGTCGCGACGCGCTCCAGCTCCACCTCGTCGAGCCCGATGCGCGGCACGCCGTCGAGCACGGCGATCGTGGCCGGCACGGCGCCGGCGTCGCGGACGATCCCCTCCAGTTCGCGCGCCACCTCGAGGTTGCGCGGTTGCGGCAGCCCATGGGAGATGATCGTGGACTCCAGCGCCACGACGGGCGCGCCGCCGGCCAGGGCCTCGACGACCTCGCTGGACGGCTGAAGAACGGAGTCGGTGGCGCTGCGCATGGTGAGTTTCGTGCTCCCTGAGTGATCCTTACCGGCATACCCTGAACGGGGTAGTTTACGGTATTTGTTCCGAGCTGAGCACGGCGCTGCGGCCGTCCATCCGAGGATCACACGAGAAGCGCCACTCCGGCCAGTGAGACGGCGGCGATGACCGCCGTGGCGATGCCTCCGAGCAGCATGACTCGTCCGCCTTTGACCAGTTTTCGCAGGTCGATGCCGGTGCCCAGGCCGAACAGGGCGGCCGCCATCAGCACGCCGGTCACCTGGGGGATCTGGTCCGTCACCGCCGCCGGCACCTGCCCGGTGCTGCGCAGGGCGACCATGGCCAGGAACGCCACCACGAACAGCGGCACGACCGGCGGCCGGGACGAGGCGTCCCCGGTGCGGCCGGAGAACAGGGCCACCATGGGGGCGAGGAGGAGCACGCGGCCCAGCTTGACCGTCACGGCGGTGGCCAGGACTCCCGAGGCGGCGCCGATCGCGGCCACCTGGGCGACCTCGTGCACGGCCGCCCCCGTCCACACCGCGAGTTGTGCGGGCGACAGGCCCATGAGGGAGGCCAGGAGGGGGATCGCGGCGATGGCGGCGGTGCCGTACAGGACGACGACGCCGAGCGCGCCGGCGGCGTCGTCATCGTCGGAGGTGTCCGAGCTCTCGTGCATGGCGGCGATCGCGGCGGCGCCGCAGATGGACACGCCGGTCGCGACGAGGAGTGACGTGCCGGGCGTGAGGCCGAGCATGCGCCCGATCCGCGGCGTCACCGCGAACGTCACCCCGGTGGCCACCACCACGACGGCGAGCGTCTGCCAGCCGAGCGCGAGCACCTGAGGCAGCGCGATCTGCAGGCCGAGCAGGGCGACCGCGACCCGCAACACCCGCCTGGAGACGAACGCCAGCCCCGGCTTCAACCGTTCGCCGATCCCGGCCACGTTGGCCAGCGCCGCGCCGGAGGCCACCGCGATCACCGCGGGACTGAGCGCCGGGAAGAACCGGCTGGCGGCCAGCGCGAACACCACCGCGAGCGCGGTCACGGCGACACCCGGCCAGGTCGCGGCGAGGAAGGAGCCGGTACGGCGCATCCGCGCCCGGGCGAGGCGGAGGGTTCGGGATCCCGGCGTGGTGGAGCGGCGAGCCCGCGACCCCGCTGTGGCGGTGTCGTGAGCCCGCGGCTGCGGCCCCGATGGGTGGCGGGCGGCAGCGGGCGAGCCGTCGGTGAGGGACATGATCCCAGTCTTTTGAGCGGGTGGCACGGCCGGTAGGCGCCAGCTGACTGGGAGCCCATAGCCTGGGGCTATGAGTGCACTGCCCGATCTCGACTCCTTGAAGCTGCTGGTCGATGTCGGCGTGCTGGGCAGCCTCGGGCAGGCGGCCAAGGCCGCGGGCATCGCCCAGCCGTCGGCGAGCAAGCGCGTCGCCCACCTCGAACGCCGCCTGGGCCTGCCGCTGGTCGAGCGCACACCGCGCGGGTCGACGCTCACCGCCGAGGGCAGGATGGTGGCGGGCTGGGCCGCGCAGGTGCTGGCCGCCGCCGAAGAGTTGATGCGCGCCGTGCAGGCCGTGCGGCACGGAGAGGCGGCGCATCTGCGGGTGGCGTCCAGCATGACCGTGGCCGAGTATCTCGTGCCGAGGTGGCTCGGTGAGCTGCAGAACCGGGAGCCGGACGTGCCGGTCGGGCTCGACGTGGTCAACTCCGCCGACGTCGCGGCGCGGGTGCTGGCCGAGGACGTGGAGCTGGGGTTCGTCGAGGGGCCGAGCGTGCCCGAGGGGCTGGACAGCCGGGTCGTGGGCACCGACAGGCTGGTGGTCGTGGTGGCGCCCGGCCATCCGTGGGCGCGGCGCCGCACGGCGCTGCGGGGCGTGGAGCTGGCCGCGACGCCGCTGGTGGTGCGGGAGCCGGGGTCGGGGACGCGGGAGACGCTGGACGTGGCGTTCAAGGGCCTGCACCAGGCCAGCCCGCGGCTGGAGCTGGGGTCGAACGCGGCGGTCAAGGGAGCCGCGCAGGCGGGAGCGGCGCCCGCGGTGCTCAGCGGGTACGCGGTGGAGGCCGACGTGGCGACCGGGCGGCTGGTGGAGGTGCCGCTGGCTGGGGTGAATCTGGTCAGGAGCCTGCGGGCGGTATGGCGCCGCGGCCGTCCCCTCACCGGCCCTGCCGCGATCCTGCTCGCCATCGCCAGCCGTCCGTGACCGTTCCGGGCGTTGACGGATGGTGTGGTTTGCGCCTTATGGTGCGTGGATGGGCGCTTATGACGTGATCGTGGCCGGCGGCGGGCACAACGGGCTGGTCGCCGCGGCGTACCTGGCCCGGGCGGGACGGCGGGTGCTCGTCCTGGAGCGGTACGGCCACGTGGGCGGCCTGGCGGTCTCCACCCGGGCCTTCCCCGGAGTGGACGTGCGCCTGTCGCGCTACTCCTACCTCGTCAGCCTCCTGCCCCGCGAGATCGTCCGCGACCTGGGGCTCGACCTGGAGCTGCGGCGCCGCCGCCACGCCTCCTACACGCCCAGGGGCGGCACGGGCCTGCTCGTCGACAACGAGGACGCGGCACGTACGGCGGCCTCGTTCCGCGCCGTCACCGGAGGGGAGGCCGACCACGAGGCCTGGCGGGACTTCTACGGCATGACCGCGCGGGTCGCCCGCGCCCTCGCTCCCACCCTGCTCGAACCCCTGCGCGCGCCGGCCGAGATCGAGCGGCTGGTCGGCGCGCAGGCGTGGCGGGACCTGTTCGCCAGGCCGATCGGCGAGACCGTGGACGAACGTTTCGCCGACGACACCGTGCGCGGCGTCGTGCTCACCGACGCGCTCATCGGGACGTTCGCCGACCCCGCCACCGACCTGTCGGCCAACCGGTGCTTCCTCTACCACGTGATCGGCGACGGCACCGGCGACTGGAACGTCCCCGTCGGCGGCATGGGCGCGGTCTCAGGGGCGCTGGAGGCGGCGGCCAGGCGGTCCGGCGCCGAGATCAGGACCGGCGCGGAGATCGTCGGGATCTCGCCGTCCGGGGAGGTCGCGTTCGTGACGGAGGACGGCGAGCACACGGTGAACGGCGGGCACGTGCTGGTCAACCTGCCGCCCGCGGTGCTCGACCGGCTGATGGGCCGGCCGGCAGAGGTGCCCGAGGGAGCGCAGCTGAAGGTCAACATGGTGCTGTCGCGGTTGCCACGGCTGAAGGACGCGCAGGTGGATCCGCGCGCCGCCTTCAGCGGTACGTTCCACATCAACGAGGGACGCGACCAGCTCGCCGGGGCGTACGCCCAGGCGGCCCGAGGGGAGATCCCGGAACTGCCGCCCGCCGAGGTCTACTGCCATTCCCTGACCGATCCGTCCATCCTCGGCCCCGAGCTCAGGGGCAGGGCCGAGACGATGACGCTGTTCGGGCTGCACATGCCCGCCCGACTTTTCCGGAAAAATCCGGATCAGGCCCGGAAGCAGGCGCTGGAGGCCACCTTCGCGTCCGTCAACGCCGTCCTGGCAGAACCTCTGGAGGACTGCCTGCTCAAGGCCCCCGACGGCACCCCGTGCGTCGAGGCCAAGACGCCCGTCGACCTCGAGAAGGACGCGGGGCTTCCGGGCGGCCACATCTTCCACGCCGACCTGAGCTGGCCGTACGCCGAGCAGGGCCGCTGGGGCGTGGAGACCGAGCACGAGCGCGTTCTCGTGTGCGGCGCGAGCGCCCGCAGGGGCGGCGGCGTGAGCGGGATCGGCGGCCACAACGCCGCCATGGCCCTGCTCGGCCGCTGATCGCCGCTAACCGTCCTCGGAGACCAGCTTGGTGGCCACCTCCAGCGCCACCGCCACCCGCTCCGCCTCCGACAGGTCCGTGTCGACGAGGAAGGGCACGTTGCCCAGGATCACCGCGATCACCGCGAGCCTGGCCTCGAACCGCCGCACCGGGCTCGCCTCCGGGGGCACCAGCAGGGACAGCATGCTGATCAGGCTCTGGCGCATGCACTCGCCGGCCGGCAGCTCGCGCATCACCCCCTGGTTCACCTGAGCGAACTGGAACAACGGCCGCCACTGATCAGCCAGCAACTCCGCGATCCGCCGCAGGATCTCCTGCTTCGACTCGGCGGTCATGGGCTGCTGCCTGGCCCAGGTCACCAGCTCGTCGATCGAGTCGACCAGCCGGTCGACGACGCCGGCGAGAATCGCCTCCTTGGTGCGGAAGTGGTAGTAGAGCGCGGGCCTGGTGATCCGCAGCCGCTCGGCGACCTCCTGGAGCGTGGTCTTGTCGTATCCCCGCTCGGCGAACAGTTCCAGCGCCACCTGCTGGATCCGCTCTCTCGTATCCGTCCGCCGTCCAGCCATTCCGCTCCCATCACTTGACCGCCGGCCACTTCATTGCTTACTTTCGCGTAAGTAATGAATGATGCCGGACTCGTTGGGAGCAGACTATGGCCGAGAACTTCCCCGTCCCGCGCACCTGCCCGTTCGCACCTCCACCCGCGTACGAACGCATGCGCGAGCAGGCCCCGCTCGTCCGCGCCAGGCTGCCCCGCGGTGAGGCGTGGCTGATCACGCGGCACGCCGAGGCCCGGCAGGTGCTCTCGGGCGCGGGCATCAGCACCAACCCCGCCACCCCCGGCCACCCGAGCGGCGCGCTGAGCAGGGAGCCCTCGACCCCCGAGCAGGACGCCGCCATGGCGAAGTTCGCCATCGGCCACTTCATCGACCTGGACCCGCCCGAGCACGGCAGGTTCCGCCGGCTGCTCATCCCCGAGTTCACCGTCAGGCGGATGAGAGAGCTGCGACCCGGCATCCAGCACATCGCCGACGAACTCGTCGACGACATGATCGCCAAGGGGCCGGAGGCCGAGCTGGTGGAGGCGTTCGGGCTGGCGCTGCCCTCGCTGGTCATCTGCCGGCTGCTCGGCGTCCCGTACGCCGACCGCGAGTTCTTCCAGTCGCGGACCCGCAGGATGATCTCGGCCGGCGTCGGCCAGGAGGCGCGTCACGCCGCGGTGATGGAGATCAGGGGCTTCCTCGACGCGCTGGTCACCAGGGCGGAGGCGGATCCGGAGGACAACCTGCTCGGCCGGCTGATCGGCACCGGGCGGCTCAGCCACGACGAGATCGTGGGCGTGATGTTCCTGCTGCTCGTCGCCGGCCACGAGACCACCGCCAACATGATCCCGCTCGCCGCGCTCACGCTCATGCGCCACCCGGCCCAGCTCGCCGCGCTGCGCGCGGACCCGGACCTGTGGCCCGCGGCCGTCGACGAACTGCTGCGTTACCTCTCGGTCGTGGACTGGGTGGCGTTCGACCGCGTGGCCATCGAGGACCAGCACATCGGCGGGCAGCTCGTCAGGAAGGGCGAGGGCATCTTCGTGCTCGGAGCCTGCGCCAACCGGGACGAGCGGGCCTTCGAGCGGCCGGACGAGTTCGACATCGGCCGCTCCGCCCGGCACCACGTGGCCTTCGGCTACGGGGTGCACCAGTGCCTCGGCCAGAACCTGGCCAGGGCCGAGCTGGAGATCGCGCTGCGCACGTTGTTCGAGCGGCTGCCCGGGCTGCGGGTCACGGTGGCGGACGAGGACGTGCCCGTCAAGCACGAGAGCCCCATCCTCGGGCTCAAGGCGTTGCCCGTCGCGTGGTGATCCACGGAAAAGAACCGAGGGCGTTCATCACCTTTTCATGATGAACCTCTAGCGTTTGCAGCATGAGTGAGCCCGCACGGTTGCTGGTGGTGGACGACGAGCCCGCGTTGCGCGAGGCGCTCCAGTCGAGCCTCGAGTTCGAGGGCTACAAGGTCGTCACGGCCGGCGACGGGCACGCGGCGCTGGAGGCCCTGGCGAGCGACTCGTTCGACGGGGTGCTGCTCGACGTCATGATGCCGCGCCTCGACGGGCTGACCGCGTGCCGCCGGCTGCGGGCGTCCGGCAACCACATCCCCGTCCTCATGCTGACCGCCCGCGACGCGGTCGGCGACCGGGTCTCCGGGCTCGACGCGGGCGCCGACGACTACCTCGTCAAGCCGTTCGAGCTGGACGAGCTGCTGGCCAGGGTACGCGCGCTGCTGCGGCGAGGCGCGCTCAGCGCCGGACCGGCCGAGAACGGCGACGCGCTCACGTACGACGACCTGCGCATGGACCCCGCCACCAGGGAGGTCACCCGCGGCGAGCGCAGGCTCGACCTGACCAGGACCGAATACCTGCTGATGGAGCTGTTCCTCGCACATCCGCGCCAGGTGCTGACCAGGGACCAGATCCTGAGCGAGGTGTGGGGATTCGACTTCGAGCCGACCTCCAACTCGCTCGACGTCTATGTGATGTACCTGCGGCGCAAGACCGAGGCCGGGGGAGAGCCGCGCGTGATCCACACGGTGCGCGGCGTGGGATACGTCCTGAGAGCGGCGCCGTGAGACGAGGGAGCCTGAGGTCCCGCCTCACCCTCCTCGTCACGGTGGCCGTGGCGCTGGCCATCACGGTGTGCGCGGGCATGTCGTGGTTCATCGTCCAGGACCAGCTGATCAAGCAGCTCGACCAGACCATCATGGACCCGGAGGAGTCAGGGGACAGGGACTTCCTCCTCCACCACTGCACTCCTGAGGGCTCGTCCGACGAGTACGCCGGCATGGCGATGTTGTTGCGCGCGGACGGCACCACGTGCTCGCTCGGCGCGCCCATCCTGTGGACGGAGGAGGACCTGACCCTGGCGGCCGACCGCCGCGAGCCGATCTGCCGTGACGGCGTGACCCGCGACGGCAAGCCGGTCCGCGTGGTGATCTCGAACTTCTCCCCTGGCACCGCCGTTCTGGAGGCGGCTCCGCTCTACCACACCAGGCGCACGCTGCGGAACACCGCGTTCGCGCTGGCGGCCGTCGCGGCCCTGGGCGTGTTCGGCGCCGCGTGGGCGGGCCTGGCCATCTCGCGCGCCGGGCTCCGCCCGGTCGGAGACCTCACCAAGGCGGTCGAGCACATCGCCCAGACCGAGGACCTCGGCACCCGCATCCCCGTCAAGGGCAACGACGAGATCGCCCGGCTGAGCTCGTCCTTCAACGCCATGACCGCGGCGCTGGCCGGATCCCGCGAGCGCCAGCAGCAACTCGTCGCCGACGCCGGCCACGAGCTGCGCACCCCTCTCACCACCCTGCGCACCAACATCGACCTGCTGCTGCGCAGCGAGCAGACCGGACGCAGCCTCGACCCCGGGGCGAAGGAGCGCCTGCTGGTCAACGTGAAGGCGCAGTTCGCCGAGCTGTCCACGCTCGTGGGCGATCTGCTCCAGCTGGCCAGGGGCGACGCCCACCACGAGCCGCACGTCGAGCTGGCCTTCCACGAGGTCGTCACCGCCGCCGTGGAGCGCGCCCGGCTGCGCGGCGCCGAGGTCGTCACCGACCTGAGCCCGTGGTACGTCGTCGGCGCCGCCGCCTCCTTGGAACGTGCCGTGCTCAACCTCATCGACAACGCCGCCAAGTTCAGCCCGGAGGGCCAGGTCGAGGTGAGCCTGCGCGGCGGCCGGCTGACCGTGCGGGACCATGGCCCGGGACTGCCCGAGGAGGACCTGCCGTACGTGTTCGAGCGCTTCTGGCGCTCGCCGTCGGCGCGCGGGCTGCCCGGGTCGGGGCTGGGCCTGGCGATCGTGGCGCAGGCGGTCGCGGAGGCGGCAGGAACGGTACGCCTGGAGAACGCGCGCGGCGGCGGAGCGATCGCAACCATGGATCTGCCGGGAACTCCCGATCCGCGGCCGACAACAAGGCCGTATGAGGGGCGAAATGAGGGGCGAAATGATGGCCCGGAGAATACGTCTGGCTAATTTATTCGGATAGGTCCGAATTTATGCCGCCAATAGCCCGCTGACCAGGGGAAACTTTCTTCGGTTCCCTTCATGGCCGACGCCCGGCAAGGTATTCTCGTGGCAAACGAACGGGACCGGAGAGCCATTACATCCCCGGTCCCTGCCTTCAAAGGTAGGGGAGATCGAGTTGAGCTACAAGGACGCGGCTGTCAAACTCGCTAACGAGTTGGCCACCGAGTTCGTCAACATCCGGGCGGATCGCATGGAATTGGGACAGCAGCTCACCGAGCGCGTCAACGGCGTGGGCTCCCGCGTCAAGGTCGTCGACGGGAAAGTCACCACTCTCGACGCGAAGGTCGACACCTT
Source organism: Nonomuraea sp. NPDC049378 (assembly GCF_055586745.1). Classification (NCBI taxonomy): domain Bacteria; kingdom Bacillati; phylum Actinomycetota; class Actinomycetes; order Streptosporangiales; family Streptosporangiaceae; genus Nonomuraea; species Nonomuraea sp. NPDC049378. The sequence continues at coordinate 312,743 of NZ_JBVJHP010000004.1, forward strand.
GGACAGCAAGATCGATGCCCTGGACGGCAGGGTGGGGTCGCTCGGGACCAAGGTCGACGCCCTGGATGCCAAGGTCGACGCCAAGTTCGCGGAGACCGACCGCAGGCTCGACAAGCTGGAGAGCAAGGTCGACGCCAAGTTCGCGGAGACTGACCGCAGGCTCGGCAAGCTGGAGAGCAAGGTCGACGCCAAGTTCGCGGAGACTGACCGCAGGCTCGGCAAGCTGGAGAGCAAGGTTGACGCCAAGTTCGCGGAGACCGACCGCAGGCTCGGCAAGCTGGAGAGCAAGGTCGATAGTCTGGAGAGCAAGGTCGACGGGCTGCAGGGGACGCAGCTCGAGATGCTGGACATCCTCGTCGCGATCCGGCGCAAGCTCGACGTGAACTGAATTCGAGCCCCTCCCGAAGGGCGGGCCCGCACGCCATGCGGACCCGCCCTTCGCGTGCGCAGGACCCCCGGACCGGGCACCCGGCCACCGGACGCCCTGCGCGCCCCCTGCCCGGCGGATTTTCGGGCCTTGTGACCTTCCGCGGCGAACGGGTGGTCGGGCGCGGGATCGGGTTTCGGTCTTGACAACGATGTCAGAGGCATCCTTGATGGTGCTATGGGCGCACCGCTGATCGCCGCCCGCGGGATCGTGAAGAGCTACGGCCACGTGGAGGCGCTGCGTGGCGCGGACTTCGCGGTGCGACCGGGCGAGGTGGTCGCGCTGATCGGCGACAACGGCGCGGGTAAGTCCACCCTGGCGAAGATCCTGTCAGGCGTCGAACGGCCCGACACGGGCACGATCGAGGTCGACGGCCGGCCGGTGGCGTTCGGATCGGCCGACGAAGCCAGGGGCGCCGGCATCGAGACCGTCTACCAGGACCTCGCGCTCTGCGCGGAGCTCAGCCCGTCCGCCAACTACTTCCTCGGCAGGGAACGGCTCAGGCCGGGGCTGCTCGGAATGCTGGGCGTGCTGGACAACGCCGCCATGCGGCGCGAGACGCGGGAGGCGTGCGAGCGGCTGGGCGTACGGCTGAAGTCGGAGACGGCGCCGGTCTCGACGTTGTCGGGCGGGCAGCGGCAGGGGGTCGCGGTGGCCAGGGCGGTGGGATGGGCACGGCGGGCGGTGTTCATGGACGAGCCGACCGCGGCGCTCGGCGTGGTGCAGACGCGGCGGGTGCTCGACCTGATCAGGAGCGTACGCGACGCGGGCGTGGCGGTCGTGCTCATCAGCCACAACATGCAGGACGTCATGGCGGTGTCGGACCGGGTGGAGGTGTTGCGGCTGGGCCGCAGGGTGGCCAGGTTCGACACCGCGCGCGTCTCGATGGAGGAGCTGGTCGGCGCCATGACCGGCGCACTCGAACAGGCCGGTCCCGACGGGCGGCCGGACGACGCCGGGCAGGACGCCGCAGATGGGGACGGAGCGGAGGACGGGCCCGGGCGGGGCGTCGCGGGTGGGGACGGGCCCGGGCGGCGCGGCGCGGGGGCGGACGGACAGGAAGACGGCCGATGAGCCGCCTCCGGTTCGGCGCCCCGCAGGTCGTGTGGATCGGCCTGGTGCTGGCGGGGCTGTTGGTGACGTTCTCGGTGCTCGCGCCGCGCACGTTCCCCACCTCGTTCAACGTGCTCAACCTGGTCAGCGACGCGGCCATCCTGCTGCTGCTCGCCGCCGGCATGACGTACGTGATCATCACGGCGGGCATCGACCTGTCGGTGGGCGGGGTGCTGGTGTTCTCGGCCGTGTCCGCGGCCAAGGTCATGGAGGCCACCGGGTCGCTCGCGCTCGGCGGCCTGGCCGCCCTCGTGGCCGGGCTGGCCTGGGGAGTGCTGAACGGCGTGCTGATCGCCATGGGCCGTATCCCCGCGCTCATCGTGACGCTCGGCACCCTCGGCATGTCTCTCGGCGGCGCGCTGCTGCTCACCGGCGGCGTCGACCTGCGCGCCCCCACCGAGCTCAACCTCGGGCTCGGCCTGGCCCGCTGGCTGGGCGTGCCGGTGATCGTGTGGATCTGCGCCGCCATCACCGCGGCCCTGGCCCTCATGCTCGCCTGCACCCGGTTCGGCCGCCACACGTACGCGATCGGCTCCAACGTCGAGGCCGCCCGGCGTGGCGGCGTCGCCGTGCGCGCACACCTGGTCAAGGTGTACGGGCTCGCGGGGCTGCTGGCGGGCCTGGCCGGCTGCCTGTCGCTGGCCAAGTACGGCATCACCGGCGTGTCCGCGCACTCCACCGACAACCTTCAGGCCATCGCGGCCGTGGTGATCGGCGGGACGTCCCTGTTCGGCGGGGTCGGCACGGTGGCCGGCACGGTCATCGGCGTCTTCATCCCCGTCGTGCTGCAGAACGGCTTCCAGATTCTCGGCGTGCGGCCGTTCTGGCAGCAGGTGGTGGTGGGCGCGGTGCTCGTCGCCGCCGTCTACGTCGACCAGTGGAGGCGCAGGGCCCGCGACCGATAGGAGGAGGCACCAGCATGCGCAAGATCACGGCCGCGCTCGCGGCGACGATGATGATCGCCGCCTGCGGCGGGCAGGGGAGCGAGGCGGGCGGCGACGACCAGACCAGGGTCACGCTCGTGCAGGGCCTGGCCGGTGAGGAGTTCTACGAGACGATGGCCTGCGGCGCGAAGGCCAAGGCCCAGGAGCTGGGCGTGGCGCTCGACGTGCAGGGGCCGCAGAAGTTCGATCCGACGCTCCAGACGCCGATCGTCAACTCCGTGACCGCGAGCGCGCCGGACGCCATGCTGATCGCGCCGACCGACGTCAAGGCGATGATCGCGCCGCTGACCCAGGCCAAGCAGCAGGGCATCAAGATCATCCTGGTGGACACGGTGGTCGAGGACGAGAGCATCGGCCTGTCGCGGATCAGCACCGACAACGTCAAGGGCGGCGCGGCGGCGGCCCAGGCGCTGTCGGAGCAGATCGGCGGCAAGGGCAAGGTGCTGGTCATCTCCACCGACCCCGGCGTCAGCACCGTGGACGCGCGGATCAGGGGCTTCGAGCAGGAGATCACGGCGAACCACCCGGACGTCGACCATCTCGGGGTGCAGTACTCGCACAACGACGTCGGCGAGGCGTCCAGGATCGTCAACGCGGCGCTGGCGAAGGATCCCGAGCTGGCCGGGGTGTTCGCGGCGAACCTCAACTCGGCCACCGGTGCGGGCTCGGCGCTGCGGCAGGCGGGCAAGCTGGGCGAGGTCAAGATGGTGGGGTTCGACGCCGGGCCCGCGCAGGTCAAGCAGCTCAAGGACGGCGTCGTGCAGGCCCTGATCGCGCAGTTGCCCGGCGACATCGGCGCCAAAGGCGTCGAGCAGGCGGTGGCCGCGGTCAAGGGGCAGCAGGTCACGGCGTCGATCCCGACGGACGCCACGATCGTCACGGAGGAGAACGTCGACCAGCCGGAGGTGCAGAAGATCCTTTACCGGGCGGGGTGCTGATCCGGGCCGGCAGGACGGAGGGGAGCCGGGAGCGGAGCCTGACCTAGGCCGGCAGGGCGGCGAGGAGGAAGGCGAGCCGGGCGGCGGCGGACTCGACGTCTTCCGAGGTGCCCAGGCGGTAGCCCCAGGAGGTGATGAACGCGCCCTCGTCGGAGCAGGTCACGGTCTCGGCGAGGGTGGCGGAGAAACGGTTGCGGACCGACACGTAGGCAGGGTCGCTGGACAGGGCGAGGCTCTGGACCGACAGGTCCGCGTGACGACCCGCGTGCCAGGCGAACCGCTCGAGGCAGAGCGCGGTATCAAGCATCATGCGTCACCTCCGCAACGTCTCGCGACAGAATTGCACGATCTTGGGGCGGGAGGCAAGCAATTGCTGCGGTTAATGTGCGGTTTGTTTCCGGTAATCGTGAAGGATCCTGATGATGACCTCCCGCCCGGACTCCTCGAACTCGGCCACCTTCGCGAAGTCGTCGAACGCCCGGACGTAGAAGGCGATGTCGTCGGGGTCGCGCAGGATGAGGTCCTTCGTCATGGTGGCCACGCCGACCATGGAATCGTTGTAGATCCAGAACCCGTTGACCGGGTTGGACGGGAACTCGGCGTCGAAGGGGATCACGCCGAACTCCACGTTCGGCAGCGTGCTGACGGCCAGCAGGCGGTCGAGCTGGCCGCGCATGACCTCGGGCGGCGCCAGGAGGGTGCGGAGCGTGGACTCCGACACCACGAACCGGAACGTCCTCGTGCGGTCGTAGAGGATCTCCTGGCGCTGCATGCGCACCCGGACCGCCGCGTCGATCTGGTCGGCGGCGCTGTAGAGGCGCTTGACCTTGCGGAACACGTGCCTGGCGTATTCGGAGGTCTGCAGCAGGCCCACGATGATGCCGGGCTCGAACACCCGGAACAGCTTGGTGCGCGCCTCCAGGTCGCGGACGTCCTCCTGGAGGGCGGCCAGCCCGCTGCGGTGGCGCTGCTTCCAGTCGTCGTGCCGTTCGAGCAGCGCGATCGCCTGCCGGATCAGCTCGTCGGTCGTGTCGGGCGAGGCGCGTACGGCCTGCGCCCACACGACCACGTCGTCCTCGGTGGCGGTCTGCCTGGCGTTCTCCAGGCGCGAGACCTTGGACGGTTGCCAGCGCAGCTGCTCGGCCAGCTCCTTGCCGGACAGCCGGGCCGCCTCGCGCAGCTGGCGTAAATGGCTGCCGAGGTCGATCCGCGCCTGCTGAAAGGACGTCACGCCGCAAGAGGCTAGCCCTGCTTGCGTCGATCATGCCAGTGGGGTGCGCAATTGTGATCAGCCGGTAGCCGTGGGTGTTCCTCCGCAGGTGGGGAAAGCGGTTGCCGAACCGTCGGTCAGGACCCGGCGGGCGATTTCGGTGATGAGCTCGCGGGGCACCTCGACGGCGCCCTCGCCGTCGAGCACGTCGCGAAGGTCCGCGAGCGCCTCCGCGTCGGTGACCTGGAGGCCCTGGACGACGATGGTGCCGCGGTCGGTCTCGTACAGGGTGGGACAGGCGCCCGCCTCCGAGGTGGACCCGAGGAACCGCATACGCATGACGATCCTTCCCCGATGAAAGATGCAATTGCGCGCAATTGTATGGCTCGGGGGTCTATGTGTGATCGTTTCTCCGAAAATCGTGATATTTGGTCAGTTGAGCGTGCCGCCCTTGAGCTCCTGGGCCCGCTCGAACAGGCCGAGCGTCACCGCGTACCAGTCGATGGCCGACATGTCGCGCTCGGACAGTGCCGCGTAGGAGGCGATGATCTCCTGCGGCGCGGGCAGTCCCGGCACGTGGTCGTCGCCCGCCGGCCATCCCCGCGCAAGCGGGACGAGAGGCCGCTCCCTTCGGGAAGCGGAGGAGTCACGAGGTAGAACACCGGCTCCCGCGCGGCCACCAGCGCGGGGGCGGGCACCGGCGTGCCGTGCGGCGCCGCCGGCACCCGGGCCTCGCGGTGGAGCACCTCGTTGCTCATGCGGCGGGCGCGCAGCGGACGCCTGCGCAGGATGTACGGCGGCCGCCGCGTTCGAGGCGGACCATGACGTTCTGGGTGCCGCCGGGGACCGGCGTGGCCCCCGTGATCGGGACCGGCGGCGGCCCCTGATCGTCCATCCACGCGCCGGGCTCGTCGAGGTCGATGGCGCCGGCGTCGACGTGGATGGAGGTCATGTGCCGCCCTTCGGCCAGAACGATGTTCTGGTGGGGGCCCTATGCGGGCCCCGCGAACCGGGTCAACCGAGTGCCTGCATGAAGGGGAGGAACTGGCGTGACCGGTCTCCGGGCAGGTCGTCGCCGCGCACCATGAACGCGACCTCCCACGGCTCGCCGATGCCGTGCTCGCCCGCCCACCGGATCATGGACTCGTGGGCGAGGTCGAAGTCCATCCGCACCTCGCCGCCCGCGTCGAGCGCCAGGTCGCCGATCAGGGCGCGCGCCGTCTCCTCGTCGCCGGCCACGACCGGGCCGATCACGGTGTTGTCGTCGTTGCGCCAGCACTGGCCGAAACCGCCGGCCGCCACCCTGACCTGCTCGCCGAACGTGAACATCCGCCGCAGCGCCGCCGACCTGTCCATGCCGAACACCTCGGCGTCGAGCGCGAGGACGGCGTCGAGGTCGGCTGCCGTGGCGGGACGGGTCAGGCCCGAGGGCTCGCCCGCGAAGACGCCCGTGTGCTTGGCCACCCGGCCGACCGTCCGGAAGCCGAGCTGCTCGTAGAGCGGCCGGCCCTGCCCGGTGGCGTGGAGGAAGACGGTGCGGTCGCCGGCCTGGTCGAGCACGTGCCGCATGAGCGCGCGGCCGAGGCCCTGCCTGGCGTAGCGGGACGCGGTGAGCACCATGCTGATCACGGCGTGCCCGTCGCCGTAGGGGGTCAGGACGTTGCACGCGGCAAGGCCGTCGCCGTCAGGGGCGTCGATGCCGTACGGCTCGCCGATCTCGAACAGCAGGCGCCACTTGTGCTCCTCGGGCGGCCAGTCGCGGTCTTTGGCCAGGCGGACGCAGTCGTCCAGGTCATGGATGGTGAGGCGGCGCATGAGACCTCATCCTGCTGCATCGGCGGACATGATCTCAAAAGGTTTCTGCAGCAGGATGAAGGCATGGAGTGCGTTGTGGCGGTTGATGTTGGCGGCACCACCATGAAAGGCGGACTTGTCACCCGCGACGGGACATGTCTGCATGTCGAGCGGCGGCCCACCCCGCGCGCCGGCGGCCCTGAGCGCGTGATCGCGGCCGTCTCCGCCTTCGTCGCCGACCTCGCCCGGCCCCGGCCCGGAACACGCCCGCAGGCGGTGGGGCTGGTGGTGCCCGGTCTCGTCACGGCGGAACGGGCCGTCTTCTCGGCCGCGTTCGGCTGGCGGGACGTGCCCGCGTCGTCGTTCACGGACGTGGACATGCCGGTGGCGCTCGGGCATGACGTCCGCGCGGCCGGGGAGGCGGAGCTGGCCTACGGGGCGGGCGGGGACGACGTGCTCTACCTGCCCATCGGCACGGGCATCGCGGGCGCGGTGGTCCTGTCCGGGTCGCCGTACGGGGGCGCCGCCGGATGGGCCGGGCAGATCGGCCACATCCCGGTACGGCCCGGCGGGGCGGCCTGCGGGTGCGGGCAGCGGGGCTGCCTGGCGGCGTACGCGTCGGGCGGCGCGGTCGCGGCCCGGTACGGCGCCGGCGGGGCCGAGGAGGTGGTGCGGCGAGCCTCGGAGGGAGACGCGGCGGCCGGGCGGGTGTGGGACACGGCCGTGGAGGCGCTCGCCCTGGCCCTGGCCACGTACACGCGGCTGCTGGATCCGGCGGCCGTCGTCATCGGCGGCGGGGTCTCCCACGCGGGCGACGCCCTGATCGTCCCCCTCCGGGCCCGCCTGTCAACCCTCCTGTCCCCTCATCCGCCGTCCCCGTCCCTGCCGGCCGACGGGCGGTCAACGTCGCAGGAGGCGGCGGCACACGCGCGGTCGTCGCCGGGGGCGCCGGAGCGGCGGGTGCAGGAGCGGCGGGCGCCGGAGGTCAGGGCGTCGGCGCTCGGGGCTCGGGCGGGGGTGCTGGGCGCGGGGCTGCTGGGGTGGCGGATGGCCGGCTCAGTCCAGGAGCGCCGTGGGGATGCGCAGAGGCCGGGCGCGTAGCTCCTCGCCCAGCGCCTTGGCCTGCGGGTCCATGCGCGGGCTCGCCGCCACACCCCGGCCCAGGAGCCCGTGGATGACGAAGTTGAGCGCCTTGAGGTTCGGCAGCTCGTAGCGGTCGACGCGGTACGCGGCCAGATGCGGCAGGAGGCGCTTGAGCCGGTCAGGGGTCAAGGTGGCGGCCAGCCACGCGTAGCGGTCCGGTGTCCCGGCCCAGACTCCCAGGTTGGCGTTGCCGCCCTTGTCGCCGGAACGGGCCCCCACGATGCGCCCCAGCGGCATCCACACGGTCTCCTCACCCGCGACGCCGCCCGTGCCGTGCGCGTCCTTCTCGTGCGCGGCGCCTGCCGGGGCGGGGTGGGCCGCGCCGGGCGCCCGGACGGAGGCGGGATCCGCGGTCCGCTGGGGGGTGGCGGGGTCGAAGGGCTCCGACGTGAGCGGGGCTGCCGGGGCGGGGAGGGAGGACGGAGGGTGAGGACCGGCGGGGACGGCGGGGACGGGTATCTCCGCGCCGTTCACGAAGACCTGCGGGCGCACGCCCGAGGCCGGGACCAGGACCGGCCAGTAGACCCCGTACGGCGTGGCGTTGCCGGGCGGGGTGAGGCCGTAGAAGCCCGGGTAACCGGCCAGCCCCGTCTCGACCACGGCCGAGGAGAAGGCCCGCCCCGCCGTGCGTTCGTCTGCGTCCATGACCGTGATCCGCAGCAGGCCGGACTCCGTGAGCGTCACGTCCACCGCGTCGAACGACTCGCGCGGGATCCGCGCCCAGACGGCCTCCTCCGCCACCCGGGCCTTGGCCTCCATGTCGAGCCCCGTGAGGACGAGGGTCATGGTGTTCCGGTAGCCGCCCAGGTAGTTGACGGCGACCTTGAGGGTGCCGGGCGGCGGCTCGCCCCGGACCCCGGAGACCAGCACCCGGTCGGGCCCGTCGCCGGCGAGTGTGATCGTGTCGAACCTGGCCACCACGTCGGGGCCGAGGTAGCGGGGGCCGCCCACCTCGTACACCAGCTGGGCGGTGACCGTGCCGACCGAGACCAGGCCGCCCGTGCCGGGATGCTTGGTGATCACGGCGGATCCGTCCGGGCGGAGCTCCGCGAGCGGGAAGCCGCAATGGGCCAGATCAGGCACGTCCTGGAAGAACGGGTAGTTGCCGCCCGTGGCCTGGCAGCCGCACTCGATGATGTGCCCTGCGACCACCGATCCCGCCAGCGGGTCGAGGTCGGCGGGGCCCCAGCCGTACCGCCAGATGCCGGGCCCGGTCACCAGGGCGGCGTCGGTGACGCGGCCGGTCACCACCACGTCCGCGCCCGCCGACAGGGCGGCGGCGATCGGGCGGCCGCCCAGGTAGGCGTTCGCGGTCAGCGGGGTGGCGTCAAGGCGCTCGCCGGTGTCGGCGTTGACGAGGTCGAGGGGCGTGCCGGTGAGGTCGTCGCCGGTGACGTGGGCGACCGAGGGGGACAGGCCGAGGCGGGCGGCCAGCTCGTGCACGGCCTCCGCGCACCCGGCGGGGTCGAGGCCGCCCGCGTTCGTCACGATCTTGATGCCCCGGTCGAGGCAGGGCCCGAGGACGTCCTCCAGCTGCCGCAGGAACGTCGGCGCGTAGCCGGCGCGGCCCTTGAGCCGGTTGCCGGCCAGGATCAGCATGGTGAGCTCGGCGAGCCAGTCGCCGGTCAGCACGTCGATCGGCCCGCCCTCGACCATCTCCCTGGCCGCGGAGAGCCGGTCGCCGTAGAAGCCGCTGCAGTTGGCGACGCGCAGGGTCATCGCGTGGCCCAGGTGGGCGGCCGCTTCTCCATGTACGCGGCGATGCCCTCCTGGCCCTCCTCCGAGGTGAAACGCTCGGCGGACAGCGTCGTCATCTGCCGCAGCCCTTCACGGAACGACATCGCCGGCACCTGCCTGACCAGCTGCTTGGTGAGGGCCAGCGCCTCGGGAGCGCCCTTGATCAGCAGGTCGGCGTAGTGGGCGACCGCCGCGTCCAGCTCCTCCTCCGGCACGGCCTTGGAGATCAGCCCGATCTCCGCGGCCCTGGCGGCGTCGAAGACCTCGCCGGTCAGGAAGTATTCGGCGGCGGCCCTCGGGTCGAGCCTGCGCAGGACCGGCACCGAGATCATCGCGGGCACCACGCCGAGGCGTACCTCCGTGAACGCGAACGACGCCGTCACCGGCGCGACCGCGAAGTCGCACGCCGCCACCAGGCCGAGGCCGCCGGCCCGCGCGGTGCCGTTGAGCCGGCAGATCACCGGCTTCGGGCTCTCCCAGATGAGGGTGAGGATCTCCGGGAACGACGCCGTCACCGGCGCGTCCGGCTTGCCGTCGGCCGCGCGCTGCTCCTTGATGTCGGCTCCCGAGCAGAACACCTTGCCCGTGGCCGTCAGCACGATCACCCTGGCCGCCGGCTCGGCCAGCGCCCGGTCGAGCCGCTCCCTCAACTCGCCGAGCAGGCGGACGGACAGGGCGTTGCGGTTGGGCGGCGAGTCCAGCGTGATGGTCGCCACGCCCGCGGCCAGGTCCTGGTGGACCAGGGTCATGTGCTCTCCTCCTGAATGATCGCCAGCACGGCTCCCGCCTCGACCTGCCGGCCTTTCTCCACGTGTACGCCGGACACCACGCCGTCGGCGGGGGCGGCGACCCGGTGCTCCATCTTCATGGCCTCGAGCACCAGCACCGGCTGGCCCTTGGCGACCCGGTCGCCGGCCGCCACCTCGACGCGCAGCACGCTGCCCGGCATGGGGGCCAGCAGGGACCCCGGCGCGACGTGCTCGACCGGCTCGGGCAGCCGGGGGAGCGGGGTCAGCACGGCGCAGCCGCCCGCGTGGTCGACGTAGACCTTCGGGTCGCCGTCGTACCGGGCCACCTCGAAGGTGTGGCGGACGCCGTCGTGTTCGAGGACGACGGTGTCCGGTCCGGCGCCGAGCACGGTGACGTTCTCGGGGAGCGGGTCGTACACGGTCTCGGCCTCGGCGAAGCGGGCGCGGCGGGGCTGGGAGCGCACGTTGCGCCAGCCGCTCGGCAGCCCGGCCAGCACGCGCGCGTCGCGCCGGTTGGCGGCGGCCAGGGCGAGGGCGGCGGCCAGCGCGGGCAACTCGCCCGCGGTCTCGGCTGCAGCCTCGCCGGCCGGTTCGGGCTGAGGGCGGGCGGTGGTGCCGTGGACGGGGCCGTCGGGGTCAAGGAATCCGGTATGAGTCTCACCGGCCAGAAAAGCCGGATTTGTCAGGACTCGTACGAGCAAGTCGCGATTAGTGGTGACCCCGTGGAGCTTCGCCCGCCGCAGCGCCGTCGCCAGCCGCCGCACCGCCTGCGCCCGCGTCGAGCCGTGCGCCACCACCTTGGCCAGCATCGCGTCGTAGTGCGGCGACACCACGGATCCCGACTCGACGCCCGCGTCCACGCGCACGTCCCCGGGCACTTCGAACCGCCGCAACACCCCCGTCTGGGGGAGGTAGGCGTCGTCCTCCGCGTACAGCCGCGCCTCGACCGCGTGCCCCGCGGGCCCGGGAGGGCTCGCGGGCAGCGCGACCCCCTCGGCGATCTCCAGCTGGAGCCGGACGAGATCGACGCCGTGGACCAGCTCGGTCACGGGGTGCTCGACCTGGAGCCGGGTGTTCATCTCGAGGAAGGCCACCCGGTCGCCCTTGACCAGGAACTCCACCGTCCCGGCTCCGACGTGGCCGACCGCCCGCGCGGCCCTGACGGCGGCCTCGAACAGGCGCTCCCTCAGCCCGGCGGAGATCCCGGGCGAGGGGCACTCCTCGACGACCTTCTGGTGCCGCCGCTGCACGCTGCACTCGCGCTCGCCCAGCGCCCACACGGTGCCGTGCCGGTCGGCCAGCACCTGGACCTCGACGTGCCGGGCCGCCTCCAGCAGCGGCTCCACGAACACGGCGCCGTCGCCGAAGGCCGCCGCCGCCTCCCGCTGCGCCGACCCGATCTCCCGCGCGAGCTCGCCCGGCTCGCGCACGACGCGCATGCCCCGGCCGCCGCCACCGGCGGACGCCTTCACCAGCAGCGGGAACTCGCCAGGAGCGGCCGGGTCGAGCGACGGCAGCACCGGCACCCCGGCCTGCGCCATCAGCCGCTTGGCCGCGATCTTGGACCCCATGGCCGCGATGGCCGCCGGCGGCGGGCCGACCCACACCAGCCCGGCGTCGAGCACGGCCTGCGCGAACTCGGCGTTCTCCGACAGGAAGCCGTACCCGGGGTGCACGGCGTCCGCCCCGGCGGCGCGGCACGCGGCCAGGATGAGCCCGGCGTCCAGGTACGTCTGCGAGGGATGCGCGCCCGGCAGGCGTACCGCGAGATCGGCCTCGGACACGTGCGGCGCGCTCGCGTCGGGGTCGGAGTGCACCGCCACCGTGACGATGCCGAGCGAGCGGCAGGTGCGGAAGACGCGGCGGGCGATCTCGCCCCGGTTCGCGACGAGCAGGCGGCTGATCACGGGCGGAACACCCCGAATCCCGCCGGCTCGGGCACCGGCGCGCTGTTGATCGCCGACAGGCACATGCCCAGCACGGTGCGCGTGTCGCGCGGATCGATGACCCCGTCGTCGTAGAGGCGCCCCGACAGGAAGAACGCCAGCGACTCGGCCTCGATCTGGGCCTCCACCATCTCCCGCATCGCCGCGTCGGCCTCCTCGTCGTAGACCTGCCCCTTCGCCTGCGCCGACGCCCGGCCCACGATGGACAACACGCCGGCGAGCTGCGCGGGCCCCATCACCGCCGACTTGGCGCTCGGCCAGCTGAACAGGAAGCGGGGGTCGTAGGCCCGCCCGCACATGCCGTAGTTGCCCGCGCCGTACGACGCGCCCATGACGATCGTCAGATGGGGAACGGTCGAGTTGGACACCGCGTTGATCATCATCGCGCCGTGCTTGATGATGCCGCCCTGCTCGTAGTCCTTGCCGACCATGTAGCCGGTCGTGTTCTGCAGGAAGACGAGCGGCGTGCGCGACTGGTTGGCCAGCTGGATGAACTGCGTGGCCTTCTGCGACTCCTCGCTGAACAGCACGCCCCGGGCGTTGGCCAGCACGCCGACCGGATAGCCGTGGATCCGCGCCCGGCCCGTCACCAGCGAGACGCCGTACGCCGGTTTGAACTCCTCGAACTCGCTGCCGTCCACCACCCGCGCGATCACCTCCCGGGGATCGAACGGCACCTTCAGGTCCTCGGGGACGATGCCGAGCAGCTCGTCCGCCGGATAGGCCGGCTCCCGCGCGGGCAGCGGGACGGCGCCCCGCTTGCGCCAGCCGAGCGAGCGCACGATCGAGCGCCCGATGCGCAGCGCGTCGTGCTCGTCCTCCGCCAGGTGGTCGGCGAGCCCGCTCACCCTGGCGTGCATCTCCGCCCCGCCCAGCGACTCGTCGTCGGACTCCTCGCCGGTCGCCATCCTGACCAGCGGCGGCCCGCCCAGGAACACCTTGGCCCGCTCCCGCACCATCACCACGTAGTCGCTCATCCCGGGCACGTAGGCGCCGCCGGCGGTGGAGTTGCCGAAGACGAGCGCGACGGTCGGGACGCCCGCAGCCGACAGCCGCGTCAGGTCGCGGAAGATCTGCCCGCCGGGGATGAAGATCTCCTTCTGCGTCGGCAGGTCCGCGCCGCCGCTCTCGACCAGATTCACGTACGGCAGGCGGTTGCGCAGCGCGATGTCCGCCGCGCGCAGGGACTTCTTCAGCGTCCACGGGTTGGAGGCGCCGCCGCGGACGGTGGGATCGTTCGCCGTGATCACGCACTCGACGCCCTCGATCACGCCGATCCCCGAGACCATGCTCGCCCCGACGGGGAAGTCGCTGCCCCACGCGGCCAGCGGCGACAGCTCCAGGAAGGGGGAGTCGGCGTCGATCAGCAGCTCGACGCGTTCGCGCGCGAGCAGCTTGCCCCGCGCGCGGTGCCGCTCGACGTACTTCTCGCCGCCCCCGCCCACCGCCCTGGCGTGCTCGGCGTCCAGCTCGGCCAGCTTGGCCAGCATCGACGCGCGGCGCCGCTGATGTTCCTCGCTCGCGGGGTCGAGCCTGCTCCTGATCATGCGCCCTCCTCCGGGCGCGCCGAAGGTGACGTGCACGTCAACCCGATCGCCCGCGCCCACAACCGCGTCAGATGGTCGACGGCCGTCTCCTCCGCGGCCTGCTCGCCCAGGTCGAGCCAGACGTGGGCGAAGTGCTCGACCATCCCGCCCAGCATGACCGCGGTCAGCCGGGGGTCGAGCGCCGGGTCGGCCAGGCCCTGCTCCTGCAGCCGCCGCAGCCCGTCGGCGCCCCGGCGCACGAACACCTCGCGCAGTTCGAGCAGCAGTCGCCCGAACCGGTCGTCGCCGGTCGCCGCCTGCTCGAACATCCGCACCAGCCGCGAGTTCGCGGCCCAGGCCCGCAGGTAGAGCCGGTTGGCCGCCTCGATGCGGGCGTAGGGGTCGGCGGAGGCGGCCGTGCCCACGACGCTCGCCGCGAACATCTCTCCGACCACCGCCTCCGCGACCTCGCCGAACAAGGCCTCCTTGGAGCCGAAGTACGTGTAGAAGGTGCCGTGGGAGACCCCGGCCCGCACGCACACGTCGTCGACCCGCACGGCGTCGTATCCGTGCTCCTCGAACGCCTCGCGCCCGGCCTGCAGCAACGCGGCCCGCGTGCGCCTCCCCTTGGAGGTGGACGCCGGAGACTTGACGATCACGTCAGCCACGCTAGCGCACGAGAGCGCTCAGGTCACCGGGCGCGGAGACTCCGCGCGGGCCCGTACGCGCGAGGCCCGGCTGCCGGGTCAGCCGCAGTGGCTCCAGCCGGACTTCCAGCTCTGCAAGCCCCACGAACCGCCCCAGATCACGCACTTCTTCTTCGCCGCCAGCCTGACCGGGCCCGCGTACGCCGAGAACTTGCCCGGGTTGCTCGCCTTGCCGCCCTTCTTGACCTGGAGCAGCGCGTTCATCTGCATCTTGCCCGTCCCGACCAGCTGCGACATCGTGACCACGCAGTTCTTGCCCGACTTCGCGTTGTACGCGAGGTGGATCGTGGCGTTGCTGCCCAGCGCGTGCGAGTCGATGACCTTGTAGCCGGAGCCGCACACCTTGGTCACGGTGTAGGGGTTCTTCTTGGGAGCGACCTTCCTGGGCGCGGCGGCCTGCTTGGGCCGCTTGAAGACCGGGATGGTCCGCGTGGGGCCCGCGGTCGGGCGCGCGGTCGGCTCCGCGTTGGGCTCGACCATCGTCTTCTTCTTTTTCTTGGTCGGCGTGGGCGTCGGCTGCGGCCTGCGGGTCTGCGGGACCGGCGGCGGGGTGTAGCGGTTCGGCCGCGGGGTGACGGTCTTCTTGGGCTTCCTGGGCTTCTTGGTCGTCGGGTCGATGTCCAGGGTGGGGACGGGGACCGTCTCCATCGGGGTGACGGAGGCGGGCGGCTTGCCGGGCTGCCCGGCGCCCGAGCCGTCACCCGGCGTGCTGGTCGTCGAGTTGCCCACCGGCACGACCGGGACTTCCTGGCTGTTCGCCTGCACCACGACGGCGCCGACGACCACGAGCAGGGCCGCGGCGGCGGCGCCCGAGAGCGCGAGGGTCAGCGTGCGGCGCTGCTTGGCGTGCGGGCCGTCACCCGGCCTCGGCGAGCCGCCGGGAGTTCCCTGCTGGAACCCGCCGCCCGGGGGCATGCCGGGGCCGTGCGGCGGCATGCCGGCTCCGGCGCCCTGCGGGCCACTCTGAGGGCCACCCTGCTGGCCACCCTGGGGCGCCCCCGGATACGGGGAGCCGTGCGGTCCCTGGGGCGTACCGTGCGGGCCTTGAGGACCCTGCGGGTGTTGCGAGCCCTGGGGACCTTGGGGGCCGTTCTGAGGGGCTCCCGTTCCGGGCATCGCCGGCTGCTGGCCTCCCGGGGATCCGGCCGGATGGTGCGGTCCAACGGGACCGCCGCCGGAGTGCGGGGCGTTGTGCGCCAGACCCGCCTGGACGGGGCCCGCCTGGACCGGGACATGGGGGACGGGTCCGCCGAGCCCCGGGGTGTGGCCTGCGCCCGGTACAGGGCCGCTCTGGCCAGGGTTGCGCACGGGGCCGCTCTGGCCCTGCCCGGGGACGGGGCCGCTGTGGCCCGGGTTGCCCTGGCCGGGGACGTTCGGGATGGGCCCGCTGAGGCCGGGGTTGTGGCCGGCGCCCGGGACGGAGCCGCCCTGGCCGTGCTGGGCGGCCGCGGGGGGCGTGACGTACTGGCCGGTCTGCGGGGGTCCCACGGGCTGCGGGCCGGTCTGGAGCGGGCCGCCCACGAGGTGAGGGCCGGTCGGCTGCGTCCAGGGGCCGGGGTAGACGTCCTCCGAGGGCGCCGCCTCGCCACCCGGACCGTTCTCGGCTTCGGGACCGCCGCCCTCCGGCTGCGCCGGCGCAGCGGACTGGGTGGCGCCGAACTGCCGGCCCACCGGTTCGATGGCGGTCTTCGGGGCCGGCTGGCCGGTGAGGTTGACGATGAGCTCGTCGGCGGAGGGCCGCTGCGCCGGGTCCTTGGACAGGCAGGCGGCCACCAGCTCGGCGAGCACGCCCTCCATCCTGCCGAGCTCCGGCTCCTCGTTCAGGATGCGGTTCATCACCACGGGGATGGAGTCGGCGCCGAACGCGGGTTTGCCCGTCGCCGCGAACACCATCGTGACGCCCCAGGCGAACACGTCCGCGGCCTCCGACACGGCCGCGCCGGTGAGCTGCTCGGGCGCCAGGTACGACGGCGTCCCCATGGCCATGCCCGTGGCCGTCGCACCGGGGGAGTCGAGCGCGCGGGCGATGCCGAAGTCGATCACGACGGGCCCTTCGGGGCCCATGAGCACGTTGGCGGGCTTGAAGTCGCGGTGCAGGATGCCGGCGCGGTGGATGGCGGCGAGCGCGGTGGCCGTGCTGATCGCGAGCCGTTCGAGTGCCGCACCCCGCCGCGGTCCCTCGTTGATGACCAGCTCGCGCAGCGAGGGCCCGGGGACGAACTCGCTCACGATGTACGGGCGGCTGCCCTCCAGGTCGGCGTGGAGCACGGGGGCGGTGCAGAACCTGGCCACCCGCTGCGCCACCGCGACCTCGCGCAGGAACCTCGTCCTGGCGTCCGTGTCGGCGACCAGGGCGTTGTGCAGCAGCTTGACGGCGACCTGTTCCCCCGAGTCGCTCTCGCCAAGATAGACGATCCCCTGGCCGCCCTCGCCGAGCCGGGCGACGATGTCATACGTCCCCAGCCGCCGCGGATCGTCCGCCTCCAGCGGCTGGAACTGATTCACGTCGGACCCCCATCACAACCCAGTAGATGAGGCAAAACGCTACCAGCGAGACCGTTGGGGCGTCTGCCGGACCTATCAGAACCTTCACGTTTTGACGTAGTAAGTCAGGGTTACTTCGCAGGTAGTGTGCTCTGCGAACCCCAAGGTCACGGCTTGATGAAGCCGAGGTCACCTTTTGTCAAATGGCTTTGCCCGGGTTGAGGAGACCGAGCGGGTCGAAGACCGCCTTGATGCCCCGCTGCACCTCCGTGGCGACCGGCCCCGCCTCGAGGGCCAGCCAGCGCTGCTTGAGCAGGCCGACGCCGTGCTCGCCGGTCAGGGTGCCGCCGAGCTCCAGCGCGTGCGTGAACACCTCGTCCGCCGCGGCCCAGACCTCCGGGGGCGGCTCGATGGTGCCGTGCTCGAAGATGAAGACCGGATGCAGGTTGCCGTCCCCCGCGTGCGCGACCGTGGCGATCCGCACCCCGTGCCGGGCCGCCGCGGCCTCGATCGCGGTGATCATGTCGGGCAACACCGAACGCGGCACGCACACGTCCTCGACCAGGCACGCGCCCTGCCGCTCCTTGGCCTGGTAGGCGAGCCTGCGCAGCCCGATCAGCTCCTCGGCCTCCTGCGGGCTGGAGGAGACGGCCACGAACGAGGCGCCGTTCTCCATGCACAGCTCCTCCATGCGCGCGGCCATCGCCTGGCCGTCCGTCGCGTCCGACTGGCCGATCAGCATGGCCTGGGTCGACGCCTCGAGGCCGATGTTGCGCCACTCGTCGATGGCCTCGAGCGTGGCCCGGTCGAGCAGCTCCATGAGGGAGGGCTGGCAGCCGGCCGCCATGATCGCCGACACGGCGGCGCCCGCGTCGCGCAGCGAGCCGAACTCCGCGGCGAAGGTGGCCGGTGGCGCGACGGGAGCGCGGCGCAACCGCACCGTGGCCGCCGTGATCACGCCCAGGGTGCCCTCCGAGCCCACGAACAGGCCGGTCAGGTCGTAGCCCGTGACGCCCTTCATCGTGCGGCGGCCGGTGTCGAGGATCCGCCCGTCGGCCAGCACGACCTCAAGCCCGAGCGCCGAGTCCCTGGTCACGCCGTACTTGACGCAGCGCAGCCCGCCGGCGTTGGTGGCCAGGTTGCCGCCGATCGTGGAGATCTCGTACGACGACGGGTCGGGCGCGTACATCAGGCCGTGCTCCCTGGCGGCCTTGTCCAGGTCGGCGGTGATGACGCCGGGCTCGACGACGGCGATCTCGTCGGCGGGGGAGAGCTCCCGGATCGCGGTCATCCTGGCCAGCGAGAGGATGACCGAGCCGTCGCCGGCCACGGAGGCGCCCGCCAGGCCGGTGCCCGCCCCGCGCGGCACCACCGGCACCCGGTGCTCGGTGGCCCACTTCATGGTGGTGACCACGTCGTCGCGGGAGGCGGCGAGCACTGCCCCGGCCGGCTTGCCCGGCTCCAGGAACGTCCGGTCGCGGGCATAGGAGTCGATCACGTCCGGATCGGTCAGGACGCGGCCTTCGGGCAGAGAGCTCACCAACGCATCAATCGGTCTCACACCATGCACCTTATGGGCAAATCCCCACTATCCGGAGAGGGGCTCTGGAGGGCGGCTCGGCGGGCGGTTTGCGCAGGCCGTGGCTTAGGGCCAAACTGCCCGAGTGAAAGTCAGGTGCCCGGTGTGTTCGGAGACCGACCAGGTCGTAGCGGTCCCCGGAGCGGTCGCCGCGGGGACCACGTACAAGATCGGGCGGGTGCGGTTACCCGGGGCGCGCGAGGTGGCCGATCTGCCGATGGCGGCGACCCTGGGCGCCTCGAAGCACGTCATGAGCCGCACGCAGCTCGCGGTCTGGTTGTCGTTCCCCAGCCGCCACTACACGCCGTGGGCCAGGAACCAGGGCTACATCCTGCTGCTCCTGGCAGCCCTGGCCCACCTCGTCATGTCGCTGGTCATCGCGATGGGCCAGGACCCCAACTGGGGTGAGGTGCTGCTCGCGCCGTTCTGCCTGACGGGCCTGTTCTGGGGGCTCGGCCTGCTGAACGTGCTCGGTTCGTACGGCGCACGCAAGCGCGACGACAGCGAGGCTCCGGCCAGGGAGAAGGCCATGGCCGTGTGGGAGGGCCTGTGCTACTGCGCCCGCGACAACGTCGTGTTCGAGCCGGGGGTCGGCGTCTCGTTCCATCCGAGCGAGACGCGCGAGTACATCTTCGGCTTCCGGTCGGGCCGCTGACTCAGCCCCGCTCCTCCGCCACCAGGCGCACGCAGACGGCCAGGCCGTTGATGGCCTGCTCCAGCTCGTCGAGCTCTGGGTAGGTCGGCGCGATCCTGATGGTGCGGTCGCCGGGGTCGTCGCCGTAGGGGTGGGTGGCGCCCGCGGGGGTCAGCGCGATGCCCGCGGCCTTGGCCTTGGCCACCACCTCGGCGGCGTGCGGCACCTCCAGGCTGATGAAGTAGCCGCCCTTGGGGCTCGTCCAGGTCGCCAGGTCGCCGAGCTGCTCGGTCAGCACCTTGTCGACCAGCTCGAACTTCGGCCCGATCAGTTCGGCGTGGCGGCGCATGTGGGCGGCGACCCCGGCGCCGTCGCGGAGGAACTCCACGTGCCGCAGCTGGTTGAGCTTGTCGGGGCCGATGGACTGCTTGGCGGTGTTGTGCAGGAACCACTCGACGTTGGCCGGTGAGGAGCCGAAGAACGACACGCCCGCGCCCGCCAGCGTCACCTTCGAGGTGGAGGCGTAGACGAACACGCGGTCGGCGTTGCCCTGTTCGGCGCTGAGCGCGAGCAGGTCGGCCAGCTCGGCCGGGGTGTCGGTGAGGTGGTGCACCGCGTAGGCGTTGTCCCAGAAGATCCGGAAGTCGGGGGCGGCCGCAGGCATGGCGGCCAGCCTGCGCACGGTCTCGTCGCTGTAGACGACGCCGGACGGGTTGCTGTACTTCGGCACGCACCACATGCCCTTGACGCTGGCGTCGGAGGCGACCAGGCGCTCCACGACGTCCATGTCGGGCCCGCCGGCGTTCATCGGGACGGGCACCATCGTGATCCCGAACCGCTCACAGATCGTGAAATGCCGGTCGTACCCCGGCACCGGGCACAGGAACGTGACCTTCGGCTCCTCCACCCACCGGCGCGCGGCGCCCGGCAGCGGCGTCAGCAGCGCGTGCACGATCGTGTCGTGCATCAGGGCCAGGCTGGCGTTGCCGCCCACGACGAGCTGACCGGCGGGCACCTGCACCAGCGGGGCGAACAGCTCGCGCAGCTCGGGCAGGCCCTGCAGGTTGCCGTAGTTGCGGCCGTCGGTGCCGTCGGCCGCGCGGTAGGACGTGGGCAGTTCGAGCATGTCGTTGGAGAGATCGAGCTGGCGCGGTGACGGCTTGCCCCGGGTGAGGTCGAGCTTGAGCCCTCTCTGGACGAGGGCGGCGTAGTCACGCTGAGCGGTCACGAGATCTCCTCCATGTCGGTTCGGTTACGAAGGATAGAAGACGCCGCCATGTGGACCGGCACCGATCCGCGATATGGACGCTCGCGCGTCGCGGAACGTCCAAGCTTTGCCGCAAAGGGTAAAGAACGGCTTCCCGAGCGGCGGTCATTGGCGTGGAATGGGTAGATCGGGGCAGTTGGCACTCCGCACGGGAGGGAGCGGCCGTGACGACCGTTCGCGAACCCTCGATCGAACAGGTCAGGCGCCGGCACACCGGGACCGTGATCGCCTCCTGGTTGTCGACGACCGACCACAAGGTCATCGGCTACCTCTACCTGATCACGTCGTTCGGGTTCTTCCTCGTGGCGGGCGTCATGGCCATGATCATCCGAGCCGAGCTCGCCGGGCCGGGACTGCAGCTGGTCAGCCAGCACCAGTACAACCAGCTGTTCACCATCCACGGCACGATCATGCTGCTGCTGTTCGCCACCCCGCTGTTCGCCGGGTTCACCAACGTGATCATGCCGTTGCAGATCGGCGCGCCCGACGTCGCCTTCCCCCGGCTGAACGCGGTGGCGTACTGGTTGTTCCTGTTCGGCGGGCTGATGGTGCTGGCCGGGTTCTTCACCCCCGGCGGGGCGGCCGACTTCGGGTGGTTCGGGTACACGCCGCTGTCGACGTCCGTCTACTCGCCGCAGGTCGGCGGCGATCTGTGGATCATGGGACTGGCTTTGTCGGGGCTCGGCACGATCCTCGGCGCGGTCAACTTCATCACCACGATCATCGCCATGCGGGCGCCGGGCATGACGATGTTCCGGATGCCGATCTTCTGCTGGAACGTGCTGCTGACCTCGATGATGGTGCTGCTGGCGTTCCCCGTGCTGGCCGCCGCGCTGCTCGTGCTCGAGTCGGATCGCAAGCTGGGCACGCAGGTCTTCCTGGCCGAGAACGGCGGGCCGCTGCTCTGGCAGCACCTGTTCTGGTTCTTCGGCCACCCCGAGGTCTACATCATCGCGCTGCCGTTCTTCGGCATCGTCACCGAGGTCATCCCGGTCTTCAGCCGCAAGCCCGTCTTCGGCTACCTGGGGCTGGTCGGCGCCACGATCGCCATCGCCGGGTTGTCGATGACGGTCTGGGCGCACCACATGTTCGCGACCGGGCAGGTGCTGCTGCCGTTCTTCTCGTTCATGACGTTCCTCATCGCGGTGCCGACGGGCGTGAAGTTCTTCAACTGGGTCGGCACGATGTGGCGCGGGCACCTGAGCTTCGAGTCGCCGATGTTGTTCTCGGTCGGCTTCCTGGTGACGTTCCTCCTGGGCGGCCTGACCGGCGTCATCCTGGCCTCGCCGCCGCTCGACTTCCACATCAGCGACACCTACTTCGTCGTCGCGCACTTCCACTACGTGGTGTTCGGCACCGTGGTGTTCGCCATGTTCGCCGGGTTCTACTTCTGGTGGCCGAAGATGACCGGCAAGATGCTCGACGACAAGCTGGGCAAGCTGCACTTCTGGACCCTGTTCATCGGCTTCCACATGACGTTCCTCGTGCAGCACTGGCTGGGGCAGATCGGCATGCCCAGGAGGTACGCCGACTACAGCGCGGCGGACGGCTTCACCTTCCTCAACGAGGTCTCGTCCGTCGGCGCGTTCCTGATCGGCGCCTCGACGCTGCCGTTCCTCTACAACGTGTTCAAGACCGCGAGGAGCGCGCCCAAGGTCACGCTCGACGACCCCTGGGGCTACGGCAACTCGCTGGAGTGGGCCACGAGCTGCCCGCCGCCGCGGCACAACTTCACGTTCATGCCGCCGATCCGCTCCGAGAGGCCCGCATTCGACCTGCACTATCCGCGGGAACGGACGAACGTGCCGCCCGAGGTGGACCCCGGGGCGGACCCCGAGCTCCGGCCCGGCGAGGGTACGAGCGACTGACCTTTCCCGAACCGTGACGCGGTGCTTGTGTGGAGGTGACGTTTCGCCTATCTAGGGAGATCGGCGATGACCGGCACGAAGATCCCCTTCGACCCCGAGACGGCTCCCTGCGGGAAGAAGTCCGGTGGTGAACGCCTCATCGACGACGACGAGTACGGCCTGGTGATCCGCGACCAGTTCTTCGACTGCGGCTGCCGCATGATCCGGCACGAGTACCACGACGGCAGCATCCACCTGTCCGCCATCCGCCACGACGGCAAGCGGGTGAAGGACCCGATCCAGCCCGACCACGGGAAGTGACGTACATGATCGACGTGCTCATCGTCGGAGGAGGCGGAGCGGGCCTGCGGGCGGCGGTCGCGGTCGCCGAGGTGGATCCCGCCCTCAAGGTGGCGGTCGCGTCCAAGGTCTATCCGATGCGCAGCCACACGGTCTCCGCCGAGGGCGGCGCCGCCGGGGTGATCGGCCTCGACGACACCCTCGACGAGCACTGCTACGACACGATCTCGGGCGGGGACTGGCTGCCCGACCAGGACGCGGTCGAGGCGTTCGTGGACGAGGCGCCGCGCGAGCTGATGCAGCTGGAGCACTGGGGCTGCCCGTGGAGCCGCGAGCCGGACGGGCGGGTGGCGGTGCGCCCGTTCGGCGGGATGAAGAAGATGCGCACCTGGTACGCCGCCGACAAGACCGGCTTCCACCTCCTGCACACCCTCTTCCAGACAACGCTTAAATATCAGGACATCATCAGGTACGACGAGTGGTTCGTCACCAAGCTCGTCGTCGACGACGGCCGCGTCCACGGCGTCGTGGCCGTCGAGATCAGGACCGGCCGCATCGAGACCATCCCCGCCAGGACCGTCATCCTGGCCACCGGCGGCTGCGGCCGCGCCTTCCCCTTCACCACGAACGCCGCCATCAAGACCGGCGACGGCATGACCCTCGCCTACCGGGCGGGAGCGCCGCTGAAGGACATGGAGTTCGTCCAGTACCACCCGACCGGCCTGCCGTTCACCGGCATTCTCATCACCGAGGCGGCCAGGGCGGAGGGCGGCTGGCTGATCAACAAGGACGGCTACCGCTACCTGCAGGACTACGACCTCGGCACCCCCACGCCCACGCCGAAGCTGCGCAGCATGGAGCTCGGCCCGCGCGACCGGCTGTCCCAGGCGTTCGTGCACGAGCAGGAGAAGGGCCGCACCGTGGACACGCCGTACGGCCCGGTCGTCCACCTGGACCTGCGCCACCTCGGGGCGGGCAAGATCGACGACCGCATCCCGTTCGTCCGCGAGCTGTGCCGCAGCTACCAGAACCTCGACCCAGCCACCGACCTGATCCCGGTGCGCCCTGTCGTGCACTACATGATGGGCGGCGTCCACACCGACATCGACGGCGCCACCCCCGTCGCCGGGCTGTACGCGGCCGGGGAGACGGCGTGCGTCAGCATCAACGGGGCCAACCGGCTCGGCTCCAACTCCCTGCCCGAGATCCTCGTCTTCGGCCGGCGCGCGGGCGTCGCCGCCGCCGGGTTCGCCCGGTCGCACAGGAGCGGCGAGCCGTCCTGCGTACGCGCCCAGGGGGAGGACGAACGGCGGCGGTTGGAACGCGCGCGCGGGGGCAGCGGGCACGGGGAGCGGATCGCCGACCTGCGCGAGCAGATGCAGCACACGCTCGAAGGAGCGGCGGGCATCTACCGCACGGGCGACGCGCTGGCCAAGGCCGCCGACACGCTGGCCGAGCTGCGCGAGCGCGCCGAGGAGGCCCGCATCGACGACACGAGCACGACGTTCAACACCGAGCTGATCAACCTGCAGGAGCTGCACGCCATGCTGGAGGTCGCGCAGACGATCGTCGCCTGCGCGCTGAACAGGAGGGAGTCGCGCGGCGCGCACCAGCGCACCGACTTCCCCGCCAGGGACGACGAGGCGTTCCTGGCGCACTCGCTGGTGCACCGCGCCCCCGACGGCACGCCGTCCGTCGGCCTGCTCCCCGTGACGATCACCCGATGGCCCCCGGGAGAAAGGGTGTATGGCCGTGACTGAGCCGATGAGCGCGTCTGAATCAGGCGTGACTGATGGCAAGGAGACCAGGACGCTGCGGATGGAGGTGTCCCGGTACCGGCCGGGGGAGGACGACGAGCCGGTGCTCCAGGGATACGACGTGCCGCTCATGCCCGACTGGGCCGTGCTCGACGGGCTCAACTACATCAAGGACCAGCTCGACGGCAGCCTGTCCTACCGCTGGTCGTGCCGGATGGGCGTGTGCGGCTCGTGCGGCATGACCGTCAACGGCGAGCCCCGGCTGACCTGCGGCACCTTCCTCACCGAGTACGGCGACGGCCCGGTGCGGATCGAGCCGCTGAAGGGGTTTCCCGTCATCAGGGACCTGGTCGTGGACATCGACGACTTCCTGGCCAAGCTGTCGTCGGTGCGGCCCTGGCTGGTCAGGGAGGGCGAGGACCTGCCGCTGACCACCGAGTACGCCCAGACGCCCGAGCAGCTGGAGGCGTACAAGCAGTACAGCATGTGCATCAACTGCCTGCTGTGCTACTCGGCCTGCCCGGTCTACGTGCTCGAACCCGACTTCCTCGGCCCGGCCGCCATCGCCCTCGCCCAGCGCTACAACCTCGACTCGCGCGACATGGGGGACCGGTTCGACGTGCTCAACCTGGAGGACGCCGTGTGGGGCTGCACGTTCGTCGGCGAGTGCACCCAGGTCTGCCCCAAGCACGTGGATCCGGCCGAGGCCATCCAGCGGTACAAGCTGACCGCCGCCCTGCGCTCGGTGCTGCCGTGGAGCAGGCGATGACCTCCAAGGAGAAGGTGACCCCGAGCGCCGCCGTACGCACCACCTCGGCCGCCTACCGGCCGCGGACCGACCGGCTGTGGTTCGCCCGCAGCCGCCGCTACACCTTCTTCGTGCTGCGGGAGCTGACCAGCGTCTTCGTGGCGTGGGCGATCGTCTTCACGCTGATGCTCGTGGACGCGGTGCTCGGCGGGTCGCTGCGGGACTTCGCCGCGCTGGCCTCCCGGCCCTGGATGATCGCGCTCAACGTCGTCGCCCTGGCCGCGACCGCCTTCCACGCGATCACGTTCCTCAACCTGGCGCCCAAGGCCACCGTCGTCCGGCTGGACGGCTGGCGGGTGCCCGCCTGGATGATCCAGGGCGGCAACCATTCGGCCTGGGTGCTGGTCTCCGCGCTGATCGCCTATTTCATCCTGAGGTCGCCATGAAGCGCACGCCCGAACCGTATCTGTGGTTGTTGTTCAGCGGCGGGGGCGTGGTGGCGGCGCTCGTGCTGCCGGTGCTGGTGCTGCTGTTCGGGGTGCTCATGCCGCTCGGCGTCGTCGACTGGCCCGCCGTCGATCATCTGCGCGCGCTGCTGGGCGGCGTGGTCGTACGGGCCGCGCTGCTCGTGGTCGTGACGCTGTGTCTTTTTCACGCCGCCCACCGCATTCGTTTCACCAGTGAAGAGCTGTTCGGCATCGCGAGGTTCGATCGGGCGCTGGCGGTGATCTGCTACGGGGCGGCGCTGGCGGGCGTGGCCGTGGCCGTTTGGGTGATGGCCTGATTGTCGTAGTTTGATCACGTTTCAACAATTCCCTTTACGACCCGTTTAGCCACCCTCTAACGTCCGGCATTGCACACCCTATGGCCATGCGCCCGGCGACCCCGGGCAGAAAGGGTTCCTGGTGCCACGTACAAAGCGCCTGTTAGCAACGCTTCCCGCGGTCGCCCTTCTCGGCGCCGCCCTGACCGTTCCCTCCGCACAAGCGTCGTCGGTGGCGGTTTACGAGCCCGCAGCCTCGGACTTCTACATCAACTACGCTCCGCCCAGGGTCGCGGAAGACCCGAAGGAGCCCAAGCTCGAAGATCCGAAGGCGCGCTCGCTCACCCCGGCGCAGAAGATCGACAGGAAGTTCAGCAGCGGTAACCCCGCGGCCGGCCGCATTCTCGCCGCGCGCGAGAAGGAGGCCATGAGAACCGGCCGAAACCCCGCTGAATGGATCTTCAAGAAGTCCAAGCAGACCCGTACGGCCAAGCTCCTGACGCTCCTCGTCGAGTTCAACGAGCAGGCCAACGACGACTTCTCCGGATTCAACCGGCTGCGCTCGGTCGGCAGCGCCCCCGACGACTGCGTCGTCGAGCCGCCGGGAACGCTCCTGAACGGTCCCCTGCACAACAACATCCCCGACCCGGCGACGCTGCCGCACAAGGACAACAACTCCTTCTGGGTCAAGGACTTCAGCACCGAGCACTTCAACAAGATGCTCTACACGGACAAGGGCATCACCGAGCGGGTGCGCCCCGACCTGAAGGACCCCCGCGACGGCAGGCCCGGCATCGACATCTCCGGCTTCACCATGAAGAAGATGTACGAGGAGATGTCGAAGGGCGCCTACTCCGTCACCGGCGAGGCGGTCGGCTGGGTCAAGGTTCCGCACTCCGAGGCCTGGTACGGCGCCGCGGCCTGCGGCGGCGCTCCCCAGGACATGTCCGGCCACCCCGACAACCAGCTCGGCGCCCAGCAGCTCCCGATCGACTCGGTGAACGCGCTCGTCCAGGCCCAGCCGGACTTCCCCTGGGCCGACTACGACGTGGAGGACGTCTCCGACGCCGACGGCGACGGCAACTTCCAGGAGCCCGACGGCGTCATCGACCACCTGGTGCTGGTGCACGCCGGCAAGGACAAGTCGTCCGACGGCGGCGCCGAGGGCACCTACGCCATCTGGGCCCACTCCAGCGCGGTCGCCGGCGGCTACACCGTCCCCGGCACCGACAAGAAGATCTCCAACTACATCGTGCAGCCCGAGGACTCCGGCGTCGGCGTCTTCGCCCACGAGTACGGCCACGACCTCGGCCTGCCCGACCTGTACGACACCTCGGGAGCGGGCAGCTCGGCCGTGGACTTCTGGGACCTGATGTCCAGCGGTTCCCACTCCGGCCCGATCTTCCAGTCGATGCCCACCCACATGGGCCTGTGGGACAAGTGGGTGCTCGGCTGGGCGAACCCGAAGGTGTTCGACCCCGGTGACCGCTCCAAGCTCGTCACCGTCGGCCAGACCTCCCGCACGCCCAAGCTGACCGAGGACGGCATCCGGGTCAACCTCGCCTCCGCGCCGCTGAAGATGATCGAGCCGCACAGCGGGTCGAACGCCTGGTGGACCGGCCTGGACCAGGAGTGGGCCAACATCGGCATCACCCGCGACGTGCCCGTCCCCGAGGGCTCCGACGTGCGGTTCTGGATGTGGAACAACTACGAGATCGAGTCCGACTGGGACTTCGGCTTCGTCGAGGTCTCCACCGACGGCGGCGCGACGTGGACCCAGCAGAAGGTCTTCGACGAGGCCGGCAACGAGATCACCACGCCCGACGACTACCCGGACCCGAACAAGAACCTCGCCACGTTCGGCAACAAGAAGTACGGCATCACCGGCAACACCGACGGCTGGCGGCACGACTACGTCAACCTGACGCCGTTCGCCGGGCAGACGATCAAGCTGCGGCTGACGTACAACACCGACGCGGCCTTCATGCCGCGCGGCTGGCACGCCGACGACTTCGAGCTCACCAACGACGGCACGTCCGTGTGGAGCGACGACGTCGAGGGCGGGGACAACGGCTGGCACGCCACCGGTGGCACGTTCACCAACACCAGCGGCCAGGGCTGGACCCGCAACAACGGCGAGCGCGAGGTCTCCCGCTTCTACCTGGCGGAGTGGCGCAACTTCGACGGGTTCGACAAGGGCCTGCAGTACACCTACGACACCGACTACTCCCGTGACGGGGCGTGGAAGGTGCAGAAGATCAAGTACAACGCGCCCGGCCTGCTGGTCTGGTACCGCGACTCGACGTACGTCAACAACCACGTGACCGCCGACATCACGGGCCCGCCGAGCCTCGGCCCGAAGGGCAGCCTGCTGGTCGTGGACTCCCACTACGAGCCGCTGCGCCGCACGGGCACCGCGGCCGAGAAGGACCCGACGCTCAACAAGAACCTCCCGGGCCGCGCCCAGACCTCGAACGCCGCGTTCGGGTTCCGCAAGACGTACCCGTTCAAGGAGTGCCTGGAGGCGGCGGACGAGCCGTTCAGCGAGTACTGCACCGACTTCAAGGCGCAGAAGGGCGTCAAGACCTTCACCGACGCGAAGACCTGGTACCCGGGCATCGAGCTGATCGACAACGGGCTGTACTACCGCGACTTCGACGCCTCAGCGGTCGTGCCGTCGAAGGGCGACCAGGCGTACACCACGCGCGTGGTGCACCAGGACGGCACCCCCGCCACCGAGCTGTACGGCCAGGTGGCCGCGGGCTCGGTGCTCGGCACCGGCGACCCCGGTGACGAGGGCAAGGCGCTGGGCGTGCAGTTCCAGCTGCTCACCCCGCTGCCGGGCAACCTGGGCGCCATCGTCCGGGTGGTCCCGCCGAAGAAGTGACCTGCGGGGCCGGCCGTTCCCAGCGGCCGGCCCCACGCCCTGCGCAACCGGCCGGCCGCGGCCAGCGGCCGGCTTCCGCGATCCGCCCCTCCGGCCGGCCCGTGTTCAGCGGGCGGCCGAAGGTAGCGGGTTGTGCACTTACGATTGATGACCATGACCGAACTGCGCACCAAGGACGAGCACACCGAGGCGATCCGGAGAGATCGCCGGGTGGCGGTCGTGGTGAACACTCGCTCGCGCCGCGGCCGGCGGCACTATTTCGAGGTGATCGAGCAGATCCACAACCTCGGGTTCGAGCCGCTGGCGGAGCTGTCGGTCTACAACCCCAAGCGGCTGCGCGAGCTGCTCGACACCGCCCTGGCCACCGAGCCTGACCTGCTCATCGTGGGCGGCGGCGACGGCACGCTCTCCTCGGCGGTGCGGCACGTGGCCCACCGCGACGTGGCGCTCGGCGTGCTGCCGCTGGGCACCACCAACAACTTCGCCCGCAGCCTCGGCCTCCCCCTCGACCTGGCCGGGGCGATCAAGGTGTTCGACACGGGCAAGGTGGCCGACATCGATCTCGGCCTGGCCGACGACCGGCCGTTCGCCAACCTGGCCAGCTTCGGGGTGTCGGTCGAGGTGGCGGGCAAGGTCAAGCCGTGGCTCAAGCGCATCGTGGGGCGTCCCGCCTATCCGCTGACGGCGCTGACGATCCTGCCGGGCCACACGCCGTTCCGCGCCTTCATCACCGTCGAGGGGCAGCGGCACGAGCTCCTCACCCACCAGCTCAACATCGCCAACGGCCGCTTCCACGGGGGCTGGCAGGTCGCCAGGGACATCAGCATCGACAACGGCATGCTGGTGGCCTACCAGCTCGGGTCGGGCAAGAAGCTGCGGCTGCTGGGCGAGACCCTGCTCAGGGCGACCACCGGGCGCTGGCGCAGCCTCGCAGGGGGGCCGTTCGTGACGGGCCGCGAGATGCTCCTGGAGACCGATCCGCCGATGGCCGCCGACGTCGACGGCGAGGTGCGGCTGCGCACGCCCATCAGGCTGCGGGTGGTCCCCAACGGGGTGCGCGTCATGGTGCCGTCCTCGTTCGAGGACAACTGAGCCGGCGCCCGGCCCCGCTACCTGACCGCGCTACCTGACCCTGCCAGCTGACCCCGCCGGCCCGGCTTCAGGCGTCGCCCAGGCGCCGGTAGGCGGGCTCCAGTGGGTCCGCCAGGCCGGCGGGCGGCGGGAAGAGGCGCAGGAGGAGGTCGGGGGCGGCGGCGGACGGGCGCCGCTCGGGGCGGTGGGCCGTCGCGCCGGGCGCGTA
Organism: Nonomuraea sp. NPDC049378; assembly: GCF_055586745.1. Lineage (NCBI taxonomy): Bacteria > Bacillati > Actinomycetota > Actinomycetes > Streptosporangiales > Streptosporangiaceae > Nonomuraea > Nonomuraea sp. NPDC049378. The sequence goes on from NZ_JBVJHP010000004.1 coordinate 342,543, forward strand.
GAAGTCGGCCAGGCGGTCGGCGAACGGCACGTCGTCCACGTGCAGCGCGTCCACCCCGGCGACCACCGTGGCGTCCGCGGCGTCGTCCGCCAGCGAGCCGAGCAGCTGCTCGCGGGTGCGCCCGCGCCAGGCCAGCACCAGGAACGGGTCGTCGTCGAACGACTCGGCCAGCAGATAGAGCACCGCCGACAGGTGCTTGCACGGGAAACCCCAGTCGGGGCACGAGCAGTCCATGTCGAGGTCACGCGGGAACAGGTCGATCCCGAGCGCGGCGAACACCTCCTCGATCTCGGCCGGCATCTCCCCGGCCAGCAGCTTGGCCCGGTGCACGGCCTGCGCCGCGATCGACTCCTCGACGGAGTCCCAGAGCGACTCGCCGTACGCCTCGATCCTGATCACGACGTCGTACGGGTCGCGCCGCGAGCCCTGCACGCCGGCCCGCACCTCCCCGGCCGCCAGGTCGATCGACAGGACCTGGCCCTGCCGGGCGTAGGCGCGGCCGCGCGAGAGCCGTCCCTTGTCGCAGACGCGCTCCAGGATGTCGATGAACCGCCGCGACCACCACGTGGAGCCGATGCTGCCCCGCCGCGTGCGGGCCTTGATGCCGCCCTCGACCCTGATCGGCTGGGCGCCGTCGTACCAGTCCTCGAACGTGACCATGCTCAGCCCACCCCCTCCGCCGTCAGCCGGAACACCTCGCGCAACTCGTCGGTGGACAGGTCGGTGAGCCAGTCCTCGCCGGCCCCGACCACCCGCTCGGCCAGGGCCTTCTTGCGCTCGATCATCTGGTCGACGCGTTCTTCGAGGGTGCCCGCGCAGATGAGCTTGCGCACCTGCACGTTCTTGCGCTGCCCGATGCGGAACGCGCGGTCGGTGGCCTGGTCCTCGACGGCCGGGTTCCACCAGCGGTCGACGTGGACGACGTGGTTGGCGGCGGTGAGGTTGAGGCCGACGCCGGCCGCCTTGAGCGAGAGCACGAACAACATCGGCTCGTCGTCGTTCTGGAACCGGTCGACCAGGCGGTCTCGGGTCTTCTTCGGCAGCCCGCCGTGCAGCCAGAGGACGGTCGTGCCGAGCCGCTGGGCCAGGTACGGCTGAAGCATGGTGCCGAACTCCGCGTACTGCGTGAAAAGCAGTGCTTTTTCGCCTTCCGCCAGGATTTCTTCGGACAGCTGCTCCAACCGGGCCAGCTTGCCCGACCTGCCCGACAGGCGGGAGCCGTCCTTGAGCAGGTGGGCCGGATGGTTGCAGACCTGCTTGAGCCTGGCCATGGCCGACAACACCAGGCCGCGCCGCTCGATGCCCTCACTGTCGTCGATCCTGGCCAGCATGTCGTCGACGACCGCCTGGTAGAGCGTGGCCTGTTCCGTGGTGAGCGGGCACCACTCCTTGATCTCCAGCTTTTCCGGCAAATCGGAAATGATGGACTTATCGGTTTTGAGGCGGCGGAGGATGAACGGGCCCGTCGCCCGCTTGAGCGCCCTGGCCGCCTGCTCGTCCTGCCGCGCCTCGATGGGCTCCTGGAACCTCGTCCTGAACCGTGTGCGCGGCCCCAGCAGGCCAGGGTTGGCGAACTCCATGATCGACCAGAGCTCGGCCAGATGGTTCTCGACCGGAGTGCCCGTCAGCGCCAGCCGGGTGCCCGTGGGGATCGACCGTACGGCCTGGGCCTGCAACGTCCCGCTGTTCTTGATCGCTTGCGCCTCGTCGCACACGACCCTGCGCCATTCGTGGCGCCGGAGCGTCTCCAGGTCGCGCTGGGCGGTGCCGTACGTGGTGATCACCAGATCGGCGTGCTCGATCTCCGCGGGGTCTCGGCCGCTGCCGTGGTGCACGTGGACGCGCAGCCCGGGTGCGAACCTGGCCGCCTCCCGCTGCCAGTTGCCGACCAGCGACATCGGGCACACCAGCAGCGTCGGGGCAGCGGCCCGCTCGTGCACGAGCAGCGCCAGCGTGGTGATCGTCTTGCCCAGCCCCATGTCGTCGGCCAGCACGCCGCCCAGGCCCAGCTCCGACAGGAAGCTCAGCCAGGCCAGGCCCCGCTCCTGGTAGGGCCTGAGTGCGGCGTCCAGTCCCGCCGGCGTGGCCAGCGGCGTCAGCCGCCGCTCGGCCTGCCCGGACAGCAGGTCGCCGAGCACGCCGTCGGCGTCGACCTCCAGCAGCGGCAGCTCGTCGTCATCGGCCCGCACGACGTGACGCAGCAGGTCGGCGGCGCTCGCCTCGCCCGTACGGGCGCCCTCGACGGCCTTGAGCGCCGCCTTGAGCTGCCGCTCGTCCAGCTCCACCCACTGGCCGCGCACCCGCACCAGCGGCACCTTGAGCCGGGCCAGCTCGGCCAGCTCCGCCTCGCTGATCGACTCGTCGCCCACCGCCAGGTCGATGCGGAAGTCGACCAGCTCCCGCATCCCGAACCCCTGGGCCGAGGCCGCCTTCTGCGCCTTCGTCCTCGTGGTGAGCTTCAGCCCCAGCTTCGTACGGCCCGCCCAGCGCGGCAGCTGCACACCGAACCCGGCCGCCTGCAACAGCGGCGCCGCCTGCCTGAGGAACGCGAACGCGCCCGCGGTGTCCAGGGCCAGCTCCCTCGGCTGGGGGACGCGCAGGGCTCGGTCCAGTTCGGGATAGAGCCTGACCGCCCGCCCCAGCCCGGCCAGCAGCTCCCGTTGCGGTTTCCCCGGGAACCCGGCGGGCCCGCCCTCGCGCCACACCTGGGCGGCGGGAACGTACAGGCTGGGGTCGTCGGCGGCCTGCAACGCCAGCTCGACCCGCCACCCGCCGGCCCTGTCATCGGCCTCGCCGTCAGTTCCGGAGGTCCTGTCATCAGTGCCGGCGTGGGTGCCGGCGGGCTCCAGGAGGCGGAAGCACACCCGCGCCGCGCCCTCGGCGGTCGTCACCGCGTCGTGCCACTTCTCAAGCTCTTGCCGCAGGTCGGGCACGTCGGGACAGGCCGGATCGCCGCCGGTCAGCGCGGCCAGCCAGCGCTCGCGCGGCCCTGTGGTGAGGGGCCCTGTGGTGACAGGCCCTGTGGTGACAGGCCCTGTGGTGACAGGCCCTGTGGTGAGAGGTTCGGCCAGCGTCTGTCTGACCAGCGCGTCGGTGAACGTTTCGAGCGCCTCGCGCAGGACGTCCGCGGAGGGCCGTTCGGTACGGGAGGTGCGGCAGGCGGGCGGCATCGCCAGCGCCAGCTCCCGGAAATATCCGGCATCCACCCCTGTCACCACCGGCCACCACGCCGCCCGAGCCATGCCATGAGCGGGGATGAGCCTGGGGATGACCCGGCCCCGGCGTACCAGGTCGCGGGCGAAGGCGGCGACGGCGCTCCAGTGGCGCAGGGTCGCGGTGCCCGCGTGCCCGTCCAGCATCGGCAGGGCCACGGCGGCGGGTGGCACCACGGCGGGAACCTGCCAGAGCCGCAGCCGTGGCCGGGTCACCTCCGCCAGCCGCCCGGTCTCCGGCGAGGGCAGGGGCTCTCTGGCCGAGCCGGGCAGGAGCAGCGCCAGCGTCCGCGACGGCGGGTCGTCGAGCCCGAGGGCGGCGGCGACCACGGCCCAGGAAGCGGCGTGCGGATGCGCACGCGGCGCCGTCTCCCGCCCCGCACCCCATCCCCCGCCCCGCCCCGCACCCCGCTCCGCACCCTGGCTCGTGCGCTCGTCCTGGGTCGTGGTCTCGGCCCAGAAGGCGAGCCCGTCGCCGGCCCAAACTCCGTGTACCCGCACCCTGGCAGGTTACCGCCGCCGCCGTGGGCAGCCCGCCCGCATCGCGCCCCGTGGGCCGCCCGCCCGCATCGCGGCACCCGCCACGGAGCCGCGCCCGTGGATCGCGTACGCGGCCCCGCCCGTGCGGCATGACGCGTCGGTTCGGCCGCGTGGACGCGGACATGCGCGCGTAGCATGGAGGTATGAACCCTCCCGGATCGTGGTGCGAGCGTCCCAAGCCGCAGGCTCCCTCGTGCGAGCTCCCGTCCCCGTGGAGCAAGCCGAAGCAGCCGGGCAACTGGTGCGAGGCCGACAAGAACGACCCCGTGGTGTCCGTCCTGCGCTTCGTCCTCAAGGCCGCCAGGCGCTAGTCCCGCGCGCCATCGGCGCGTGATAGAAGGCCGGTTGTCTGGGTAGTCGCCTTCCGCAGCGGAGGAGGCGATCGTCGTGAACGACACCCACAAGCTGGTCAACGACCTCTCCGAGCAGGTCTCCCGGCTGGTCAAGGACGAACTGCGCCTGGCCAGGATCGAGCTCCGGGAGAAGGGCAGGCACGCGGGGTTCGGCGCGGGGCTGTTCGGCGCGGCGGGCGTGACCGCGCTGTTCGGCGCCGGCGCCCTCGTGGCCGCCGTCATCATGCTGCTCGCCCTTGTCCTGCCCGGCTGGGTGGCCGCCGCGATCGTCGCGGTGGTCCTGTTCGTCGTCGCCGCCGTACTCGGCCTGACTGGCAGGAAACAGGTGAAACGAGCCGGCCCGCCGGTCCCGGGGGAAACCTTCGCGAGTGTCAGGGCCGACATCGACATGGTCAAGGAGAAGGCTCGGCGATGAGCGAGACCGATCCCGGATACACCGGGGAGCAACACGCAGGAGACGTCGGCGCGCGCAGAGCGACCGTGGGCACGCCGACGGAGCGCGAGTCCATCAACGTCCCCCCGACGAGGGCGGGCGCGGCGGAGAACGCGAGGCACGCCGAGGCCGCCCGTGAGGAACACGAGACCTTCATCCCCGAAGCCCCCATCGCCGACGAGCGGTCCGAGGCCACGGAGAGCCGGCGGACGGAGGAGGAGTCGCTGAAGGGGGAGAGCGGGGCGGACGGCGAGGAAGGGGACGGGGCAGGGGACGAGGAAGGGGACGACGTGCGTAAGGACATCCAGAAGACCCGGAGAGATCTGGGCGAAACCGTCAGCGCGCTGGCGGGCAAGGCCGACGTGAGGTCCAGGGCGAGCCATGCCGCGCAGGCGGCCAAGGGCAAGGCGGGCCATGCGGCCGAAACGGCCAGGGGCAGGGCCGGTCACGCGGCTGAGACGGCCAAGGGCAAGGTGGGTCACGCGGCGGAGACGGCCAAGGGGCGGGCGGCCGGTGCGGCCGCGACGGTCAGGGGCAAGGCTTCGGACGTGGCGGGCAAGGTGCGCGAGAGCGCTCCTGAGGCCAGGGACGTCGCCACGCAGGCGAGGAAGCGGCCCGCGCTGCTCGTCGCCGCCATCGGCGCCGTGATCGGTTTCCTGTGGCGCCGGATGATGATGAAGCGGCGCGCGCGGAGACAGGCGGCCCGGCCCTGGGCGATGATGAGGCGGCGCGCGCGGAACGGAGCGGCCCGGCTCCGGTCGCTGAAGGGGCGGCGTGCGCGGAACCGCGTGGCCCTGCCCCGGTGAGGCAGGAAGGCGTGACGTTCAGGGTGCGGGAGGGAGCAGGGCCCGGCACAGGACGGTGAGCGTGGTCGCGGTGATCGTGCCGGCGTCGGCGTGGGGGTCGGCGCCCGCGGCGATCCGGCGCTGGGCTTCGCCGAGGATGCTCCACCCGAGGTGGGCGACCAGGTCGGGCTGCTCGTGGCCGGCCTCGGCCAGGACGCCCCGCAGTGGCGCGATCATCGTCTCGTGGAGCCGGTCGAGGCGTTCCTGGCACGCGGGCGGCAGGTCGACGGAGGCCAGCGCGCGCAGCAGCGCGTAGTCGGGGCTCGTCACGAACGACATCGTCACCTCCCCGAACGCCCGCACCTGCTCCTCCAGGCCGCTCGCCCGGGAGACCGCGTCCTCCAGCCCGGCGGTCCAGCGCGGGATGGCGTCCTCGACGAGCTGGGCGAGGATGTCGGAGGTCGAGGAGAAATAGCGGTAGACGCTGGAGCGGGCCAGCCCAACGCGCGCGCCGACGGCCGCCGGGGTGAGCCGCGCGGGGCCCTCGGCCACCAGGATCTCCATGGCGGCCGCCAGCAGGGCCGCGCGCTGGCCCGCCCGATGGTCGGCCACCGTCGCCGCGCTGATCCTCGGCACCGGACTCACTCCTCCTTGCGACGCCTGCCTCCAGTATCGGGCAGCAGCAGGGTGGCGCCGACGCCCGCGAACAGCACGATCCCGGTGACGACGGTGACCCGGCGGGTGGCGTCGGCGGCGGCCGCGACGGCGGCGGCGTGCTGCGCGGGGTTCCTGATCCCCGCGATGGCCGCGCCGCCGCTCTCCCGTACGGCCTGCCCGAGCGCGGGCTCGTGGGGGAGGCGGTCGGCCATGGCCGCGCCGAGCCCGGTGACCAGCACCGAGCCGAGCACCGCGATGCCGATGGCGGCGCCGAGCTGGCGGATGGTGCTCTGCAGCCCCGAGGCCGCGCCCGACTGGTGGGCGGGCACGTCGGCCAGCATCACGTTCGGCAGCTGCGCGGAGGCGAACCCCACGCCGACGCCGTACGTGACAAGCCAGGGCACCAGGGTCCACGGGCCGAGGGAGGGGGAGACGGCCAGGCCGATCGCGATCGCGGCGGCCGCTTCGAGGGTGAGCCCCAGCCGGACGATGAGCCGGGGCGTCAGCGGCAGTTTCGGCACGATGCCGCCGGCCAGGAACGTCCCGGCCGCCAGCGAGGCGATGATCAGGCCGGCTGTGAACGCGGTGAACCCGATGGCCGCCTGCAGGAACAGCGGCAGCACGAGGATGAGGCCGAACTCGCCGAGCGTGATGATCATCGCGGCCGCGCCGCCGTACCTGAAGGAGGGGACGGCGAACAGCGACAGGTCCAGGACGACCGGGCGGCCGGCCCGGGCCCTGGCCCGCTCGACCAGGACGAACGCGGCGAGGGAGAGCGCGGCCAGCCCGAACGCGAACGGGATCGGCGACAGGCCGTCGAACGGCCAGGCGGGGCCCGGATCGCCGGCGGGCGTGAACCAGCCGTACCGCTGGCCCTCGATCAGCCCGAACACGAGCGCCGACGTGCCGAGCACCGACAGCAGCACGCCTGGCACGTCGGCGCCGCCCGCTCCCGGGTCCTTCGACTCGGGCACTTTGACCGTGCCGAGCAGGACCAGCAGGCCGATCGGCAGGTTCACCCAGAACGCCCAGCGCCACCCGAAGTCGGTCACGACCCAGCCGCCGAGCAGCGGCCCGAGCGCGGCCATGCCGCCGATGATGGAGCCCCACACGGCGAACGCGACGGTTCTGCGCGGGCCGGTGTAGAGCGCGTTGATGATCGCGAGGGTCATCGGCACCACCATGGAGGCGCCCACGCCCTGGAGCACCCGCGCTCCGATGAGGAGCGCACCGCTGCCCGCCGCGGCGGCCAGCATGCTGGCGGCCAGGGACACGATCAGCCCGATGGCGAACGTCCTGCGCCTGCCGCGGGCGTCGCCCATGCGGCTGAGCGGGATGAGCAGGGCGGCGAACGACAGCGAGTAGATCGAGTTCACCCACTCGACGTCGGTGGCCGCGAGCCCGAGGTCGGCCATGATCGCGGGAACGGCCACGTTCACGATCGTCGCGTCGATGATGATCATCGACATGCCGACGCCGAGCACGAAGAGGGGGAGCCAGCTCTGCCGGGTCCGCTCAGTTAGCGACACCATGTCCCCAACATAGCAACACCATGTCGCGAAAAAGGACGGGCTAGGCTCCAGATCATGGACTTCATCCGGGTGCGCGCGTCCGCCGACGGGGCGGAGACGATCTCCTACTGGACCGGCGACGTCTACGGGTGGCAGGACGACGACGGCCCCCACCACCTGTTCGGGTTCGAAGGGCTCAACGTGGCCAGGGCGGTGCGGGCCGACGGCGGCTGGCAGCTGCTGACCAGGGAGGCCGCCCTCTACCTCGACCCGAAGACCCGCCAGGTGCTCGACACCTGGGACAACCCGCTGACCGGGCGGTCGGTCGAGGTGCAGCACGTCTTCAACGACCCGGTCAACCAGCGGCTCGGCGGCTACCCGGTGCCGGAGACGCGCCTCGGCGACCAGGTGGTCTACAACGTCGACATCCGGCTGGCCTACCCCTCGCCGCTCAAGGTCGCCGACTATCCGGACAACTCCGCGAGCGACACGTACCGCGCGATGGAGTTGTTCCAGTTCTTCGCCGCCGCGGAAGACCTCGACTCCGGCGCGCCCGGCGTGCCGTGCGTGTTCTCGTGGTGCCGGGTCTCGCCGTGGCTGCCCTGGATGGCGATGGGGCGGCGCGGAGGCGGGCTGGTCTACCACTGCAGGGGCGCCAAGGTGGCCGAGGCGCCGCGGCGGCTGAGCGAGCAGGTGAGCGAGCGGGCGGGCGAGCGGTTCCTGCACGCGCCCGCGGAGTGGTCGGGCCCCAACATGACGAGCTGGACGGCGTTCGCGGACCGGGCCGGCCGGTGAGCGCCGACCTGTTCTGCGAGATCGTCGCGGGTGAGCGGCCGGCCCACGTCGTGCACTCCGACGACGTGACCGTCTCCTTCCTCGACGCGCGCCCCGTCTTCAAGGGCCACGTGCTGGTCGTGCCCAGGGTCCACGTCGAGACGCTCACCGACCTCGCCGACGTGGGCCCGTTCTTCGAACGGGTGCGCGCCGTGGCGGGGGCGGTGGAGGAAGGGCTCCAGGCCGGCGGGACGTTCGTCGCCATGAACAACCGCATCAGCCAGAGCGTGGCCCACCTGCACGTGCACGTGGTGCCGCGCAACCGGAAGGACGGCCTGCGGGGCTTCTTCTGGCCGCGGACGAAATACGCCTCCGCGGAGGAGGCCGCCTCCTACGCCGACGCGATCGCCGCCGCCCTGCGGCGCGCCTGAGTAAGCTCAGGCCGCGTGGAATACCTCGTCGGGGTCGCCGTCGTGGCCGTGATCGTCAGCGTGCCCGCGATCGTGTTGTGGCGGGTCATGCGGGGCCGCAGAGAGCTGGGCACCAGCCCTGCGGAGCGGGCCACGTTCGAGACCCTGCACACCGCCTCCCTGGCCGGGCCGCCGCTGCGGGCCGGTCTGACCGCCGACGGCGCCGAGCGCGCCTCGCGGCACCTGCGTGCCCTGCTCGGCTCCGCCGCCGTCGCGATCACCGACGGCGAGCGGCTGCTCGTCTACGACGGCGCGGGCGACGACCACCACGCCGACGCGGCCTTCGAGCACGCGGCGGCGACCCTCCAGGACGGCCGCACCCAGGTGCTGACCATCGAGTGCGACCTGCTCGAATGCCCGATCAGGCAGGCCGTGGTCGTGCCGCTCACGACCGACGACCGCGTGGTCGGCACGCTGGCCGCCTACGGGCAGAGCGCCTCGGCCGGGCTGGTCAGGGCCGCGCAGGAGGTGGCCGGCTGGGTCGACTCGCAGCTGGAGCTGGCCGAGCTGGACCGCTCGCGCACGCTGCTCATGGAGGCCGAGGTGCGGGCGCTGCGGGCGCAGATCTCCCCGCACTTCATCTACAACTCCCTGACCACGATCGCCTCCTTCGTCCGCACCGACCCCGAACGGGCCAGGGAACTGCTGCTGGAGTTCGCCGACTTCACCCGCTACTCCTTCCGCCGGCACGGCGAGTTCACCACGCTCGCGGAGGAGCTGCGCTCGATCGACCGCTACCTGATCCTGGAGCGGGCCAGGTTCGGTGACCAGCTCCAGGTCACGCTCCGCATCGCCCCCGAGGTGCTGCCGGTCGCGGTGCCGTTCCTGTGCCTGCAGCCGCTGGTCGAGAACGCCGTCAGGCACGGCCTGGAGAGCCGCAACGGCGTCGGCCGCATCACGATCATCGCCGAGGACGCCGGCGCCGAGTGCCGCATCAGCGTCGAGGACGACGGGCTCGGCATGGACCCCGACAGGCTGCGCCGCATCCTCGCAGGTGACATCGCTCCCAAGGGCGGCGTCGGGCTGGCGAACGTGGACGAGCGGCTGCGCCACGTGTACGGCGACGAGTACGGCCTGGCCGTCGAGACCGGCAGCGGCGCGGGCACCAAGGTCAACATCAGGTTGCCGAAATATCACCCAGGCGTCTCTGCCCGTTGACCTCGCTCTTCCTTGTCGGTTTTATCACTGTCTATGGCACAACTACGGGTCCTCGCGGTCGATGATGAGCTGCCGGCCCTCGAAGACCTGTCCTACCTCCTCCGCGCCGATCCCCGCATCGGCGAGGTGGCCACCGCGCGGGACGGCGCGGCGGCGCTGCGCCTGCTGGACCGGGCCATCGCCGACGGCAGGCCGATCGACGCGGTGTTCCTCGACATCCGGATGCGCGGGCTCGACGGCGTGGTGCTCGGGCGGCTGCTGTCGCAGTTCGCGAACCCGCCGCGGGTGGTGTTCGTGACGGCGTACGAGGAGCACGCGGTGGACGCGTTCGAGATCAAGGCGGAGGACTACCTGCTCAAGCCCGTCCGGCCGGAACGGCTGGCCGAGGCGATCAGGCGCGTGGCGGTGTCGGCCGACGTGCCCGTGGAGGGCGGCGAGTCGGACACGATCCCGGTCGAGCTGGGCGGGGTCACGCGGTTCGTGTCCAGCGCCGACGTCATCTACGTGGAGGCGCAGGGCGACTACGCGCGGCTGCACACGGCCGGGGGCAGTCACCTCGTGCGCATCCCGCTGGCCACCCTGGAGGAACGGTGGGCCTCGGCCGGGTTCATGCGGGTGCACCGCAGCCACCTGGTGGCCGTCAAGCACATCGAGGAACTGCACATCGACTCGGGCAAGTGCACGGTCCGGGTCGGCGACACCGAGATCCCGGTCAGCCGCCGCCACACGCGCGAGCTGCGCGACCTGCTGGTGCGCCGCGCCAGGAAGGGCAGGCCCGAGTGAGCCAGGAGCCCCGCCGTCAGGAATCCCGCCCGGTCCGCAGGACCTCCCTGTCGCGGGAGAACATCTCGCGGCGGGTCACCGTGACGAGCCCGCGCACCGCCGCCGCCCGCCGGCCCCGCTACCCGGCAACCCTGGAGATCGACGAGCAGACCCGGCTCGGCGAGGTCTACATGCGCTCGCTGCTGCGCACCCAGTTCAGGCTGGCGCTGTTCGTGTGCACGGTGCTGGCCTGCGTGATCGGCGGGCTGCCGCTGCTGTTCCTGCTGATCCCCGACCTGAGCGAGGTGCGCCTGCTGGGCGTGCCGCTCGCGTGGGCGGTGCTGGCGGGCCTGATCTACCCGGCCTTCGTCATCGGCGCCTGGTTGTACGTGCGGCAGGCGGAGCGCAACGAACGCCACTTCGCCGAACTGGTCGAACGCCGATGAGCCGGGGCGCCCCCGGGGCGGAGCCGGGCCCATGAGCCTGACGGCGGTGCTGGTGGTCGTGGTCGCGGCCATCCTCATCGGAGCGTTCGGGATCAGGGTCTCGCGCACCACCTCCGACTTCTACGTCGCCTCCCGTACGGTCAGCCCGCTCTGGAACGCCTCCGCCATCGGCGGCGAATACCTGTCGGCGGCCTCCTTCCTCGGGATCGCCGGGCTCATCCTGTCCTTCGGCGTGGACATGCTCTGGCTGCCCGTCGGCTGGACCGGGGGTTACCTGGTGCTGCTGGTGCTGGTGTCGGCGCCGCTGCGGCGCTCGGGAGCGTACACGCTGCCGGACTTCGCCGAGGCCAGGCTCGAGTCGATGACCGTGCGCCGCACCGCGAGCGTGCTCGTCGTGCTGATCGGCGGGCTCTACCTGATGCCGCAGTTCCAGAGCGCGGGCCTGGTGTTGCGGACCATCACCGGCGCGCCCGTGTGGGCCGGCGGGCTGCTGGTCGCGGGCGTCGTCGCGGTGAACGTGCTGTCGGGAGGCATGCGGTCGATCACGTTCGTGCAGGCGTTCCAGTACTGGCTCAAGCTGACCGCGCTGGCCGTGCCGCTGGTGTTCCTGCTGATGGCGTGGAAGGCCGACGGCGCCCCCGGGGTCACCGCGCTGGACGCGGCCACCTGGCAGGTGCCGCTGGGCGGCGGCAAGGAGTACGGGGTGTACACGACGTACTCGCTGATCCTGGCCACCTTCCTCGGCACCATGGGGCTGCCGCACGTGCTCGTGCGGTTCTACACCAATCCCGACGGGCGGGCCGCGCGCCGCACGACGCTGGTGGTGCTGACGCTGCTCGGCGCGTTCTACCTGCTGCCCGCCGTGTACGGGTGGCTGGGCCGCATCTACGCGCCCGACCTGGTGCGTACGGACGCGGTCGTGCTCACCCTGCCCTCCCGCATGATCGGCGGCTCGCTGGGCGACCTGCTGACGGCGCTCGTCACGGCGGGGGCGTTCGCGGCGTTCCTGTCCACCTCGTCGGGGCTGACCGTGTCCGTGGCGGGCGTGATCGCGCAGGACCTGCTCAAGGGCGGGGTGCGCTCGTTCAGGATCGCCACGCTGATGGCGGTGGCGGTGCCGCTGGCGCTGGCGTTGTGGGCGCGGGCGCTGCCCGTGGCGGACGTGGTGGGGCTGGCGTTCGCGGTGGCGGCCTCGTCGTTCTGCCCGCTGCTCGTGCTGGGCATCTGGTGGCGGCGGCTGAGCACCACGGGGGCGCTTGCCGGGCTGTTCGTGGGCGGCGGGCTGGCCTGCGCGGCGGTGCTCGTCACGATCACGGCCGGGCCGTTCGAAGGGCCGGCGGGGGCGCTGCTGGCCCAGCCGGCGGCGTGGACGGTGCCGATCGCGTTCGCGGTGATGGTGTCGGTGTCGTTCCTGACCCCCGACCGGGTGCCGCTCGGCGTGGCCAGGACGATGGTCCGGCTGCACACGCCCGAGGACCTCGACCTCGACCGCGGCGACTGGCGGCCCCGCTCGTCGTGAAGGCGGCCGTCACGGGGGCGGCAGCTCGCCGGAGCCCCTGGCGACCAGTTCCACCGGCACCTTCACCCTGCGGGGCTCCCGGGACGGGTGCAGCAGGAGCTCGACGGCGCTGCGGGCCAGGCGGGTGACGTCGTAGCGGACCACCGTCACCCCGGGGTTGAAGACGCCGGCCAGCGCGAAGTCGTCGAACCCCACGTACGCGGGCCGCTCGGGCCGCTCGCGCAGCGCGTGCAGGATGCCGATCGCGGCCCGGTTGTTGGTGGCGAACAGGGCCGTCGGGGGGTCGGCCAGGTCGAGGAGCCTGCCGACCTCGTACGACACCCGCCGCGGGTCGAACACCCCCCGCACCACGAGCGCGTCGTCGGCCCGCACCCCGGCGGCGCGCAGCGCCTGGCGGTAGCCGGTCGCGCGGTCGTGCACGGAGCTGAGGCCGTCGTCGTCGGAGATCAGGCCGATCCGGCGGTGACCGCCGGCGAGCAGGTGCTCGGTCGCCGCCCGGCCGCCGCGCACGTCGTCGAGCATGACGACGTCGGCCGCCTCCAGGCCTGAGGGCACGCGGTCGACGAAGACCGTGGTGAGGCTCGCGTGCCCGGCCAGCCAGGCGTGGTCGGCCGCCGACGGGACGACGATGAGGGAGTCGACGCCGCGCGTGTACATGGACTCGATCAGCATGCGTTCCTTGTCGGGGCTCTCCTCGTACGAGCCGAACACCACCAGCGCCTCGTGCTCCGCCGCGGCGGCCTCGACCGCGGCGGCCAGGCGGGAGTAGAACTCGTTGGAGATGTTCTCCATCACCAGCCCGAGCGTCAGCATGGTCGCGCCCCTGGCCAGGCGGGCGGCGGCCTCGTTGCGGCGGTAGCCGAGCGTGCTGATGGAGGTCTGCACCCGCTGCCGCAGCGACGCCCTGACGTGCGGCTCCTGGTTGACGACCCGGGAAACGGTCTTGAGGCTGACGCCCGCGTGCCTGGCCACGTCGGCCATGGTCGGCTTGCGCGGGTTCGCTCGCGGGCTCGGCTCCTCAGTCCGCTCCCTCGCTGTCATAGTGTGCCCCCATGGATGACGAATGGATCTGTGGCCGGTTGGGTGAGGACGAGCCGTGGATGCTGGGCGCGGTCAACCCGCCGGTGTTCGAGAACTCGTTGTTCGCGTTCGCGACGGCGGAGGAGCTCGGCGAGGCGGTCAGGAACGAGGACGAGCGCTACGTCTACTGGCGGGGGACCAACCCGACGGTCGATCTCGCTCAGCGTAAGCTGGCCGCGCTCGAGCGGGGGGAGCGGGCCAAGTGTTTCGGCTCGGGCATGGGGGCCATCGCGGCGACGATCTCGTCGCTCGTGTCGGCGGGCGACCACGTGCTGGTGCTGGGCGCGGTCTACGGGCCGACGACTCAGTTCCTGCGCTATCTGGAGAAATTCGGGGTCACGCATACGCACGTGGACGACCTCGCGGGGTGTGACAGCGCTATCAGGGCGAGCACGCGCCTACTCTACTTCGAGTCGCCGTCGTACATGGCCTACGCCGTGGTCGACATCGCCGAGGTGGCCGGGTGGGCGCGGGAGCGGGGGCTGGTGAGCGTGATGGACAACACCTGGTCCACGCCGATCTTCCAGAAGCCGCTGACCATGGGCGTCGACCTGGTGGTGCACTCGCTGTCGAAGTACGCGGGCGGGCACAGCGACCTGGTGGGCGGCGTCGTCGTGGGGCCGTCGCGCCTGATCCGGCCGCTGGCGCTGACCGAGTACCAGCTTTACGGCGCCGCCATGTCGCCGCACGACGCGGCCAAGGTGATCAAGGGGCTGCGGACGCTGCCCGTGCGGATGGCGGCGCACCAGGAGCGGGGGCTGGCGGTGGCGGCCTTCCTGGAGGAGCATCCGGCCGTGCGGGAGGTGAACCACCCGGGGTTGCCGTCGCATCCCGGCCACGCGATCGCGCTTCGGCAGATGTCGGGGTTCTCCAGCCTCTTCAGCCTGGTGCTGAACACGGACTCGCCTCAGGAGGTCGCTGGTTTCCTCGATAGATTGCGATATTTCAGGATTGGCGTGTCGTGGGGAGGCTTCGAGAGCCTGGTGAACGCACCCGCGCTCTCCACGGAGGAGAGCGTACGCGCCACCATGGGCATCCCCGTCGGGCTCGTCCGGCTCTCGGTCGGCCTGGAGCCCGCCGACGAGCTGATCAAGGATCTCGGCCAGGCCCTGGGGGATTCCCTCGCCTGAAGGCGGACCCGCCCGGCACATGGGCACCGGCGATTGACCGCTGAACGCGGCTGACCATAGCGTGACTGACAGCGCTGTCTAAACACGCGGGAGACCTGCCATGAAAACCCCCCTCCTGGCGGCCTCGGTCGCCGTCACGCTGGTGCTCGCGGGCTGCGGCTCCGGCTCGTCCTCGGGAGAGGTACGGCTGCGCATGATCGAGAGCCTGACCAGCCCCGACCGCACGAAACTGATCAAGAAGCTGATCGCCGACTTCGAGGAGGCCAACCCCGGCATCGAGGTGGAGCTGATCTCGCCCCCGCTCGACAGCGCCGACCAGAAGATCCTGCAGATCCTCCAGACCAAGAAGGACCTGGACGTGCTGGAGGTCCGCGACCACACGGCCAAGTCGTTCTCCAACAACGGCTGGCTGGCCGAGCTGCCCACCACCGGCTGGTCCGGCTGGTCCGACCTGACCGAGCTGGCCCAGAAGAAGGCGGTCGAGGTCGGCGGCAAGCCCTACCTCATCCCGTACGGGTTCTACCAGCGCACGCTGTTCTACCGTACGGACTGGGGCATGAGCCGGCCGCCGGCCACGTGGCAGGAGCTCTACGAGGCCGGCAGGAAGATGACCACGGGCGACCGGTTCGGCTACTCGTTCAGGGGTGGCAAGGGCGGCGCCGACTACGCGGTCATGATGATCAGCGCGTACAACGGCGAGAAGCTCGACCCCGAGAAGTCCTTCTTCCTGAAGGACAAGAGCACCATCTTCTCCACGCCCGAGGCGGCCGAGGCCCTGGAGCTCTTCGTCAAGATCTTCAAGGAGACCTCACCGCCCGACTCGGTGTCGTGGGGCTTCCCCGAGATGGTGCAGGGCTTCACCTCGGGCGTCACCGGCATGCTCATCCAGGACCCGGAGGTGATCAAGTCGGTGGAGGAGAGCGGCGTCACGGCCTGGTCCACCGCCCCCATCCCCAAGGGCCCCACCGGCTACGCCTTCCAGCCCGTCGGCTACGCGGGATGGGGCGCGACCTCCTTCAGCGAGCACCCGAAGGAGGCGGTCAAGCTGGTGCAGTTCCTGTCGGAGTCCGAGCAGAGCATCGCCTTCGCCAAGGGCAACTCGCTCATCCCGATCTCGAAGCAGGCCCAGAACGACCCGCAGTTCTCGCAGGGCGCGTGGAAGGCGTACCTGGAGGCGCAGCAGGACCCCAAGCAGGTCATCACGATCCGGCCGGTGGACTATCCGGGCTGGAGCCAGTTCACCGTCGACTCCGACCGTGACATCCAGGCGCTGATCACCGGCAAGAAAACGGTCGCCGAGGTGCTCAAGTCGTGGGACGCCTTCTGGACGGACCAGGCGAAGAAGGTCTCTTGAGCACGGCACGCACCGCCGCGGGACGCACCTTCACGATCCGCAGGGCACGGTTCATCCTGCTGTGCCTGCTGCCCGGCGTGGTGTTCGTGGCGCTGTTCACGTACTACCCGATGATCCGCGGCGCGGTGATCGCCTTCCAGCGCTACAACCTGTTCGACCTGACCTCGACCCCGTTCGCCGGCCTGGAGAACTTCCGGGCCGTGCTGGCCGAGGACCGGTTCTGGACGGCGCTGCGCAACACCGGCACGTGGGTGGTCGTGTCGCTGTTCTTCCAGTTCTTCCTCGGCTTCGGGCTGGCGCTGCTGCTGCGCAGGCACTTCCGCGGCCGCGGCCTCTACCAGGCGTGGGTGTTCTTCCCGTGGGCCATGTCGGGGTTCCTCATCGGGCTGCTGTGGCGGTGGATGTTCAACGGCCAGTTCGGCGTGATCAACGACCTGCTGCTCAAGGCGGGCCTCATCGACGAGCGCATCGGCTTCCTCGCCACCCCGGGCTGGGCGATGACCTCGGTGATCGTGGCCAACATCTGGTACGGCGTCACGTTCTTCGCCATCATGATCATGGCCGCGCTGCAGTCGGTGCCCCGCGAGCTCTACGAGGCGGCGTCGGTGGACGGCGCCTCCCGCCTGCGGCAGTTCTGGCACGTGACGCTGCCGCACATCCGGCCCACGCTGGCCCTGATCGTGCTGCTGCGGATCATCTGGATCCTGAACTTCCCCGACCTCATCTACTCGATGACCGGCGGCGGCCCCGCGGGCAGCACCGACATCATCACGACGTTCCTCATCCAGCAGGTCATCGGCGGCGACTACGGCCGTGCGGGCGCGGTCGGCCTGCTCGTGCTCGGCCTGCTGCTCGCCTTCAGCGTCTTCTACCTCAACGCCACCCGATTCGAGAAGGCCCGGTGAACGGCACGGTGAACGGCACGATGAGACACGTCGCGACCGCGGTGAAGGCCGTCGTGCTGGGCGCCTGGTTGCTGATCACCCTGTTCCCGCTCTACTGGATCCTCGTCACCTCGCTCAAGCCCAAGGCCGAGATCTTCTCGATGCCGCTGAAGTACTGGCCGGGCGAGGTGACGTTCGAGCACTACGAGGAGCTGTTCTCCTTCGCCGACTTCGGCGTCTACCTGATGAACAGCCTGATCGTCTCGCTCGTCTCGGCCGGGGTGGTGACCGCCGTCGGCGTGCTGGGCGGCTACACGCTGGCCCGCTTCGCCTTTCCCGGCAGGGGAGCGGTGATGCTGGCGTTCCTCGTCACGCAGATGATCCCGCTGTTCATCGCGCTCGGGCCGCTCTACCTGCTCATGTCGGATCTCGACCTGCTCAACCGGCTGTCCGGGCTGATGCTGGTGTACGTGGCGATGCTGGTGCCGTTCGCCACGATCATCATGCGCGGCTTCTACGAGCGGGTGCCGGTCGCGCTGGAGGAGGCCGCCCAGGTGGACGGCGCCTCGCGGCTGGTGGCGATGGTCCGGGTGGTGATCCCGGTCATGCTGCCGGGCATCGCGGCCACGTTCATCTTCGCGTTCGTGCAGTGCTGGAACGAGTTGTTCCTGGCGATCACCTTCATCGACAGCGAGGACGCCAAGACCATCCCGGTCGCCATGAACTCCTTCATCACCCAGTACGACATCGACTGGGGCTCGATGGCGGCGGCCACGGTGATCTCCGTGCTGCCGACGCTGGTGCTCTTCGCCGCGATCCGGCGGTACATCGTCGAGGGGCTCACCGCTGGGGCCGTAAAGGGGTGAAAGGGAAAGCCAACCGCTCACCGCGCCATACGGACCTTTCACCGCAGGCCATTCCCACCTAAGCGCCGGACGGCGGCGGCTCGCCGAACAACTCGGCCATGTATCTCCACGACCGGTAGGTTGCGCTCTTACGTTGGGCGTGATCCGCATCACAGTGGAGGGCTCGTGACGACCAAAGAACATGACGCATCGGTTTATGAACAAGTGCAGGGGAGCGATGAGTTCCAGGACCTGAAGAGGCGCTTCCGCCGCTGGACCTTTCCCATGACCGTCGCGTTCCTCGCGTGGTACCTGCTGTACGTGGTGCTGTCGGGATGGGCGCGCGACTTCATGGGGATCAAGTTGTGGGGCGACATCAACGTGGGGCTCGTCCTGGGCCTGCTGCAGTTCGTCTCCACCTTCCTCATCGCGTGGGCGTACTCCAGGCACGCGGAGAAGTCGCTCGACCCGATCGCCGACAAGCTCCGCCACGAGGTTGAGGAGAAGTCGAAGTGAGCTCGACCACCCTGGGGATGATCCTCTTCCTCACGTTCGTCGCCGCCACGCTGGGGATCACCGTCTGGGCGAGCCGGCAGACCAAGACGGCCGCCGACTACTACGCGGGCGGCCGGTCGTTCAGCGGCGCGCAGAACGGCCTGGCGATCGGCGGCGACTACATGTCGGCCGCCTCCTTCCTCGGCATCGCCGGCATCATCGCCCTGTCGGGCTACGACGGGTTCCTGTACTCGATCGGGTTCCTGGTGGCGTGGCTGGTCGCGCTGCTGCTGGTGGCCGAGCTGATGCGCAACTCCGGCAAGTTCACCATGGCCGACGTGCTCGCCTTCCGGATGAGCCCGCGCCCGGTGCGCACCGCCGCCGGCGTGTCCACGATCGTCGTCAGCATCTTCTACCTGCTGGCCCAGATGGTCGGCGCGGGCGCCCTGGTCGGCCTGCTGCTCGGCATCGAGTCGGAGGCGGGCAAGCTCTGGACGATCGTCGGCGTCGGCGCGCTGATGATCGTGTACGTCGTGTTCGGCGGCATGAAGGGCACCACCTGGGTGCAGATCGTCAAGGCCGTGCTGCTGATGACCGGCGCCGCCCTGGTGACGCTGCTGGTGCTGGGCAAGTTCGGCTTCAACCTGTCGGCGCTGCTGAGCCAGGCGGCCACGACGAGCGGCCCGTCGGGCAACACCGGCAGCTTCCTCGTTCCTGGCCTGAAGTACGGTACCGAGGCGCAGGGCCTCGCGGGCAAGATCGACCTGATCAGCCTCGGTCTCGCCCTGGTGCTCGGCACGGCCGGCCTGCCGCACATCCTCATCCGCTTCTACACCGTCCCCACCGCCAAGGACGCCCGCAAGTCCGTGCTGTGGGGCATCGGCATCATCGGCGTGTTCTACCTGCTCACGCTGGTGCTCGGCTTCGGCGCGGCGGCCCTGGTCGGCCGGGAGGAGATCGTCGCCGGCGACCCGGGAGGCAACACGGCGGCGCCGCTGCTCGCGTTGCGGATCGGTGAGGAGATCTTCGGCTCTGTGGGCGGCACGATCCTGCTGGCCTTCATCGGCGCCGTCGCCTTCGCCACGATCCTCGCGGTGGTGGCCGGGCTCACGCTCGCCTCCTCCTCCAGCTTCGCCCACGACCTGTACGCGCACGTCTTCCGGCGCGGCCAGGCCAGCGAGCGGCAGGAGGTCGTGGTGGCCAGGATCTCCGCCCTGGTGATCGGCGCCATCGCCATCGGCCTGAGCATCCTGGCGCAGAGCCAGAACGTCGCCTTCCTGGTGGCGCTGGCGTTCGCCGTCGCCGCCTCGGGCAACCTGCCGGCGATCCTCTACAGCCTGTTCTGGAAGAGGTTCAACACCTCCGGCGCGGTCAGCGCCATCTACGGCGGCCTGCTGTCCGCCCTGGTGCTGGTGATCTTCTCGCCGGTGGTCTCCGGGGGTCCTGCTGCGCTGTTCAAGGACGCCGACTTCTCCTGGTTCCCGCTGAGCAACCCGGGCATCGTCTCCATCCCGCTCGGCTTCCTCTGCGGCTGGCTGGGCACGATCATGAGCAAGGAGTACAACGCCGCCAAGTACGCCGAGATCGAGGTCCGCTCCCTCACCGGCGTCGGCTCGGAGAAGGCCGCCGACCACTGACACCTTTCTCCTCCGAGGGCCCGGCCTCCCCAGGCCGGGCCCTTTGTGCTTTATCGGGCTGTCTCGTAGGGGTTTGCGGGCATTTGGGCGGGCGTCCCACACCCGCTCTTGTCGCTAACGACACAGAAACGCAGTGATGTGAGTGGTTGACGGGATTTCAGCGGTATGGGTACGTTCTCAGATGTGTGAACGTTGCCACACTGGCCTGGCGCCACGTGGCCGTCATCAGCATGCCTGATGCCCCGCTTGCTCAGTGTGGAGGCGAAAACCCCATGAGATCCCCCCTCGTCCGCTGGTCCGTCGTGTCGGTGTCGCTGGCGCTGGCCCTCACCTCGTGTGCCAAGGGCACCGGTGGCGGCGCCGCCCCGACCCCGTCGGCCGGCCAGTTCAACCCCGGTGCCACGTTCAGCGGCTCCATCTCCGTGATGGGCTTCGGCGCGACCGACGAGATCGGGACGACCCGCGTCGACCTGGCCGAGAAGGCCCTCGGCGGCGCGAAGATCAAGCTGATCGAGGGTGACCTCGACATCCAGCAGTTCCTGTCCGCCGTCGCCGCCGGCGACCCGCCGGACGTCATCTACGCCAACCGCGACCAGATCGGCACCTTCGCCTCACGCGGCGCGATCATGCCGCTGACCGAGTGCATCAAGGGCGAGTCGATCGACACCTCGATGTACAACGAGAACGCGCTCGGCCAGGTGACGTTCGGCGAGCAGATCTGGGCCGTTCCCGAGTTCAACCAGGTCCAGATCACCATGGCCAACGGCGACCTGCTCAAGGAGGCCGGGCTGACGATCGAGGACGTCAACGGCTCCGACTGGAGCAAGATCGCCGCCGCGGCCGAGAAACTGGTCAAGACCCCCGGCGGCAAGCTCAAGGTGATCGGCTACGACAGCAAGCTGCCGGAGTTCCTGCCGCTGTGGGCCAAGGCCAACGGCGCCGACCTGCTGTCGGCCGACGGCAGGACCGCCCAGCTCAACAACCCCGCCGTGGTCAAGGCGCTGGAGTTCGCCGTCGGCATCTACGACGCGCAGGGCGGCTTCGCCAAGGTCAAGGCCGCGCGCGACTCCGCCGACTTCTTCGGCAAGGGCAACCAGTTCGCCAAGAACGAGCTGGGCGCCATGGCGATGGAGCAGTGGTACGTCAACGTCCTCAACGACGTCTCGCCCAAGGCGTCCCTGGTCTTCGACACCTTCCGCACTCCGCAGGGCCGGCCCCTGGCCTACTCCTCCGGCTCGTCGTGGGCCATCCCCAAGGGCTCCAAGAACCCCGGCGCCGCCTGCCGCTTCGCCAAGACCATGACGCTCGTGGACACCTGGAAGGCCGCCGCCCAGGCCCGCCTGGACAAGCGCAAGGCCGAAGGCAAGCCCTTCACCGGCGTGCTCACCGGCAACGTCAAGGCCGACGCGGAGATCGAGAAGATGCTCACCTCGGGCGGCGAGCCCTGGGACGCGGGCGTCAAGGCCGTCTACGAGGCCAACGAGAACACCTTCAGCCTTCCCGCCAACCCGGCCGACAAGGAGTTCAAGGACGCCTGGCAGGGCGCCGTGAACCGCGTGCTCAACGGCCAGGACGAGCCGAAGGCCGCGCTCGACAAGGCCCAGCAGGACGCTCAGAAGGCGCTCGACGAGGCATGGGCCGGCTGGACGAAGCGTACGAACTGAGATGCCCCGCTCCCGCTCCCACTCCCGGCCCTCGATCAGGTCGTCCATGCGGTTCGTCGAGACCCGGGCGGCGCTGCTGTTCATCAGCCCGTGGATCCTCGGCTTCCTGATCTTCACCGCGTGGCCCGTCATCAACAGCGCCTACCTGTCGCTGACCGACTACGACGTGATCAACGACCCGTCGTTCGTCGGGCTCGACAACTACCGGACCCTCTTCGAGGATCCCAAGGTCGGGCTGGCGCTCAGGAACACGTTCATCTTCATGGTGATGTCGGTCCCGGCCCAGCTGGTCGTCTCCCTGGGCCTGGCGCTGCTGCTCAACAGCGCCACCAAGGCCACCGGCTTCTTCCGCACGGCGTTCTTCCTGCCCAAGATGACGCCGCCGGTCGCCGTCGGCATCCTGCTGCTGATGCTGTTCAACGGGCAGAGCGGCCTGATCAACGGCTTCCTCGGCATCTTCGGCATCGACGGGCCCGCGTGGACCACCGACCCCGACTGGGTCAAGCCCGGCCTGGTGCTGATGAGCCTGTGGACCGTCGGCTCGTCGGTGGTCATCATCCTGGCCGCGCTGCGCGGCGTCCCCCAGGAGCTGTACGACTCCGCCGTCGTCGACGGGGCCGGCTGGTGGAAGCGCACGCTGCGCATCACCGTGCCGATGATCAGTCCCACCCTGTTCTTCCTGTTCATCGTGGACAGCATCAACGCCCTGCAGTCGTTCACGGAGGCGTACACCGCCTTCTTCGGCTCGGGCAACACCACCTACAGCAACGACGCCGCGCTGTTCTACGCCATCTACCTGTTCCAGCAGGCCTTCGAGTTCCTGCACATGGGCTACGCCTCCGCCCTGGCCTGGCTGCTGTTCATCGTGATCATGGCGATCACGGCCGTGCAGATCCTGGTGACCAGGCGGTTCGTCCACTACGAAGGGGGGAACCCGTGAGGCGCGCCCGGTTGATCCTGACGTGGATCGCGCTGAGCGCGTTCGCCATCGCGTTCATCTACCCGTTCGTCTGGCTGCTCAGCGCTTCCTTCAAGCCGCGCAGCGAGGTGTTCGACAACCGGCTGATCCCCGAGACGTTCACCTTCGACAACTACCTCCAGGTCTGGCAGGAGGCGCCGCTGGCGTTGTGGATGGCGAACACGCTCTTCGTGACCGTGCTGGCGGCGGTCGCCGTGACGATCACGAGCGCGATGGTGGCGTGGGGCTTCGCCTACTTCCGCTTCCCCGGCAGGGGCGCGCTGTTCGGCGTCGTGCTCGGCACGATGATGTTGCCGGGCGCGGTCACCATGATCCCGGTGTTCCTCATCTGGAACTCGCTCGGCATGGTCGGCACGCTGACGCCGCTCTGGGCCCAGAACCTGTTCGGCAGCGCCTTCTACATCTTCCTGCTGCGCCAGTTCTTCCTCGGGCTGCCGCGCGAGCCGTTCGAGGCGGCGAAGATCGACGGCGCGAACAACTGGCAGATCTTCACCAGGATCGCCCTGCCGCTGTGCAAGCCGGCGGTCGTGGTGACGCTGCTGTTCGAGTTCCAGGCGGCCTGGACCGACCTGATGCGGCCGCTCATCTACCTGCGCGACTCCAGCACGTTCACCGTGCCGCGCGGGCTGAAGGCGCTGCTCGACCAGTTCGGGTTCGGCGGCGACTGGCACTGGGAGATCGTCATGACGGCCAGCGTGATCACCACCATCCCGATGATCATCCTGTTCTTCGTCGGCCAGAAACACTTCGTCAAGGGCATCGCGACCACGGGGAGCAAGGGATGAGCTTTCCCGGCGGGTTCCTGTGGGGCGCGGGCACGTCCGCGTACCAGATCGAGGGCCACCACGGCAGGGGCGAGTCGGTGTGGGACGTGTTCTGCCGCCGGCCCGGCGCCGTCGAGGGCGGCGGCGACGGCTCCCGGGCGTGCGACTCCTTCGTGCGCTGGCGTGAGGACGTCGAGCTGGTCAAGGAGCTCGGGCTGCGCGCCTACCGCTTCTCCACCGGCTGGTCACGGGTCATGCCCGACGGCGTGCGCCCCGACCCGAAGGCGCTCGACCACTACGAGCGCTTCGCCGACGCGCTGCTCGAAGCGGGGGCAGAGCCCGTGCTCACGCTCAACCACTGGGACATGCCCGCCGCGCTGACCGGCGGCTGGGCCGAGCGCGCCACCGTGGCCGCCTTCGCCGCCTACACCGAGGCGGTCGCCGGGCGGCTGGCCGACCGCGTCACCTGGTGGATCACCCAGAACGAGCCGTGGATCATCCAGCTGCTCGGCTACCAGCTCGGCCTGCACGCCCCCGGCGTCGCCGACCTGGGCACGGCCGTCAGAGCCGGCCACCACGTGCTGCTCGGCCACGGCGCGGCGGCCGACGTGCTGCACGCCCACCCCGGCGTGCTGGCCGGTGCGGCGCTCAGCCTCTTCCCCTGCGACCCGGCCACCGACAGCGAGGCCGACCGGGCCGCCGCCACCGGCTCCGACGGCTACGTCAACCGGTGGTACCTCGACCCGCTGCTCGCCGGCGGCTACCCCGCCGACATGCGCGAGCACTGGGAACGGGCGCTCGGCCACGGCCTGGACTTCATCCAGGACGGCGACGAGGCCGCCATCGGCGGGCGCAGCGACTTCCTCGGCGTCAACTACTACACCAGGCGCGTCATGGCCGCCGCGCCGCCCGGCCCGTTCCCCTGGCGGGTCGTCGGGCCCGGCGGCGACGTGGCCAGGACCGACGAGGGATGGGAGATCAACGCGGCGGCGCTGCGCGACCTGCTGATCGGCCTGAGCCGCCGCTTCCCCGCCACGCCGCTGATGGTCACCGAGAACGGCGGCGTCTTCGGCGACACGCCCGCACACGACGGCCGGGTCCACGACAACCGCAGGATCGTTTTCCTGCGCGACCACGTGGCGGCCGTCGGCGAGGCCATCGACGCGGGGGCCGACGTGCGCGGCTACCTCCACTGGTCGCTCATGGACAACTTCGAGTGGGCGCTGGGCTACCGGCCCAGGTTCGGGCTCGTCCACGTCGACTACGCGACCGGCGCCCGGACGATCAAGGACTCCGGGCGCTACTACGCCCGGCTCATCGCCGGGGGCGGCGCCGCCCCCGCCCTGCCCAGGATCGAGGCTTACGGCTAGACCATGCGGATCACCACCACGGACACCGCCTACCACCTGGACAGCGGGCACTACCGGCTGACCGTCTCGCGCACCGACCCCAGCGCCGAGCTGGAAGGCTGGCTGACGCTCAGCCTCATCGCCTCCGTCTCCACCAGGAGCGACCGCGACGAGACGTACGAGACATCGCCGCCCGTGCTCGCCGAGCGCGGCGACGTGGCGGTCTTCGACTTCCCGCAGCGCTCGACCGCGTGGGAGGCCAAGACCGTCCGCCTCACCTGCACCCCCGAGACGATCGCGCTGGAGGTGCGGGTCGAGGGCGACGGCGTGATCGGCGACGTGACGCTGCTCGGCGGGCGGGCCGTGCTCAACACCCGCGCGGCCGGCACGTTCCGCTCGGCGGTGCACGCGCGCGGCGTCTTCAACCCCACGCCCACGCACCCGGTGCACGTGGTGCGTCCCGTGTCGGCGCCGCTCGCCCTCACCGTGATCGGCGACGCCTCGCCTGGCCGCCTGCACGCCGTCTTCTCGCCGCCGCCGCTGGCCCTGGCCTTCAGCAAGGAGGAGCCCGACGGCGGCGCGACCTCCGTACCAGAAGGCCCCTGGCTGGGGGCGTCGGTGCGCGCCGGGATCGCGGACCTGACCTTCACCGAGCTCAGGTACGAGCCGCTCGACGGCGGCGCGCTGCTGCGGCTGGACTACGAGTGCCAGACGGCGGTGAGCGGCGCGTGGACGTCGCCTGCTGTGGTGTTCCGCGCCGCGTCGTCCCCCTGGGAGGCCATCTCCCACCACCGGGAGGACCTCGTCGAGCACGGCCTGGCCCCGCGGGGGCCGGTCGCGGAGCGGCACGACTGGTGGAGCGGGACGATCTTCTGCGGCTGGGGCGCCCAGTGCGCCCGGGCCGACGGACGTTCCCCGGTCGAGCTGTCCCGGCAGGACCTCTACGACACGTGGCTGGCCAGGCTGGAGGAGCACGGCGTCGTGCCCGCCACCGTCGTCATCGACGACCGGTGGCAGCTCACCTACGGCAACCAGGAACCCGACCCCGACAAGTGGCCCAGGTTGCGCGAGTGGATCGCCGACCGGCACGCGCGCGGGCAGCGGGTGCTGCTGTGGTGGCGCGCGTGGTCGCCCGACGGGCTGCCCGCCGAGGAGTGCGTGACCGACGCCGCGGGCCGCGCCGTCGCCGCCGACCCGTCCAACCCCGCCTACCGGCGCAGGATCGGCGAGATCATGCGCCGGCTGCTCGGCGACCTCGACGCCGACGGATTCAAGATCGACTTCACGCAGTGGTTCCCCAGCGGGTCGCACCTCAAGGCGTACGGCTCCACGTGGGGGCTCTCCCTCCTGCACGAACTGCTCGGCACCATGTACGCCGCCGCCAAACGCGTCAAGCCCGACGCCCTGATGATCACCCACACCCCGCACCCCGCGTTCGCGGACGTCAGCGACATGATCAGGCTCAACGACGTGCTGGAACTCGACGCCCGCGGCGAGCCCGTGCCCGCCGTCGACCAGCTCCGCTTCCGCCACGCGGTGGCCGTCCACGCCATGCCGGAGCACCTCGTCGACACCGACCAGTGGCCCATGCCGAGCCGGGCCGACTGGCTCGCCTACGCGCGGGAACAACCGTCGCTCGGCGTGCCCGCCCTCTACTACGTGGAGTCCATCGACAACACCGGCGAACCCATCACCGGCGACGACCTGCGCCAGGTGGCGCGGTGGTGGCGGCGATGAGGCAGGCCGAGGTGGTCGTGTACGGCGCGACGTCGGCGGGCGTGTGCGCCGCCGTCGCCGCCGCCCGCCGCGGCCTCGACACCGTGCTGCTCGAACCCGGCCGGCACGTCGGCGGCATGACCTCCGGCGGGCTCGGCTACACCGACATCGGCGACTCGCGCGTGCTCGGCGGGATGGCCGCCGAGTTCCGCCAGGCGGTCGCCGACGCCTACGGCGTGGCTCCCGGCCACTACGCCGGGCCGGAGCCGCACGTCGCCGAGGGCATCTTCGTGGCGTGGCTGGAACGCGCCGGCGTGGAGGTCGTGTACGACGCCCCGCTCCGCACGGTGGTCACCTCAGGGGACCGCATCTTCTCCGCCGTCACCCGCCAGGGCGACTACACCGCCGGCGCCTTCGTGGACGCGAGCTACGAGGGCGACCTGATGGCCGCCGCGGGTGTGTCGTACCGGGTGGGCAGGGAGGACCGCACGCTGCACGGCGAGACCTTCGCCGGGCGGCGCGAGGTCGTGCCCGGCATGCACAACTTCCCGCCGTGGATCTCCCCGTTCCGCGCCGACGGCACGCTGCTGCCGCAGGTCGCCGACGGGCCCATGGCCGAGGTGGGCGCCGGCGACGGCGGCGTCATGTCGTACGGCTACCGCGTCTGCCTGACCAGCGCCGGCGACCGCATACCGATCGAGCGGCGGCCCGGCTACGACGAGGAGCACTGGGAGCTCGGACGGCGGTTGTTCCGCCACTGGCGCGAGCAGGGCGTCGAGCCCCGCGCCGGACGCCTCGTCGGCCTGGCGCCGAACCTCCCGAACGGCAAGTGCGACGGCAACTCGCTCGGGCCGTTCTCTCTCAGCGTGCTCGACCGCTCCGCCTGGGACTACCCCGACGCGGGCCCCGGCGAGCGCGAGCGCATCCGGCTGCACCACCTGCACCACGCCCAGGACCTGCTGTACTTCCTCTCCCACGACCCCGAGGTGCCC
Organism: Nonomuraea sp. NPDC049378; assembly: GCF_055586745.1. Classification (NCBI taxonomy): domain Bacteria; kingdom Bacillati; phylum Actinomycetota; class Actinomycetes; order Streptosporangiales; family Streptosporangiaceae; genus Nonomuraea; species Nonomuraea sp. NPDC049378. The sequence goes on from NZ_JBVJHP010000004.1 coordinate 370,052, forward strand.
GCGAGCGTGCGGGCCGGGCTGGGGCGCTGGGGGCTGCCGCCCGACGAGTTCGCCGACACCGGCCACCTGCCGCACCAGCTGTACGTGCGGGAGGCGCGGCGGATGCTGGGGGACAGGCACCTGACGGAACACGACCTCGTCCGGAGCCGCCCGCAGCCGGACGCCGTCGCGATGGGCTCGTACCACCTCGACATCCGCGAGGTGCAGCGGACCTGGCGGCAGGTGTACGAGCATCCCGACCCGGTGCCGATGGTCGTCACCGAGGGCTACCTGTCGGTGGGGGTCGCCCCCTACCAGATCCCGTACGCGGCGATCGTGCCCCGGCGCGCGGAATGCGGCAACCTCGTGGTGCCGGTGTGCCTGTCGGCCTCGCACGTGGCGTTCTCCTCCATCCGGATGGAGGTGCAGTACCAGATGCTCGGTCACGCCGCCGGGCTCGCCGCGGCGCAGGCGGCGGGGAGCGGCAAGGCGGTGCAGGACATCGACGTCACCGCCCTTCAGGACGACCTCTCCGCCGCCGGCCAGGTGCTCTCCCTCTGACCGCGCCGCCCTGAGCGGCCGGCGCGGTCAGGGCGTGGCGGAGTGGCCGGCCTGCTCCAGGGCGGCCCGGACGAACGGCGGGATGACCCGGCGCAGGACGTTCGCCTTGTGCTCCTCGGCCCTGGCCAGCGCCCGCGCCACGGCGGCGGCCCGGGCGGGCCGGGCGTCCGGGACGGCGGCGAGCAGGTCGAGGGCCGTCAGGCCCGCCACGGCCATGTCCTTGGCGGCCGCCACCCAGCGGGCCAGCTCCGCGGCGATCGGCCCCGGCACGTCCGGCGGCAGCTCGGCCAGCCGGGTCAGCTCGGCGCGCAGCCGTGCGGACGGCTCGCCCTTCAGCGCGTCGGCGCACAGGGACGTGAGCACCGGGCTCTGGTCGGCGCCGGGAGGCCAGGACGAGCACGCCTCCACCAGCGGCAGCAGCTCCGTGACGCCCGGCAGCAACCGCACCGCGCGCTCGTGGGAGCGGGCCGGGTCGTAGGCCGCCGGATGCCAGGCGTAGTCGGCCACGGTCGTGAGCGCGATCCGCGACGCCGCCGCCTCCACCATCGGGTTGGCCGTGATGCCCTCCAGCGGTACGCCGTCCAGCTCCGTCGCCCGCCCGACCAGCGGACCCAGGAAGACCCGGTCGAAGTCGAAGTCGTTGACCGGGAAGTTGTCCCACAGGGCGACGCGGTGGCCGTAGGAGACCGCGGCGGCGGTCATGTCGCGCGCGGAGATCTCGCCCACCACGATGTCGGACCCGGTCCACCAGACCAGCACGTCCGGCGGCAGCTCGGCGGCGAGCCGGTCGCGGTAGGCCGTCGCGCCGGTGCCGGCGTAGTCGGTGGGCACCATGGTCAGCGGCCGGTCGGCCCCGCGCGTGGCCAGGAACCCCGTGGCGAAGTCGCGGCAGACGGCCGCGTGGGCGCTCGCGCTCGCCCCCTCCCGCGTGCCGAACTCCTCCCTGTCGGGCTCGTGCCGCAGCTCGGGCGGGATGTCGTCGAAGAGCAGCGCGAACTCCCTGACGCCCACCTCCCACACCTGCTCCGCCTTGGCCCGCAGCGCCGCCCGCTCCCCGGCGTCGCTGTAGACCATCGACAGGCCGGGGCTCAGCGCGAACACGAACCTGACGTGCCGCGCCGCCGCCTCCGCCACCAGCTCGGCCAGCCTCGCCAGCTCCTCCTCCGGGTACGGCTCCCGCCACCGCTCCCGGTGGAACGGGTCGTCCTTGGGGGCGTAGACGTAGGCGTTGAGCTTGTGCCTGCCGGAGAAGCGCAGGTGTTCCATGCGGGCGTCGTGGGTCCACGGAGTGCCGTAGAAACCCTCGATGGTGCCCCGGAGCGGCAGGTCGGGCCAGTCGCGTATCTCGGCCTCCGGCACGCACACCCGATGCTCGGAGCAGGGGGCTCCCGGGGCCGCCGTCAGGGCGAGCAGCGTCTGCGCGCCGTAGAAGGCGCCCGCGGGGTCCGCGCCGACGATCAGCACGCGGTCGCGGGCGGCGCTCAGCGTGTATCCCTCCGGCGGCAGCCCGGCCGCGGCGTCCACCCGCACCTCCACCTCCACCGGCCGGGCGTCCCGCCCTTCGGGTGCGTTGGATGACCCGAGAGCGCGCAGGGCGGCGGTGGCGGTGGCGGGGCCGGGCTGGATGCGGCATCCGCTGAGGTCCACGTGCGACCGGCCGACATTGATCGTTTTCGGATGGGGGACGATCCAGTCCAGGGCATGCATTGTGGGAACGATACCGGATACAATCTCGCCCCGTGAGCGAGGATGTGACCGAAGTTTTGCCCGGGGTGTTCCGAATTTTGGACACCTGCCACGTCTATGTCATCGCGGCTCCCGCCCGGCCGGGAGCGGAACGCACCGGGATCGCCATCGACTTCGGCTCCGGCCGTGTGCTCGACCTCCTGGAAGAGCTCGGTCTCGACCGGCTCACCGATGTTCTCATGACACACCACCATCGTGACCAGGCACAAGGCCTGGCCAGGGCGGTGGAGGCGGGCGTGGGCGTGCACGTGCCGCCGGTCGAGCGCGACCTGTTCGAGAAGGTCGGCGACATGTGGCAGGGGCGGCGCATCAGCAACGACTACGACCTGCGCGACGACCGCTTCTCCCTGCTGGAGCCGGTGCGGGTCGACGGCGTGGTGCCCGAATACCGCACGGCCCGCTACGGCGGCGTGGACGTCCGCGTCCTGCCCACCCCCGGTCACACGCCGGGCTCCGTCAGCTACCTGGTGGAGGCCGGCGGCACGAAGGCGGCCTTCACCGGCGACCTGATCTACGCGCCGGGAAAGGTCTGGTCGCTGGCCGCCACCCAGTGGTCCTACACCGAGAACGAAGGCCCCGCGATGGTCGTCCTCAGCTCCGAGCTGCTCCAGCGGGAGGAGTTCGACGTGCTGCTGCCCTCGCACGGCGAGCCGATGACCGACCCCGCGGACGCGCTCGCGCGGCTGTCCACGGCCATGCAGCGCTACGTCGACTTCCGCCGCCCGCACCCCTGGAACGTGCGCGGGCTGCTGGCCGAGCCGTTCATCGAGGTCACCCCCCACCTGCTGATGAACAGGAGCAGCCAGTCCTACAGCTACGTCCTGCTGTCGGAGACGGGCGCGGCCATGGTGTTCGACTTCGGCTACGACATGTGCACCGGCCTGGTGCACAGCACCGCGCGTGAGGCCCGCCGGCCGTGGCTGGCGTCGCTGCCCGCGCTGCGCGAGCTCCACGGAGTGACCGACGTCGAGGTGGCGCTGCCCACCCACTACCACGACGACCACGTGGCGGGCATGCCCCTGCTGCGCGACGTCGAGGGCACCGAGATCTGGGCGCCGTCCCACATCGCCCCGATCCTGGCCACGCCGCTCCACCACGACCTGCCGTGCCAGTGGTTCGACCCGATCCCCGCCGACCGGGTGCTGGGGCTGGGGGAGACGGTGCGGTGGCACGAGTACGAGATCACGGTGTACGACCTGCCGGGGCACACGCTGTTCGCGGCGGCGTACGCGTTCGAGGTCGACGGGCACCGGGTGCTGGTCACCGGCGACCAGCAGGACGGGAACGGCATCCCGGGGGCCGGGGAATCGGCACGCCAGGAGATCCTGAACTTCCAGTACAAGAACAGGTTCAGGATCGAGGACTACCGCAAGAGCGCCGCACTCTACCGGCGGCTCCGCCCCGACCTCATGGTCAGCGGCCACTGGCGGCCCCGCTGGGTGGACGACGACTACCTGCGCATGCTCACCGAGCGGGGCGAGGAGCTCGTCGCGCTCCACCACGACCTGCTCCCGCTCGACCGGCTCGATGTGGGGGCCGACACGGTGCTGTGCCGCCTGACCCCTTACTATTCGAGCGTCCCCGCCGGGGGCGAGATCACGCTGACGGCCACGGTGCGCAACCCCTGGCCGGGCAAGGCGACGGTCACCGTGGAGCCGGTCGTTCCGCCGGGCTGGCGTCGCGAGCCGGGGCCTTCGACGCTGAGGCTGGACGGAGGGGGTATGGATCAGGTGCGTTTCCGTCTCGGCGCGGACACCGTGCCGCGGCGCCGCGTACGCCTCGCCGTCGATGTGACCATCGGCGATCTGCGCCTCGGGCAACACGCCGAGGCGCTGGTCGACGTGGTCGGGGAAGGGAATTGATGACCGTAGAGCGGCGCCCGTCCCCCAGCCGTTCCCGGCGTCCCACGATCAAGGACGTCGCGGAGGCCGCCGGCGTCTCCCGCTCCACCGTCTCCCGGGCGCTGACCGGTCGCGGCTACGCGGCCAGCGACGTGCGCGAGCGGGTGCTCCGGGCGGCGGCCGAGCTAGGCTACGTGCCCGACGTGATGGCCCGCACCCTCAAACAGCAGGTGAGCAGGTCCGTCGGCGTCCTGGTGAGCGACCTGCGCAACCCGTTCTACGCGGAGCTGGCCGCGGGCGCCAGCAGGGAGGCCCGCGAGCGCGGCTACACGATGGTCCTGGCGGACACGAGCCTGTCGGCCGAGGCGGAGAGCGAGGCCGCGGAGGCGCTCGTGGCGCTCCGGGTGGCCGGCGTGGTCGTGACGCCCAACTCCTCGGCCGTCTCCACCTACCTGGGCGCCCACGGCATCCCGGTCGTCGAGGTCGACCGGCAGTTCGCGGCGGGCTCGACCGACGGCGTCGTGGTCGGCAACCGCGTCGGCGCCCGCACGGCCACCTCCCACCTGGTGGAGCTGGGTCACCGCAGGATCGCGCTGTTCATCGACGAGACCGACTGGACGACCGGCTACGAGCGCTACCAGGGCTATCTCGAAGCGCTCGCGGCGGGCGACATCAAGGTCGAGCCCGAGCTGGTCGTCTCGTCGGGCTGGGACGTCGCCGACTCCCGGCGCAGGGCGCTCGACATGCTGCGCGGGCCCGACCGGCCCACGGCCGTCTTCGCGGCCAACAACGTGCTCGCCGAGGGCGTCTGGCGGGCGATCGGCGAGCTGGGGCTGCGGGTGCCCGTCGACATCAGCCTCGTGGCCTTCGACGACGCGCCCTGGATGAGCATGGTCTCGCCCACGGTCAGCGCGGTCTCGCAGAACACGTACGGTCTGGGCGCGACCGCCGTACGCCGGCTGTCGGAGCGGATCGAGATGCCCGAGGCCGACTCGGTCACCACGGTGCTCAACGTGCGGCTGATCAGCCGCGAGTCCACCGCACCACCCCCCGAGATCTGACATTTCGGCATATGTCGCGTTGACCCGTGGGGAAAGGTCGCCCTAGGATCCCGTGTGGGAACGATGTCACAGTCCTGTGTGCGGCGCCCGTTCCCGTCGGAGGCCCAATGGAGTACGATCTTCCCCCCGTTCTGTCGCTGGACATCGGCGGCACCAAGCTCGCCGCCGGCGTCGTCACCGGCGACGGCCGGATCCACGGCTGGCAGCTCATCCCCACCCTCAGGGACGAGGGGCCGCGGCGCGTGTTGTCCAGGCTCTTCGACCTGGGCAGGAAGGCCATCGCCGAGGCGGGCGCGCCCCACGTGGCGGCCGTCGGCATCTCCTGCGGCGGGCCGCTCGACGCGGCGGCGGGGGTGCTGGAGTGCCCGCCGCACCTGCCCGGGTGGATCGACATCCCGATCGGCGCGATGGCGGCGGAGGCGTTCGGCGTCCCGTCCGCGCTTGAGAACGATGCCACGGCCGCCGCCCTGGGCGAATTCCGTCATGGCGCGGGCCGGGGCACGTCCACGATGCTCTACCTCACCGTGTCCACCGGCGTGGGCGGCGGCTCCGTCATCGGCGGGCGCCTGCACCGGGGCGCGGCCGGCAACGGCGGTGAGCTGGGCCACGTGATGGTCAGGCCCGGCGGCCGCGCGTGCTCGTGCGGCCGGCTGGGCTGCCTGGAGGCGTACGCGTCCGGCACCTCCATCGCCGAGCGCGCCCGCGAGGCCGTCGCCGCCGGGCGGGCCTCGTCCCTGTCCGCCATCGAGTCCCCGACGGCCGAGGACGTCTCCCTCGCGGCGGCCGCCGGCGACGCGCTCGCGAACGAGATCTGGGACGAGACCACCGGGGCGCTCGGCACCGCGATCACCGACCTGGTGAACGCCTTCGAGCCGGAACTCGTCGTCCTCGGCGGCGGCGTCACCCGTTCCGGCGCCCGGCTCCTCGACCCCGTCGCCGCCGCCGTCGCCAGGGACGCCATGCCTCCCGCGGCCCGCGCAGCCCGCATCGAGCTCGCCCAGCTCGGCGCGGGGGTGTGCGTGGTGGGCGCCGGAGCCGTCGCACACGACCTCGTCACAGGAAAGACCGATGCCTGACCTGCCCCCGCTGACCGCACCCTCCACCCCGACCCCGCACGACCCGTCCCCCGAGACGTCCGGACCGTCCCCCGAGACGTCCCCGACGTCCCGCGACACGGGTGGAGCCGAGGCGGCCGGGCTGCCGCCCGTGCTGGCCGGGCACGTCGAAGGCCATCTCGCCGCGGCCCGCCGCATGGCGGAGCTGGTCCCGGCCGTCGAGGCCGTCGCGGACCTGCTCATCGAGGCCTTCACCGGCGGCGGCACCCTCTACACGATGGGCAACGGCGGCAGCGCGGCCGACGCCCAGCACCTCACGGGCGAGCTGGTCGGCCACTACAAGCGCGACCGCCACCCGCTGCCCGCGGTGACGCTCACGACCGACGCCACGGTCATGACGTGCATCGCCAACGACTACGCCTACGAAGAGGTCTTCGCCCGGCAGGTCCAGGCCCTCGCCCGGCGGGGAGACGTCGTGGCGGCGTTCACCACCAGCGGAAACTCGCCCAACGTGGTCGAGGCCCTGGCGACCGCACAGAGCAGGGGAGCGGTCACGGTACTCTTCGGCGGCGGCGACGGCGGAGCCGCCGCGAGGCACGCCGACCACCTCCTTCTCGCCCCCTCGTCCGAGACCCCGCGCATCCAGGAGATCCACACACTGATGCTGCACATGATCAGCGACAAGGTCGACGCATGGGCCGCCGCATGACCAGGCCCTCCGACCCCACGCCCGCCGCCCCCACGCCTTCCGACCGCACGCCCGCCGCCCCCATGGCGAACGCCCCCTCGGGCGCGCAGCCCGCCGACCTGCCCCGCGCGCCGCGACCGGCCGCCACCCCCGGCCGCACCCTGCACATGATCGGCAACGCACACCTCGACCCGGTGTGGTTGTGGCCGTGGCAGGAGGGCTACCAGGAGGCGCGGGCGACGTTCTGGTCGGCGATCCACCGCATGGACGAATATCCCGACTTCGTCTTCACCTGCGACCAGGTCGTCCTGCTGTCGTGGGTGGAGGAGTCCGACCCCGAGCTGTTCGCCAGGATCCAGGAGAAGGTCGCCGAGGGCCGCTGGGTGATGACCGGCGGCTGGTGGGTGGAGCCCGACTGCAACATGCCGTCGGGAGAGTCGTTCGTCCGCCAGGGTCTGTACGGCCAGCGCTACCTGAAGGAGAAGTTCGGGGTCACCGCGTCGGCCGGCATGAACGTCGACCCGTTCGGCCACAACGCCATGCTGCCCGCCATCCTGCGCGGGCAGGGCATGGACTCCTACTGCTTCCTGCGCCCCGGGCCGCACGAGAGCGAGTTGCCCGGCACGATGTTCTGGTGGGAGGCGCCCGACGGCAGCCGCGTGCTGGCGTACCGCATCCCGTTCGAATACTGCAGCCCGCCCGGCGAGGTCGCGGGGCAGACCGAGAAGGCGCTCGGCCAGCTCGACCGCTCGCTCGGCGACCTGATGATCTTCTACGGCGTCGGCAACCACGGCGGCGGGCCCACCAAGGCCAACATCGAGTCCATCCACCGCTACGACCGGATGGGCACGTTCGGCGAGCTGACGATGTCGTCGCCGCGCCGCTACTTCGACGAGATGGCCAAACGCCTCGGCGAGCAGGGCCTGGCCGACCTGCCGGTGTGGCGCGACGACCTGCAGCACCACGCGGCCGGCTGCTACTCCGCCCACTCCGGCGTCAAGGCGTGGCAGCGCAGGGCGCAGGCCGCCGTGCTGTCGGCCGAGCGGTGGGCCGCGATCGCCGGCCACGACGCCCGCGCCGACCTCGAACGCGCGTGGAAGCAGGTGCTGTTCAACCAGTTCCACGACGTGCTGCCGGGCTCGGCCATCGAACCCGCCTACGACGACGCCCGCGACCAGCTCGGCGAGGCCGTGGCGATCTCCAAGCGGATCATCACCAGGGCGCACAACGTGATCGCCCGCGACGTCCGCGTGCCCGAGGAGACCGGCACCCAGCCGGTGATCGTCTTCAACCCGCACCCGTGGCCGGTCACCACCCGGGTCGAGATGCAGTACGGCCTCGCCCCCAACGGCGTGCACGTCGTGGACGCCGACGGCGCCGACGTCCCGTGCCAGCGCACCCAGTCGGTGGCGACCACCGACGACAAGGGCCGCGGCGCCACCGTGTTCCAGGCCGAGCTGCCGCCGCTGGGCTACCGCCTCTACCGGTTGCGCCAGGGCCCCGGCATGCACGCGGCCGGCACGCTGTCGGCCTCCGAGCTGCACCTCGAGAACGACGTGCTCCGCCTGGAGCTCGACCCCGCCACGGGCTGGCTGACGAGCCTGCTCGACAAGCGCACCGGCGTGGACCTGGTGGCCGGGGCGGCGGGCGAGCACACCCAGATCTGCGCGGACCCGACCGACACGTGGGGACACCGCGTCGTGTCCTACGACTGGCCTGGCGAGGCGATGGCGACCACCGGCATCGTGCTGCGCGAGAGCGGCCCGCTGCGCGCCCGCATCCGGGTCGAGCGGGCGTGGGGCCGCTCGACGATGACCGAGGAGTTCATCCTGGGCGCGGGCGACGACGACGCGGTCGAGGTGCGGGTCACGCTCGACTGGCGCGAGCGGGCGCACCTGATGAAGCTGCGTTTCCCGGTCGCGCTGGAGAGCCCCGCGGCCACGTACGAGATCCCGTTCGCCCATCTCGGCAGGCCGATCGACGGGGCCGAGGAGCCCGCCCAGTCCTGGGTGGACCTGTCGGGCGCCGTCGACGGCGCGCGCGCCGGGCTGGCCGTGGTGAACAACGCCAAGCACGGCTACGACGTCGCCCCGCCGAGCGCCGGCCGCGACCACAGCATCGGCATCACGGCCGTGCGCAGCCCCGTCTACGCCTGGCACGACCCCCGGCTGCTCGACCCCGACGGCCACTACTCCTACCAGGACCAGGGCACGCAGCGGTTCACGTACCTGCTGGTGCCGCACGCGGGCGACTGGCGCGCCGCCGGGCTGACCCGCCGGGCGGCGGTGCTCGGCTCCCCGGTGCGGGCGATGCTGGAGAGCTTCCACGACGGCCCGCTTCCCCCGGCGCGCGGCTACCTCGACGACGGCGGCGGCCAGGTCATGGTGACCGCGGTGAAGCTGCACGAGGACGCGCCGCGCGATCTGGTGGTACGCGCCGTGGAGAGCACCGGTCGGGCGGCCGCGGCCACGCTCGACATCCCGCTGGCCGGCGTCAGGGTCACGGCCGACTTCGGGCCGAGCCAGATCCGTACGTTCAGGATCCCGCTCGACGATCCGCACTCCGCCGTGGAGACCGACCTGCTGGAGCTCGGCAGCCGCAGGGGCGCGTTCACCGTGGAGTCATGGTGACCGGTCCGCTGGTGATGGCCGACCCCGGCGGCGGCGAGGTGGCCGTCGAGGTGCTGGGCGCGGGGCCGTACGTCATGAGCGGGCGGTGGGGCGAGCGGCGCGCGACCGGCCGCCGCGAGCTGCGCCTGACCATCCGGTACGACGGCGCCGAGCCCTCCGCCGGCACCGTCCGCGTCAGCAGGCGGGTGCCCGCCGCCGAGCCGTGGTGGCTCATTCCCGGCCTGTTCTACGGCGAGAACCGGCCGGCGGCGTGCCGGCGGGTGTTCCCCCGCTTCGAGGCGGGCGCGGACCGGCCCGGCGAGATGGTCTCGGCCCGGTGGGGGTTCCGCGCGGACCGGGCGGCCACCCCCGCCGTCATGGTGTGGGGCGACGAGGCGGGCGCCTGCCTGATCGCGGACGAGGAGTCGGCGCTCGGCACCACCGGCCTGGCCGTCGAGCACGCGGCGGGGGAGGCGACGATCGCGCTGCTCTTCCCGTACCAGGAGTTCCCGATCACCTACTACGGTTCGGCGCTGCCGCTGCCCGCCGAGGCCGCCACGCACGTGTGGCAGCCCGGCGAGTCGCGCGAGCTGACCGTGGCGACGTGCCCGCTGCCGGCCGACCGGCACGCGTACGCGCCGCTGCTGCGCGAGGACCGCGAGCTGCGCCTGCCCGCCGCGCCCGTCGAGCCGTGGCAGGACGTCGAAGAGGCGGCCGGCATCGCCGCCGAAGGCCTCCACCGCTGGCACTACGACCCCGACCCCGGCGTGTTGCTGGAGACGGTCGGGTTCGACCGGGAGGTCAGCGGCGCCGACGGCGAGCGGGTCGACCGGCAGGCCATGCACGTCGGCTGGGTGAGCGGCATCCCGTGGGCGGCCGCGCTGCTGGAGCACGGCCTGCGGACCGACCGGCCCGAGCACGTGGCCGCCGCCTCGCGGGTGATCGACTTCATCTGCGCCAACCTGTCGCCGTCCGGCACGTTCTGGGGCACGTGGTACCGCCGTTCGGGCTGGTCGCAGAGCTGGAGCCACACCAAGGACGCCCTGCACGCCCGCACGCTGGGGGAGGCGACGCTGTTCCTGCTGCGGGCGCTGCGCCACCGGCCCGACCCGGCCTGGCAGGCGGCGGCCCGCTCCAACCTCGACGTGATGGTGGCCCGCCAGCGGCCCGACGGCAACCTCGGCACCCTGCACCACGCGGCCACCGGCGAGGTGCTGTCCTGGTCGGGCGCGTCCGGGCTGACCTGGATCGCGGCCCTGTGCGAGGCGGGCGGCGAGACGTACCTGCGGGCCGCGGAACGGGCCGGCGGCTACTACGCGGCCTTCGTCGAGGACGAGTTCATCTATGGCGCCCCCGAGGACGTCGACCTGGCGCCGACGTCGGAGGACGGCTACGCGGCCGTGATCGCGTACATGGCGCTGCACCGCGCCACGGGCGCCGCCCGCTGGCTCGACCTGGCCCGCCGTGCCGCCGACTGGACGTTCACCTTCCGCTATTCCTACAACGTGCGCTTCGGCCCCCGCACCCCCTTGGGCGTGTACGGCTTCGCCACCCGCGGCGCCGACCAGGCCTCACCGTCCAACCAGCACCTGCACGCCTACGGCCTGGTGTGCACCGACGAGTTGATCGCCCTGTCGGAGGCGCTCGGCGACCCCTACTACGCCGAGCGGGCGTACGAGACGCTGGCCTGTTTCCGCCAGTTGCTGCCCGCCGCCGACGGCGACCTGAACGCCTACCGCGGCATGATCACCGAGCGCTACTACCAGACCGACTGCTTCCAGCCCAAGGGCATGTACCTGACGTTGTCGCACGCCTGGAGCGCCGGGGTGCTGCTGCTGGCCTGCGAGCAGGTGCTCGCCCGCGACCGGGCCCGCCCGGTGGCGGATCACGCCTCCAGGTAGCGCCGGACCTCGCGGCCGTGGCCGCGGGGTCCGGCGACCTGCGGCGTCCGGAACGGCTCCGCGACCGGCCGGAGCTCGTCGAGGCCGGGACGTTCAGGACACCTTGCGCACGAACGCGTCGTCAGGACTGATGGGCCGGCCCATGGCGTTGGTGACGTGGAGCTGGACGGGCAGCTCGTTCTTGACGTCGAGCAGCGCCGAGCGGGGCTCGTCCCCCTCGAAAAGGTGCGTCTCTCCCCACTTTCTGAGGGCCACGATGACGGCGAACAGTTCGCGGCCTTTCGCGGTGAGCGCGTATTCCTGGTAGGCGGACCCGTCGGTCGCCGGGACCATCGTCAGGATGTCCTGGGCCACGAGCTCGCGGAGGCGCGAGGCCAGGATGTTCCTGGCCAGCCCCAGGTTCCGCTGCAGCTCGCTGAACCGGCGGATCCCGTCGAAGGCGTCCCGGATGATGAGCAGCGACCATCGGTCCCCGATCACGTCCACCGTTCTGGCGACAGGACACTCCGCGTGCTCATGACTCACACCCCGTCCTCGCATCGTCCCTCTGTCCGTCGGCTGTCCGAAAATGACTCACCAAGTGGTTGCAAGTTTAAACCTCTCTCCCTTAGGGTCGCCACGAGTGGTTTCAAAATGAAACTGCTTTGGGAACACGGTTCGAGGAGAGGTCATGACGGCACAGCAGGACGCCGGTAAGGACACCAGGGTCAGCCCGGTCCGGGTGGCGGTGGTGCAGTTCGAGCCCCGCGTGGGCGTCGAGAACCTGAAGGCCAACGCATTGGCGGTCGAGCAGCGGCTGACGGCGGCGGCGGAGGCCGGCGCCGGCCTCATCGTCCTGCCCGAGCTGGCCACGACGGGCTACGTCTTCGAGACCCGCGAGGAGGCGTTCGCGCACGCCGAGGCGGTCCCGGACGGTCCCACCGTGCAGGGGCTCGCCCGGTTCGCGGCCGAGCGCGAGGTGTACGTCGTGGCCTGCGTCGCCGAACAGGACGGCGACAGGCTGTTCGACACCGCGGTCCTCGTCGGCCCCGAAGGGTACATCGGCCGCTACCGCAAGACGCACCTGTGGAACACCGAGAAGTTGTGGTTCACGCCCGGCGACGAAGGATATTCGGTGTTCGACACCCGCATCGGCCGGATCGGGCTGCTGGTGTGCTGGGACATCTGGTTCCCCGAGACGGCCCGCATCGTGTCGCAGATGGGAGCGGACATCATCTGCGTCCCCACCGGCTGGGTCTGGACCCCGCCGCCGCTGTACGACGAGAGCGGCGTCTGCATGGCCGCCTACCTGACGATGACGGCGGCGCACGCGAACAACGTCTTCATCGCGACCGCCGACCGGACCGGCCAGGAGCGCGGAGCCGGATTCATGGGCAACTCCCTCATCGCGGGCACGAACGGCTGGCCCATCGACCGCATCGCCGGCCCGGACGAGGACACCATCGTCTACGCCGACGTCGATCTCACCGCGGCGCGGACCGCCCCGATCTGGAACCAGCTCAACGACCTGCACCGCGATCGGCGCACCGACCTGTACGACCAGATGCTCGGCTACCGTGGCGGCGCTCCGCTGCCCCGGTGACGTCATGGCCACCCCCCACGACAGCGGGAGCGTTCCCGCGACGCGCACGGCCACGCGTTTCGCCACGGCGGCCGGCTGCGCCGCCGCCGTGGCGTTCGTGGCACTGACGGTCGCCGCGAGCGCCGGCCTCGCCCCAGGGAAGGCCCCAGGGGAGGTCTGGTACGGCGACTACACCGACGCACGCGGCCTGGCCTCCTGGCTGATCGCCTCCATGAGCGAGCCGCAGTTCTACGCGGCGGCCTCCGCCAGTGCCGGCCTGCTCCTGGGCGGTCTGCTCGCTCATGTGGCACAGAAGAGCTCGCGACGCTGGGCCGGCTTCGTCCAGGCCTGTGGCAGCGGGATCTGGCCGTCGGTGGTGAGCAGCGCGCTCGCCAGCCTGGTCCTCGGCGTCCTCGCCTGGGGATGGACGCTGGAGCCCGGACTGTGGCAACCCCTCTTCGTGACGCTCGTCTCCACAACACCCGCCATGGTCGTCCTGTACGGGCCCGCACCCCGGGTCTGGCTCACGGCCGCCATCTCGGGAGCTCTGCTGACACCCCCCGCGTCGATCCTCGCGATCGACTTCGTCTGCACACCCATGAACCTCCCGCCCGTCGTCGGCGCCACGACGGGAATGTGGGTCGGGGCCGCGGCGGCCTTCCTGATCTGCGGGCGTCTGCCCTGGATGCCGGAGCCCGGCGCCTGGCGGGCCGCTCACCCGAGCGCACCGCCCGCCGGGACCGGCACGACCGTGACGTCCCCCGCGTGGGTGCTCCGCCGCGCGCTGGCCGACTTCAGCGAGGCGCAGTTCTTCGGCAACGAATGGGCGAGCGCGGCGATGATCGGCGGCGCGGTCATCGCCTACGTGGTCAGCCCGTCTGCCCTCGTCCACGGGAGCGGCCTGTTCCTGGCCGTGCTCGCCAGCCAGGTCGTCACGGCGCTCGCCGGCGTGCTGATCTGGCGGCGTCAGTGGCGGGAACTGGGTTTCTACCCGACCTTCGTCCCCGTGGTGTCGGTCGCGCCGGCCGTCGTGCTGACCTTCGGCGGCACTCCCCAGTCCGTCATCGCGGGGGCGCTCGCCGGAGCGCTCGCCGGCCCTCCTCTCGCGGCCGCCATCTCGCGCCGCCTGCCGGTGGGCTTCCATCCGTTCGTCGGGAACGTGGCCTCGATGAGCATCTGCACCGCGCTGCTCGTGCCCCTACTCCACTTCATACCGGGAATCGCCTCATGACTCACACCGTCGGACCCACATCCACGATCACCGATCTCGGCCTGGCCCTGCGCCGCGGGGAGATCACAGCCGTCCACCTGGCCGAGAACGCGCTGCGCGGCATCCACGACCACAACGCGAGCCTCAACGCGTTCACCCTCGTGGACGAGACCGGGGCGTACGAGGCGGCGCGACGAGCGGACGGGGAACTGGCCGCGGGCCTCGACCGCGGGCCGCTCCACGGCATCCCCGTCGCCGTCAAGGACCTCATCGACATCGCCGGCACCCTCACCACCTGCGGGTCCGCGACCTCCTTCGGATCCGTCGCCGAACGCGACGCCGACGTCGTCACCCGGCTCCGTGACCGCGGCGCGGTCATCGTCGGCAAGACCACCCTGCACGAGTTCGCCTACGGCGCGACCGGTGACCGCTCGCTGCACGGGCCCTCGCGGAACCCGCACGATCCCGGCCGGATCTCGGGCGGCAGCAGCGGGGGCAGCGCGGTTGCGGTGGCCGCCGGAATGGTCCCCCTGTCGCTGGGCACCGACACCGCCGGCTCGGTCCGGGTGCCGGCCGCCCTGTGCGGGATCGTCGGGTTCAAACCGGCGTACGACGCCATCTCCAGCGCGGGGGTGTACGACCTGGCGCCCACGCTCGATCATGTCGGCCTGTTCACAGGCTCCGTCGAAGGCGCCCTGCTCGGCTACCAGGCTCTCACCGACCGGCCCATGGCCCCTCTTCCCGGCGACTCGCGGCCGGTCACGGTCGGCTGGATCCGCGCCGGCGACATCGCGACGTGCGACCCGCGGGTCGAAGAGCTGGCGCGCGATCTTGTGGTCCGGGCCGGCTTCGCGCCCGGCCCGGTCCACGGATTCCCGGGATGGGACCGCGACCAGACGCTCTTCGAGGTGTTCTCGACCCTCCAGGGCAGGGAGGCGTACGAGGTGCATCAGCACCACCTGGAACGGGACCGGGAGCTGATCGATCCCGAGGTCCTCGCGCGACTCGAGAAGGGAGGCAGCGTCTCGGAAGCGAGCTACCAGGCGGCCGGCCGAGCGCGCGAGGAGCTGGGCGCGATCGTGGCGGAGCTGCTGCGCACCTATGACGTGCTCGCTCTTCCGACGGTTCCGATCGTGGCCGCTCCTCTCGGCGATCGCAGCGTGCGCGTCGGCCGCGTCGATCTCGAGGTGCGCTCGGCGCTGCTCTCGCTCACCAGCCCGTGGAACATGCCCGGCGTACCGGCGATCAGCATTCCGGCGGGCCGGTGCGACGGGCTCCCGGTCGGCGTGCAGCTCGTCGCCGCCGCGGGGAACGAGCACCTTCTGTTCTGCGCGGCGCGGGCGCTGGAAGCGGCTGCGCCACGGTGAACCTCCGACAGATCCATCGCGGCGGCGACGCCGGTGAAGGGAGACCCCGATGCCATCCATCCAGATCGACCTGCCCCTGACCGCCTCGCCGGCGGCCAAGCAGCGGCTCGCGCAGCGCTTCGGCGAGATCTACGGCGAGATCATGCAGGTCGGCAAGGACCTGCTGACCGTGTCCGTGCACGACGTCGGGGAGGGCGGCGTGTGGCGGTGCCACGAGAGCGCGCCGCCCACGCCCTCGGCCCTCATCATGTGCGACATCCGCGGCGGCCGGCCGGTGGAGACCCGTGCCCGGCTGGCGCAGTCGCTGATCGACGCGTGCGCCGAGATGTTCGACCTGGACGCGCTGTGGGTGAAGGTCGAGTTCACCCAGCACGCGGGCGACGAGATGTACCACCCCCACCTTGCCGGCTTCAACACGGACTGGACCGGGGACGAGCGGGGCCCGTGACGTCAGAGGACCTTGCGCACGGCGGTCGTGCCGACGCCGGCGGGGTCGCCGGTCGTGCTCCTCGGCTGGAGCTCCGGGATCGGGAGACCGAGCTCGTCCACGCCAGACCGATCTCCCTCCTCGCGGCCCGGCACCGTCGACATCGACCTCCGGCCCGACGGCGAGGTGACGGTCTGGGCCTCCCGTTGCGATGTCAACCGCCTCGTGGCCAACCTGCTCGACAACGCGCGACGCCATGCCCGCCACGCGGTACGGGTGGCGATCCGGCGGGACGGCGACACCGTCGAACTGACGGTCGCCGACGACGGAACCGGCATTCCGCAGGCCGACAGGGAGAACGTCTTCGACGAGTTCGTCCGGCTGGGGGGACTCGTCCGGTTCGACGCCGATCGGCGGAGACCTTAGGGTGCCCGTCGTGTCTGAATCGCCTACCTTCACGAATCTCCTCGACGACGCCGCGCTGTTCTCGTTCGAACACCAGCTGCATCTGGAGGAAGTCCTCGGTGAGCACAGCTGGAACGTCGACCTGCAGCAGCCGCGTTTCGGGTTCACCGGCGCCCGCGCCCTCACCTGCACCCGCTTCCACCTGCTCGGCAGCGCCGCCCCCGGCCCGCGCTCGTGGTTGTGGGCCTGGGCCAACCCGTCGGGTTACCCGACTGAGGTGACGGCGGCCTCGGCGGCGCTGCGCGACTTCGGCCGGCGGCACGGCATCCCGGAGCTCGCCTCCGCGGAGGTGCCGTTCGACGCGCTGCCGGGTCCGGCGGAGGATCCGGCCTTCGCCGCAGCGCTCCTCACGGAGGCCGCCAAGGCCGTGAGCGGCCACTGGACCTCCTACAACGGCGACGCCGGCGGCGGCACCCGGGCGGCGTTCCTCATCGAGCACCCGGAGTTCCGGCTCCCGCCGCCCGAGCCGGCCCGGGTCATGCGGGTCCTCCAGGAGGGGATCACCGGCCTGCCCCTGACCGACCGCCGACGCGCCCTGCACGGCTACGCGGTGCGGCGAGGGCTGGGCGTCGACTGGTCCGGCGGCCAGGCGCGGCTGACCGGACCGGGATTCGAGGCGACGGTCGCCTTCGACGAGCAGGGCCGCCTCGCCGAACTCAAGGCCACGATGTCCCGGCCCGGCTGAGCCGTCCTGCGCCGCGGGCGGCCGGACGCCGCCCGCGGTTTCCTAGCTGCCGACCGGTTCCGCGCGGAGCCGGGCCGAGTGCTTGACCAGGGCGATGAGCACCTCGCGGCTGGACTCGCGCTTCCTGGCGTCGCACATGATGATGGGGACCGACGGGTTGAGCTGGAGGGCCAGCCGCACCTCGTCCAGGTCGAACTTCTGCGCTCCCTCGAAGCAGTTGACCGCCACCACGAAGGGCGTGCCGCGCCGCTCGAAATAGTCGATCGAGGGGAAGCAGTCGGCCAGCCGCCGGGTGTCCGCCAGGATGACGGCGCCCAGCGAGCCCTCCGCCAGTTCGTCCCACACGAACCAGAAGCGTTCCTGCCCGGGCGTCCCGAACAGGTAGAGGACATAGTCGTTGCCGAGGGTGATCCGGCCGAAGTCCATGGCCACGGTGGTGGTGCGTTTGGCCTCGACGGAGGTGAGGTCGTCGACGCCGATCCCGCGGTCTGTCAGCACCTCCTCGGTGCGGAGCGGCCGGGTCTCGGAGACCGCGCCGACCATCGTCGTCTTGCCCGCGCCGAAGCCGCCGGCGACAAGGATCTTGATCGCCGTCGGCAGGCGCGGACGCTCAGAGCGATCGAAGGCCATCGAGCACCGCCCTGTACATCTTTATGTCGTGCATGTCCACCTCGGATTGTGGTTCCTGGGCAGAGACGAGTTCGCGGTCGAACAGGTCGCCGAGCAGCACCCGGATCGTGCCGGCCGGCAGATCGAGGTAAGCGGCGATCTCGGCGACGGACTTGGGCTCACGGCAGAGCTGCAGGATGCGCAGATGCTCTGGATCGAGCCCGGCGTCGGGACCCGGCGTCGGCCCCACGGCCAGCGCCATGGAGATCAGGTCGAACCTCCCGTGCGCCGGCTGCGTACGGCCGCGGGTCACGACGTACGGGCGGATGATCTCAGGATCCACCCAGTGCTCGTCCGTGGGCCCGTCAGCGCTGGGCCCACCCATGGGGCCACTCACCGGTCACTCCTGGCGATGGCCTCCGCATTGCGGGCGCCGGAGGTGAGGTACTGGCCCACCCGGGCCACCAGCATCGCCATCTCGTACGCGATGAGACCGATGTCGGCGTTCTGCGCGCACAGCACGGCCAGGCAGGCGCGCTCCCCGGCTGTGGTCACGATGAGGAACTGGGACTTCCACTCCACGACCGTCTGCCGGACCGCCCCACCGGAAATGTGGTCGGAGACGCCCTTGGCCAGGCTCTGCAGCCCGGAGGCGACGGCGGACAGGTGCTCCCCGTCGGTCCGTTGCAACTCGGCGGAAGACGCCATCAGCAGGCCGTCGGAGGACAGGACGATCGCGTGCTCGGCCTCAGGGATGCGGCCGACGAGGTCGTCGAGCAACCAGTTGAGGTCGGTGCCCGAAGTGGGGGTCATGACTCACCTCCCGACTGTTCGTCCATCATCTTGGCCGCTTCGGTGCGGCCGAGACGGGTGCCGGACTGGAAGGATCCCATCATCGCGCGGATCTCCTCCGGAGAGCGCTCGTCATCGTCCTCCTCGATGTCGGGCTGCGTGGGCGTGTCGTCCCGCAGCGCTGGCGCCAGGTTGGCCTGTGGCACGCGCAACGGCAGCCCTGACGGCGTGAACTCGGCCACAGATTGCTGCTCCGGTTCGGCTGGCTTTTCTTCGGATCGTGGCTCCGCTTCCTTCGCCGGTTCGGGGACCGGGGTGGGGACGGGCGTGGGGGCCGGAGCCGGGTTGGGGGACCGGGTCGGGATCGGCGTCGGGGCGAGGTGAGGCCCCTGGTCGGCGGAACGCCGCGCCGACTTGAGCGTGCGTACGTTCTCGCCGACGGCGGGCTTGGTCGCGGTGGCCACGGCGCTCGCCCTGCGCGGCAGCCGCTCGCGGCCGCCGTTCTGCTGGGGCTCGGGCGTGGGGTCGAGCTGCACGAGCTCCTGCGGCAGCAGCACCACGACCGTCGTCCCGCCGTACGGTGACGCCTTGAGCACCACCTGGATGTCGTGCCGCTTGGCGAGCTGGCTGACCACGTAGAGGCCCAGCCGGGCGGTGCCGGTGATGCGGAACTCGGGCGGGTCGGCGATGCGCTCGTTGGCGGACTCCAGGTCCTCCGGCTTCATGCCGAGCCCGCGGTCCTCGATCTCGATCACGTAGCCGTTGGCCACGAGCTGGCCGCTGACCTGCACGCTGGTGTAGGGGGGCGAGAACGACACGGCGTTCTCGATCACCTCGGCCAGCAGGTGGATGACGTCACCGACGGCGCGGCCGATGAGCACGACGTCGCCCATCGGCATGAGCGTGACGCGGGTGTAGTCCTCGACCTCCGCCAGCGCGCCGCGGACCACGTCGACCATCGGGACGGAGCGCCGCCACGTTCGGGCGGGGGACGAGCCGGAGAGCACGATCAGGTTTTCCGCGTTGCGCCGCATGCGGATGGCGAGGTGGTCGAGCCGGAAGAGCTCCTTCAGCTCCTCGGGGTCGGTCTCGCGCCGCTCCATCACGTCGAGCACGGTGAGCTGCCGGTGCACCAGGCCCTGGGTCCTGCGGGCCAGGCTGAGCAGGATGTCACGGATGCTGCGGCGCAGCTCCGCCTGCTCGGCGGCGACGCTGACCGCGGTGCGCTGGACGGTGTTGAACGCCTGGCCCACCTGGCCGATCTCGTCGTCACCGAAGTCGAGCGCCGGGACCTCCTTGGCGAGGTCGACCTCCTCGCCGCGGCCGATGCGCTCGACGACGCCGGGCAGCCGGTCGTCCGACAGCTCGTGAGCGGCGTCGCGCAGCTTCTGCAGTTGTGCAAGCAGGTCACGTGCCGTGGTGATGGACAGGACGATCGAGGCGATGACGGCGATGAGTCCGAGACCGCCGGCGAGGACCAGGCGGACGATCACGTTGACGGCGACGGGCACGGTCCTGTCCACCACGCGGTCGCCCGCGCTGAGCACCATGGTGTTGAAGTCGGCCAGGAAGCGTTCGGTTGCGGACTTCCACTGGTCATCGGTGAACGGTACGTCCAGAGCCGTCGGGTCATGCTCCATGACCTGTGCTTCCATGCTCTGGAGCTGGACGAACGACCGGCCCTTGATCAGGTTGTCGTAGGCCTCCCTTTCGGAGTCGGGCAGGTCGGTCGCGGCCTGTTCGGCGATGGTCCGCCAGGCGCCCACGGCTTGGCCGAACTGCGCCTGGTCGGCGGTAGTCAGCCGCCTCTCGGCGAGCGCGCCGGCAAGGAGCGCGTCCTCCCGGGTGAGGAGCTCTCCGGCGCGGCTCAGAGCGACGAGGGTGCGGACGTCTTTGGCGATCTCCTTGTCGTCGAGCGTCCCTATCGAGCCGTAGAGGTCGTAGACGGGGTCGATGACGTCGTTGTACGCGTTCGTCGCCTGCACGCGGCCGAGATTGCCCGCGTCGATGGCCTCGCGTATCTTCTTGACCGAGTCGAGCTGCCCGAGCAGGTGGGCGAGCCGCTTCTGGCCCTCATCGTCCAGTGCCCAGCTGACCAGCCCGGCGCTGGCCGACTCCCGGAAAGCGGCGATGATGTGGTCGTTCTGCTTACGCTGTGTTTCGAGCTCTTTGCGGGACCGGGCGGTCTTCTCGCCCAGCCGCACGGCCGAAAGCCGACGCTCTTTTTGCAGGCCGAAGAGCACCGGATCGCTGGGGGCTGCTATCGCGGAGTCGAGTTGGGAGGTCCACAGGAGGTTTACTCCCTCACGGAGGGTGACCCATGCAGCGAAGACCCACAGGGCCGTCAAGGAGAGCAGCAGAGCCGTGATCTTGGTCCGCAGCCCCGTCTTGCGGAAACGCATTATCGTAACCACCCTGTGAATGTCATATCTCTGTGTCGGTCACCTTGCGTGCGGCAGGTTGCATGCAGTGTCGGTCGCGTAACTCTAGCGCACTGGCAAAGTACCTCTCAAGCAACATTAATCACATATGTCCGAACTTCTCCATGTATAGTCAAGGTTGTAACAAAAGAGGTCAGAAATCGGAATCCTTCACAACCGGCCCACCCTCTCTCCAGATATTTAGTGCTCAGCCGTCGCCTGACCTTCACGGGTCGCCGGGCGCGGGGCGGAGAAGCCCTCTTTCCCGCCACCGACGCCAGCCTCTGCCGTGGCGGCGCGGGGGCACGCCATGGACACCAGGCGTGTTCGCCGGTTCATCGACGCCCCAGACGATGGCCATGGAGATCGGGCCTGGCCCGCCGCTCGCCGGACCGGCGCGTACCGTGGGCGCCGCCCACGTTGTGTCATCTCGGTCGCGGTGTGATCATGAGCTGATTCCGAACAACGCGCAGCGCTGAACCCCCGGTATCCCCTGTGGCCGGGAGTACCTGTTAGGAGCCGTCATGAGCCCCTTGCCGTCCCTCCCTGGCGAGCTTTCGTCCGGTGAGATGTCCGCCCGCGCAGCGGGATGTGCCCGTGACCTCCGCCACACCGCCGCGAGCCACCCCGAGCTCTTCGACACCGGTGAGTTCGCCGAAACCCCTGGTCACGTAGCGAACATGATGGTCTATGGCACCCCGCGCCATGGTGCGGACGTGTTGCGGAGCCCCTCCCGGCTGGCGTTGTGGATCTTCCCGCTCGACGCTGCCGTCGACCGTGATGCGACCCAGCGATCCCAGGTACGCGCCATCGTCGAGGAGTGCAAGGACGTCATCGCTGGCGACGACCCGCATACGCCCCTGGCCCGGCTACTCGCTCACATCCGCGACGACCTGGCTCACGCGCCCGCGTTCGGTCGTCTGGGACCGGCATGGCGCACCGAGTTGGCCGCGATGCTCGATGCGATGGCGCGGGAATGGGAGTGGAAGACCGCGGCCCGGCAGACCGCCGCCGTGCCCACCCTGGAGGCGTACCTGGGTAATGCGGCGAACTTCGGCTCCACGTGTGTCGGAGTGGCCCGTTTGATCAGCACCGACGAGCCGGAGGCCACTCGCGAGCACCTGCCGGCGATCATCGACGCCGCCAATGCGACGCAACGGGTCATGCGCCTGGTCAACGACCTGCGCACCTTCGAACGCGACCGCCAATGGACGGACCTGAACGCACGAATGCTGGGGCTCGACGAGCACGCTCTGCTGGAACTGACCACCGAAGAGCGCAAGGCATGTGACCTGGTGCTGGATCGGCTTGCGCGGTCCTGTCCCGGCGTGGCCGGAGATCTCCGCCACCAGATGATGGCCACCTGGGGCTTCTACTTCAACGGCAGTGATTTCTGGACCGTCTGAGCCCGAGCGGTCGAGGGGCCGGAGGGGCCGGCTCCGCGACAGCGATCGCGGCACCGCCCGCCGACCGTGTGCAGCGGCGGACGGCAGCGCGGGTGCGTGTCCTTCGGCGGTAGCCGGCCAGGGACACGCACGCGCACACCGTCCGGGATCTCGACGCTCATCGGGAGCTGTACCGGGCCTGCCGGATGAGGTGCGACGAGGCGATCATCGCAGCGCGGGTCACGGCGAGCGGAACGTACAAGTCCTTGTCGTGCCAGAGCGGAGGGTGATCGTCGCCGGTCGAGCGAACCAGGTATTCGTGACCCCGATCCGCCGCACGCATGCGCCGCGGATCCGTAGGATCCCCGGGTAGCAGCAGGATCTGCACAGCGTACGCGGTCTCCTCGGCTGTGCCCTCCCAGCGGCCCCAGGAGCCGTCCGGCCGCTGAGTCCTCAGCGTCCACTCGGCCGCCGCGCGCACCGCCTCCCGCGAGACGTCTCCGCCGAAGTCATCAAGCGCCAGCGCGCAGCTTGCGGTGGCATAGTACGGCGACGCGTGCCACCGGTCCGTCCAGCTCCCGTCCGGCTGCTGGCGATCGCGGATCCAGGCGGCGAGTTCGGCGATGGTCTCGTCGTAGTGCGGTGTTGCGGCCGGCCGGCGGCGGACGTACTCACCGAAGGCGTCCAGCACGTGCGCGTTGACGCTGACCGACACGCCCTGCTCGCCGGGCCAGGTGGAGAAGTGGGTGCCGGAGCGGAACCCCCACAGGCTGTCCGGTTCGTGCGGCGCGCCGAGCAGTGCCAGGGCGTACAGCGCCACGGATGTCGTGTCGGCGTCGGCGGGCAGCCCGGCTCCCGCGGGCGTGCCGGCAGGACCTATGGCCGCCCTGATGTCGGTCACCATCTCCGGCGGCACGTCGACGGGCACGCCCGCCCGGAGCAGCCAGCTCAGCACCCAGCCTCGTTCGAACACGGTGATGGGGAATCCGACGGGTACGGGCCCGCCGTGCAAGCGGACCACCGCCTCCAGATGCCTGCGGGTCGGCTCGTGCGCGTCGCGTCCCCCGTGCTCTCCCAACCAGGCGGCGGTCGCCGCGGGCGAGGCGCCGACGCCGCCGATGGGCGTGGGCCGGATGCCGGGCGCTTCGGCGGCATCCTCGGCTGCGATCTCCAGGGCGTGGAGCAGCTTCTCCGGCACCTCCGCGCCGGACCTGACCCACGACCGGACAGCGTGGAGGGTGTCGTAGCTCATGGCATCGGGCAACGGTATCGGCGCCCGGCCCGGTAAGCCCTCGATGTGCTGGTTGATGCGGGCGACGAGGGAGGGGACGATGTGCTCGATCGCCGGCATGTCGGGGAGCTCGAGCGGGCTGCTCAGCCAGGTGGCGAGCACCCCCAGGCCGCGGTCCGCCGCGTCGGCGAGGCGTTCGCGGTCCGTGTCCCGGTCCCCGCGCGTCAGCGCGGAGAGGATCCCCTCGGTGGCGCTCAGGGTCGGCACCACGCCGTACCCGTCGGGGGCGCCCCAGGCGCCGTCCTGCCGCTGCGTGCTGATCAGGTAGTCGATGCGTTCCAGGTGGCCGGTCAGCCAGGGGGCGAGGGCGACCAGCCGCCCGGTCTCGTAGACCGAAGGGGAAACCTGCCCCCACGGCCTGAGCATGAGGCTCGAGACGAGGTCGCCCGCTTCCGTGGTGATGTCCGCTGCTTCGCCGATGCTCACGCCGCGAGATTCCGTTCGATCGGGTGTAGCTGGAGGAAGAGCTTCTCCTTGGGCCGCAAGGTGGCCGCCCCCAGCACGGGCGTCAGCTTCTGCGGGTAGGGCAGCGCCGGCCGGTACCTGGTGAACAGGTTGGCGATCAACAGGGATGCCTCGATGTAGAACAGATGTTGTCCGAGGCAGACGTGCGGGCCCGCGCCGAAGGGGATGAACGAGTAGCGGTGCCGGCTTCCGGTCTTCTCGTTGGCCCAGCGCTCGGGATCGAACTCCGTCGGCCGGGGCCAGAACTCCTCCAGCCGGTGGGTGGCGTATGGGCTGATCAGCACCTGCGAGCCGGCCTTGATCCGGACGCCGCCGATCTCCGTATCCGCCACGGTCTGGCGAGGGACGACCCAGGCGCTCGGGTAGATCCGCACGACCTCCTGCAGGACCATACGGATATACGGCATCTCGGCGACGTGCGACGGTCGCACCGGGCCCCCGCCCACCACACGGTCGACCTCCTCCTGCAGCCGGGCGTTCACCTCCGGGTGGTCGTGTAGCACGGTCCACAGCCACATCAGCGACATCGCCGTGTTCTCCGAAGCGGCGCCGTAGACGTTCACCAGGTCGTCGCGGATCTGCCGCACGTCGGCATCGCCCCCCTGCCCGAGCCTGGCCGTGAGCAGCGCCGAGACGACGTCCTTGCCCCCGGATTTCTCGCGCCGCGCCCGCTCGATGAGGGGGTCGACGATCTCGTGGATCTTCTTCGTGGATCGCAGGAAGGCGCGGTCGCCCGGGACCCTGATCGAGTACGGCGCGGAGGGGAAGAGCATGCGGAAGCCGATCGAGCTGGCGCACGTGGCGAACTCGGGCGCCAGCCGTTCGGCGGTGTCACGGGTGATCCGGCCGCCGAACAGCAGTTGGATGACGGCCTGGTTGACGATCGAGGTCATCTGGTGCTCGACGTCGATCGGGCGGCCCGTCCGCGCGAAGTCGTCGAGCTCGACGATGCGCTCGGCGATGATGTCGGCCATGTCCTCAGCGAGTGCGGCCGTGTAGCGAGCGGTGAAGAGCGGCTGGAGGATCTTCCGGGCGGATGCCCATGCCTCGCCCTCGCCCATGATGCTCTGACCGATCAGACGCTGCAGCGGCTGCCAGAACATGCCCGCGCGCACGAAGTTGGTCCAGTCCGTCTTGAGCACTTGCTGGACGTGGTCCGGATGCGAGATCAGGTAGGGGCGGAAGGGGCCGAGGTCGAGCCGGACGACCTGCCCGGCGGCGTCGGTGGCCATGCGGGCCAGCTCGGTGATCGGGTCTTTCACTAGCCGGGGGATGGCCCGGTAGAAGGGAACGACATGGGGTCTGATCACGGATGTCCCAGTGGCATGTGGCATGGTGGCGGTCCCCGATCGGGATGGCGATGGACGTAGAGTCAGGTGAAGATATCTAGCGACTTATGCTGTTCTCGGACAAAAGTCCGTTTGCGACGGCTATCGCTCATGGGCTTGAGGGTCCCTTCGCGGCAGGAGGAAGGCTCGCCCCGTTCTCTGTTGATCGCCCGCCGCGTCGAGAGCTGCGGGCTGAGGTCTGGGCCGAAGGGTGCCCGCGGTGGCGGCACGAGGACCGTCCGGCGCCGCGTGGTGCGATCCGGCGGTCTGCCCGGCCCGTGTGGACGAAGCCAGACAAGCCAGGAGCGTGGGAGGAACGGACGCGTTCTGATGGGGCGGCGTCGATCGCCACGGGTTATTCCTCCATCGCCTACGGTGTCCATCTCATGGCATGGACATTCCCTGACAAAAGTCAACCGATGAGTGGAGTATCACATGCTTATGCATGTAGGTTCAAGATCGTACCGGGGTAGGAGTACCTGTTGAATCTCAGCCATCCGTTGGGCGGCGGCGCCATGGGCCGCTGCCGGGACTTACTCGAGCCGGCTCTCAGGGAGGCCGTTTCGGTGCTGCATCCGTGGGGCGCCGGCATGGCCGGATTCGCTCTGGGCTGGTCAGACGCGGACGGCAGGCCCGGCAACGGTGAGCGTGGCAAGGCCGTGCGGCCGGCCGTCGCCATGCTCAGCGCCGAGGCCGTAGGAGGCACGGCGGAGTCGGCGCTGCCGGGCGCCGTGGCGGTGGAGCTGGTGCACGCGTTCTCGCTGGTGCACGACGACATCATCGACCACGACGAGCGGCGCAGGCACCGCGAGGCGCTCTGGAAGGCGTACGGCGTGGGGCCCGCCCTGCTCGCCGGCGACGCGCTCCTGGCGCTGGCCGTCGGCCAGCTCGCCGCGCAGTCCGAGGCGATCCCCTACCTGTCGAAGGCGCTGGTCGAGCTCGTCCAGGGGCAGACGGCCGACATGGCCTTCGAGGACCGTCCGTGGCGAGGGCCGGACGAGGTCACGGTCGCCGAGTACGCCGACATGGCCGCGGGCAAGACCGGCGGCCTGCTGGGCGCCGCCGCGGCCACGGGCGTGGCGCTGGGCGGCGCGCCCGAGCTCGCGGACCGCCTGTGGGACATGGGGCGCGACCTCGGGGTGGCGTTCCAGATCGTGGACGACATGCTCGGCATCTGGGGTGACCCTGACGTGACGGGCAAACCCGTGCACAGCGACCTGCGGCGTGCGAAGAAAACGTTTCCGGTGCTGGCCGCCCTGGCCGCCGACGTCCCGGCCGCCCGCGAGTTGTCCGCGCTCCTGTCGGCGGGAGGCATGGACGAAGACTCCCTGCGGCACGCCGCCGACCTCGTGGAGGAGGCGGGCGGCCGCGACGCCGCCCGCTCCCTGGCGGACCGCTACATGTCGTCCGCGCTGGAGGTGGTCGACCGGCACCTGCCGGACGCCGGGGAACTGCGCGCGGTGTGCGACTCCCTGGTCAACCGTGTCCACTGAAGGGCCAGGACCAGGGGTCGCGGCGAGCCGTCTCGGGCGAGTGCGGATAATGACGGGATGAGATCGCTCGGCACTACCGGACTGTCCGTTTTCCCGCTGTCGCTCGGCGCCAACGTGTTCGGCTGGACGGCCGACAAGGAGACCTCGTTCGCGATCCTGGACGCCTACGTCGCGGGCGGCGGGAACTTCATCGACACCGCCGACGTCTACCCGTCCTGGGAGACCGGCGAGTCCACCTCGGAAACGATCATCGGTGAGTGGCTGGCCGCCCGCGGCAACCGCGAGTCCATCGTGCTCGCCACCAAGGTCGGCATGCTGGAAGGCCTGCGCGGGCTCGCCCCCGCCACCATCCGCACGGCGGTCGAGGGCTCGCTGCGGCGGCTCCGTACCGACTACATCGACCTCTACTGGGCGCACGTGGACGACCAGGACACGCCGCTGGCGGAGTCGCTGGCGGCGTTCGACGCCCTGGTCCGGGAGGGCAAGGTGCGCCACGTCGGGGCGTCCAACTACGGGGCGGCCCGGCTCGCCGAGGCGCTCGCGATCTCCGACGCCGAAGGACTGGCCAGGTACGCGGCCCTCCAACAGCAGTACAACCTGGTCGAGCGCGCCTACGAGGGCGAGCTGAGGGACGTGGTGACCAGGGAAGGCCTGGCCACCACACCGTACTTCGGGCTGGCGCGCGGCTTCCTGACCGGCAAGTACGCGCCCGGGGTCCAGGTCGACAGCCCCAGGGCGGGCAAGGCCTCCGCGTACCTGGCGACGGCACACGGGCCGGGGACGCTGGAGGCGCTGGGCAAGGTGGCGGCCGACCGGGACGTCGCGCCGGCCACGGTGGCCCTGGCCTGGGTCGCCGCCCAGCCGACGATCACGGCGACGATCGCGAGCGCGCGCGACGTCGGGCAACTGGAGACGCTGATGGAGGCCGCGTCGCTCACGCTCAGCGCCGGCGAGCTGGCCCTCCTCGACGAGGCCTCCCGCCCCTGACCCCGCAACACGATCCGCACCGGACCGCCCGCTCCTCGCCCGCCCGCCGCCTGGCCGGCCCACGCCGTACGCGCCCGCCGCCTGGACGCTTCGCGTCTCACGCGCCCGCCGGGCGCCCCGCTGCCCGCCGCTCGTCTGGCGTACGGGCGGCGCCCGCGTTCAGGCCAGGCCGTGCCGGCGGCACCACTCCTCGACGCTCTCGCCCCCGCGCTCCACCGCGCGCACCCAGTGGGCGTCGGCCGCGATCGCGTCAAGGACGGTGTCGTGGATCGGGAACACGGCGGTGAGGCCGGTGATCGTGAAGATGCGGACGATCCGGTCAGTGCCCATCACAAGGGCGAGTGACCCCTCGTGGGAGCGCAGCCGCTTGAGCGCGCCCACGAGCACCCCCAGGCCGGTCGAGTCGAGGAACTCCACGCCGCCCAGATCGACCACGAGGTGGACGACCCCCTTGGCCACGAGGTCGAGCACCTGCTCGCGCAGCCGTGGCGCGGTGAAGACGTCGATCTCTCCGACGACCTTGACGGTGGCGCAGTCGCCGGTCGGCCCGAAGACCTCTAACTCGATCTCTCGCATCTGGAACCCCTCAGCTCACTCAGTCGCGTCATTCGTGGTGATGACGGGGGAAACTGTACGTTGACATTATGCGGTGAGCGGCGTCCGCGTCAATAAACAGCTTTCGGCGTCATTGTGCACGATGACAGGAGTGGGGGATGGGATGCGCGTCGAGGAGGCCATCGGGTTGCAGATCGCACACCTGCGGGCAGAGCGGCGGATGTCGCTGACCGAGCTGGGTGAGGCGCTGGGCCGCTACCTGGACAGGCCGTGGAGCCGGCAGGCCGTCCACCAGGCCGAGCGCGGGCAGCGGGCGTTCACGGCCGCCGAGCTGACCGCCCTCGCGCTGGCTCTCGACACTTCCGTCCCGGCGCTGTTCCGCGCCGACGGCGACCGGATCGAGCTGCCGGGTGGGGCGGTCTCTCCCGAGGAATACCGCGGCATCCTGCTGAACAGGGAGCGGAACACGCCCCTGGACGGGGTCGAGGAGCTGATCATCGCGCTGCACGACATCGGGGAGGTGCTCTCCCGTCCCGCCCTGGTCCGCCTGGCGCGCATCGGCGAGGTGGCCGACCAGGTAGCCGGCCCGGAGCCGCGCCGGCCCTGACCCCCACCCCGCCGGCCCGGCAGGCTGTCCGGGGCCGGCGGGGTGATGGCCGTCCGGCCTGCCCGGCAGTTGATCAGGGCCGGCGCGGCCACGTCTCCTCCACGGCGTCCCCGGCGCTGCCCGGGATGTCGTCGGCGAGGCTGAACAGCAGGTCGCGGTGGGCGGGGAAAGGGTCGCGGGTCATCGGGCGGCGTGGCCGGAGACGCGCAGCGCGCGCAGGGCGCCCTCGGCGGCCATGATCGCGCTGTTGATGGAGATCTCGCCGCGCATGCCGGGCGCGGCCACCATGTCGCCCGCCAGGAACACGCCGTGGCCCCGGTCGACCGCCGGACGGTCGCGCCAGGTCTGACCGGGCAGGTCGAGTGCTCCGGTACGGTGCCTGGCCGTCCCGGAGCGCTGCCAGGTGACGCGCTCGCGCCAGCCGGGCACCGCCAGGTCGGCCAGCGCCCGCACCCGCCGGGCCGCCTCGGCCCTGGTCTCCTCGTGCCGGACCGGCATGTCGATCTGGAACAGGGTCTCCCCTCTGGGAGCGGCGGTGGGATCTTGCATGGAATAGCTCTCGTGGAAGCCGCCGCCGTCGAGGTCGAAGCAGATGAAGCGGTCGCCGCGCGCCGAGCGTACGGCGAGGTCGAGCAGCACGACGTTGCCGCTCTGCCAGTGCAGGCCGTCGTCGCCGAGCAGTCTCCGGGCCGAGGACAGTTCCGTCGCCACGATGGTGGGCTCGCCCGGCAGGTCGTGCACGCGGGAGCCGAGCTCGACGTGTACGCCGAGGTCGCGGGCGCGGGCGGCGAGCCGGTCCATCACCGACTGCCAGCCGCCGACCACCCAGCGGACCGTCGGTACGCGGAAGGCGAACACCCGGCGCAGCAGCTCCCACACGAACGCGGCCGACAGACGTCCCGTGTCGGCGTCGTACGTCACCACGCCGATCGCGTTGGCGGCAGCCCTGGCCGTGTCCTCGCCGTACCGGGCGGAGGCCCACGTGTGGAAGTCCACGTCCACCGGCGCCGTGCGGGGGCCCGTCGCCAGCATCCGGAGGAACCCGGCCGGCGGCAGCGACCGCAGCCGGCCGTCGCGTACGAACCCCAACCTGGCATCACGCACCGCCGGCCGGCCCAGCGCCCCGACCAGGCCCCGCTCCCGCAACCACGTCCAGTGCGGGCCGTCGGCGTAGAAGACATGAGGACCCTCATGCGCCAGATAGGGCCCGCCGGTCGCCCGCCCCCGCCCGCCGAGCCGCTGGTGCGCCTCGTGCAGCGTCACCTCCGCGCCCGCCTCCGCGCAGACGATGGCCGCCACCAGGCCGGCCAGCCCGCCGCCGACCACCACGATCTTCTTCGTCACCACTTTCCCCTTCCTTCTCACCCCATAAGAAGGAACGAGGCGCCGCCGATGTGACATCACCCGCTCGGCGTGCTGTCATGCCTCCCCTCCTTCGTGCGCAGCGCGAGATCGTGCGCGGCGGGGGAGCCCACGGGGCGCAGGCGGCCCGGCGTGAACAGCCACACCGCGACGGTGCCGGCCAGCAGCAGAACCGCTCCCGCCCCGCCGGCCGGCACGAGCGACTCGGTGAACGCCGCCCGCGCCTGCTCCGCCAGCGGCCCGCCCTCCGCCCCGAGGCTCCGGGCCACGGCGAGCGCCGCACCCAGCGACTCGCGTACGCCCTCCCCGCCGGGCCCCTCGTACGCCAGCCCGCTCCGGTAGGCCGCGGCCGCGACGCTGCCCAGGACGGCCACGCCGAGCGCCCCGCCGACCTCGTAACTGGTCTCCTCGATGGCCGCCGCGCTGCCCGCCTTGGCCGCCGGCGTGCCCGACATGATGACCGAGGACGCGGTCGCGAGGGCGCCGTTGCCGACGCCGATGAGCACCAGGGCGCCCGCGATCGGCCAGTAGGTCAGCGGCCCGGGGGCGGCGAACAGCAGCAGGAAACCCAGCCCGGTGAGGCCCAGCCCGCCCGCCAGCACCGCCCGCGCGCCGACCAGGGCCGCCACCCGGGGAGCCAGCGGCGAGGCGACGATCGCGGCCAGCGCGGCGGGCAGCAGGCGCACGCCCGTCTCCAGCGGGGAATAACCCTGGACGAGCTGCATCCACTGCGCCAGCAGCAGCAACACCGCCGCCATCGCGATCGACGTGGTCAGCGCCGTCACCACTCCGGCCGAGAACGGGCCGCTGCGGAACAACCTGATCTCCAGCAGCGGATCCGGCCTGCGCAGGCACCGTGCCACGAACCAGCCCAGCGTCACCGCCGCCACCGCGGTCGCCGCCAGGGCGGCGGGGGAGCCCAGGCCGTACTTGCCGAAGTCCTTCACGGCGAACACCAGCGCCACCATGCCCGCCATCGACAGGACCGTGGCGAGCGCGTCCCACCGGCCGGGCGCCGGGTTCCTGGACTCCGGCAGCAGGAACAGCCCGGCCGCGATCGCGACCGCCATGACGGGCACGTTCACCAGGAACGCCGAATGCCAGCTGAAGTGCTCAAGCAACAACCCGGCCAGGATCGGCCCCAGCGCCGCCCCGACCGCGGCCATCGCCGCCCAGACGCCGAGCGCCCTGGCGCGCTCCGCGGGGTCGGTGAACATGCTGCGGATCATCGACAGCGTCGACGGCATGATCATCGCCCCGCCCACCCCGAGCAGCGCCCGTACGGCGATCACCTGCAGCGGGCTGCCCGCGGCCAGCACCGCCAGCGAGGCCAGCCCGAACACCGCGAACCCGGCAAGCAACATGCGCTTGCGCCCCCACCGGTCGCCGAGCGCGCTCACCGTGACCAGCAGCCCCGAGAGCACCAGCGCGTACGCGTCCACCATCCACAGCAGCTCGATCGAGCCCGGCCGCAGGTCCGCGGACATGGCCGGGAGCGCGACGTTGAGCACGGTCATGTCCATGACCACGAGCAGCACGCTGGCGGAGAGCACGGCCAGGCCCAGCCGGCGCCTCGTGGCGGAGACCGGCGACGCGGTCGCCGTCATGGCTCCTCCCGCCGGGCCGCGCCGTCCTCGAACGTGGTGAGCAGCAGCCGGGGCACGTCCCGGCGTGCGACGTCGCCGCGGCGCAGGCTCTCGCGCACGGCCACGAGCAGGCCGTACACCGTGCTGCTGATCCATCGGGCGGGCAGGTCGGCGCGGAGCAGCCCCGCACGCTGCGCCGCGGCGTAGAAGGCGATCTCGCGCTCCTCCAGCTCGTCGGAGCGGCGCTTCAGCTCGGGATCGACCAGCATGGCGTAGTCGGTCAGGCCGAACCCGTAGGCGTCGGCAACCGCGATCAGCCCGCCCAGCATGGCGTCGAGCGCCTTGCCGATCACCTCGCGATCCCCGGAGGCGGTCGCGTCGACCAGGCCGCTGCGCTCCTGCACCTGTTCCCACTGCTCGTGCGCGCGATGGCCGAGGGCGAGCATCAACTCCTCCCGGCTGCTGAACTGCCGGTGCAGCGTGGCCTTGCTGATCCCGGCCGCCTCGGCGAGCTGCGCCATGGAGGCGAGCGGGTTCTCGTTGAGGTGCCGGATCGCCGCACTCATGATCTGCGCCCGGCTCATCGCCATCGCGCACGGCTCCCGTATGAGACATTCATGTCTCATACGATACATCATCGCTTCATTCGGGTCGCTCGTGTCGCCCGCGAGCGGTGGACGAACCTCTTGACCGGACCGCTCGTCCCGGATGGGGAAGGCGCCGCCGTTCAAGGTCGCGGCCGCGGATCGCCTGGCCGCGGGAGGCGCGGGTGATCGGCTGCCCGGGCGGGGACTAGCATGCCCGTATGCGCCTCCATGTCCGAGAGTGTGACGGCCCTGCCGATCGCACGCTCCTGGTGGTTCATGGCGGGCCTGACTGGGACCACAGCTACCTGGTCGAGCCGCTGCGCGAGCTGGCGGGTGATCGGCGCCTGCTCTTTCCCGACCTCCGTGGATGCGGTCGCTCTCCTGCCGCTGAGCCGCTCACCCCTGATGCGATGGTGGCCGATCTCATCGAGCTGATCGGATCGCCGGCTGTGGACGTGCTCGGTTTCTCGTACGGCGGCCTCATCGCCCAGCGCCTGGCCATTCAGGCTCCGCATCTGGTCCGGCGTCTGATCGTCGCCTCAAGCAGTGTCCTGCCCGTGCCCGCCGGCGCCTTCGACGGATGGGAGGAATATGAGCGCCGCGCCGCTGCCCATCCCTCCCTTTGGGAGGATCCGGCCCTGGACGGCGTGGAGCTTGTCAGGGCTGAGGCGTTCCGGAGCGCGCCGCTCAACGTCTGGCGGGAGCAGTCGTTACCCGGCTATCGCAGGCGGCTGGAGCGGGTGATGTTCACCGCCACATATCTGCGGGCCTGGCGGGAGGGCCGCCTTCCTTCCGCTCGTCCTCCTGACGCGGTCGAGCGTCTTTCCGGAATCCCGCTGTTCTTGTTGCATGGACGATATGACATGACCTTTCCCGCCTCTTTGGTGGCACTTACGCCGTGCACGGATGCGATTGTCCTGGACGAGGCTGGCCATATGGCACATATAGACCAGCCGGAGGCATGGCTTGCGGCTGTTTCCCGATTTCTGGGGAATGACGAAAATCCACGCGATCGCGTGATCGGCCAGTAATAATAAATATCGGGCATGCCCGCCCTTTCAGGGGCGATTCGGCGCAGTTAATGCAGCACCTCTATCCGGTGACCACGTCAAGGGGATGGCGGACGACGGCGTCGAAGTGATATCCGAAAGGATGGTGGGGCGTGACGAAGGGCTGGGTGGCGCCGCTCGCGTCGGTGGCGCGCGCCATGAGCACATGAGCTCCCGTGCGCCGGGGAGCCCACGCGATGTGCCACGGCAGCCAGGTGCTGACCAGGTGCCGGCCGTGGTGCTGGGCCTCGCGCCAGCTCGCTCCGCCGTCGAAGCTGACCTCCACCCGGACGATCCGGCCTCGCCCCGACCATGACCGTCCGTGCAGGATGTGCGGCCCGCCGACGGGCAGGCGGGCATTCCAGGCGAGCTCGAAAGCGCTCTTGGCCGGATTTGTCGTGACATCGGCATAGAAGGCCGTGTTCCAGGGCGTCTGAAGCTCGCTCGTCGAAACCTCTATATCGCCGAGCCACTTGATGGACGCCACGCCCACCCATCCCGGCACCACCAGCCGCGCCGGGAATCCATGGTCGGCGGGCAGCGGCACACCGTTCATCTCGTAGGCGACGAGGACGTCGTCCATGGCTTTGTCGATCGGCAGCGGGCGGCGCACGTGCCCGTAGCGCTCGAAGGGGGCGTCGAGGCCGGTGGGCAGCACGTCCACCGCCCCGGGACGCACGCCCACCTCCTTGAGCAGGTCTTTCAGCAGCACGCCCCGCCAGCGCGCGACCCCGATCGCGCCCAACCCCCACTGGGTGCCGGGAGCGGCGTCGTGCTGCTGCGTGCCGTAGAACCGCCGGCCGTTGCCCGCGCACTCGATCGCCACGTCGAACGTCCGCGACCGCATGCCCCGCAGCTCGTCGTAGCCGAACTCGCGCGGACATCGAACCCCCGCGCCATGGACGCGCAGGCGCCAGGTCGCCGCGTCGATGAGCGGCGTGGAGGTGTGGTTGCGCACGAAGAACCGGTCGTTGGGGGTGTGGTAGCCCACCCCGGACATGGCTTCCCATCGCATCTCGGCGCTCTCACCGTGCACCCTGAACAGATGGTCGGGCAGCGGCTTGACGATCGTCGCCGTGGCCTGCTTCATGGACGTCACCTCCGGCACTCGGTATTTCCTACCTGGAAACCATTTAATCTCCTCTCGTGCCCTGACGGTGCTTCTCGCGGCAATCCGTGTCCGACCGGTTAGGAACGTGCTCCACTTGTGCAGCACCGTTACCCCTGCCCCCCACCTGCAGGAGCACATGCCCGGCCACGCTAGCCAGGGAACGGCTCGCCGGCGTTGAGACGCTCGATCAGGGTCGCTAACGCGGCCCGGCCGCCGTGGTCGCGCAACCAGCGGCTCACCTGGCAGGCGGACTTCGCGTACGTGCCGGCGTCGCGGCTCGCGGCGGCCAGCCACTCCTCCAGCGTGACAGGCAGAGCGCCGGTGGGCTCGATCAGGCAGCGGTCCCCGGCGGACGCGGGGGCCAGGTAGCGGGCGTCGTCGGAGACCACCACGGCCAGGCCCTCGTCGAACCACTGCGGCATGTCGGCCCCGGAGGAGAGCCGGGCGTGCAACTCGACGTGGGCCATCTCGTGGGAGGCGATCACCGGGTTCACCCCGCGGGGCGAGAGCATCACCGACCGGTTGAGCACCGCCACCCCGCGCTCCTTGCCCCCGCCGATGCGCGCATAGCAGTCTTCCGTCAGGCAGACGAGCAGGTCGGGGGCGCTGACCGGATCGCCGTAGAAGGCGGTGACCCGCCGGCGTGCCTGCTCGGCCACCTGCTTCACCCGGGCCCGCTCGGCGTCCTCAAGATCGGGCTCCGTGTAGATGCCCTCCTCCGCCTCGGTCAGGCCGTAACAGCCCGGGCACGTCGTCGCGGCCATGGAGGGATAGGCGAGCGCGACACCGGCGACGGCCGCGATGAGCAGCGCGGCGACAGCGGCGAGAACGCGTGCCCCCAGCTTGCGCGCCTTCCTTGTCGGGGAACCCATCGTGTCCTCCTCGGGGTGGCCGGCTCGGCGAGGACACTCTCCCGCACTCCCGGCCGCCGCACATCCACCCGGAGTCGGTCAACCCCTGGTCGGAGACCGGCCGCGGAGGAGGTCAGCGCCCCAGGAAGGACAGGAGGCGGTCGAGGGGCCAGGCGTTGATGACATCGTCGGTGGTCAGCCACGCCCGCTGCGCGATCCCCACCCCGAACCGCTGGTTGGCGAGGTGCGGGATCGCGTGCGAGTCGCTGTCGATCGAGAACTTGACCCCATGGTGCCTGGCCAGCCGCACCAGGTCGGCCGGCAGGTCGGACCGGTCGGGGTAGGAGTCGATCTCCATGGCGGTGCCGGTGCGGGCGGCCGCCCGGAAGACGGCGTCCCAGTCGGCGTCGACGGGCGGGCGCTTGCCGATCTTCCTGGTCGTCGGGTGGCCGATGATGTCGACGTACGGATTCTCGCAGGCGGTGATGAAGCGGCGTGTCATCTCCTCGCGCGGCATCCCGAAGTGGGAGTGCACCGAGGCGACGCACACGTCGAACCCGCGCAGGACCTCCGCCGGCCAGTCGACCGATCCGTCGGGGGCGATGTTGAGCTCGGTGCCGTGCAGCAGCCGCATGCCGGGATGCCGGCGCTGCAGCTCGGCCACCTGGCCCCGCTGCTCCAGCGCCTTGTCCAGGGTCATCCGCTGCATCGCCAGGTCGGGAGCGTGGTCGGTGACCGCGTAGTAGGAGTAGCCGCGGGCGCGGCCGGCCGCCACCATGTCGTCCAGCGAGGCGATGCCGTCGGTCAGGTCGGTGTGGGTGTGCAGGTCGCCCTTGAGGTCGGTGAGCTGGATCAGGGTGGGCAGCTCACCGCGGAGCGCCGCCTTGACCTCGCCGCCGTCCTCCCGCAGCGGCGGTGGCACGAACTGCATGCCGAGCGCGTCGTAGATGTCCTCCTCGGACGCGGCGGCGATCACCCGGTCGCCCTCGAACAGCCCGTATTCGGACAGCTTCCAGCCCTTCTTCACCGCCATCTCCCTGATGGCGACGTTGTGCTCCTTGGAGCCGGTGAAGTATTGCATCGCCGCGCCCCACGATCCGGCCGGCACCACCCGCAGGTCGACCTGGACCCCGGACGTGGTGCGGACCGAGGTCTTCTTGTCGCCCGCCGCGATCACCTCGG
This sequence comes from Nonomuraea sp. NPDC049378, assembly GCF_055586745.1. Lineage (NCBI taxonomy): Bacteria > Bacillati > Actinomycetota > Actinomycetes > Streptosporangiales > Streptosporangiaceae > Nonomuraea > Nonomuraea sp. NPDC049378. The sequence goes on from NZ_JBVJHP010000004.1 coordinate 406,868, forward strand.
CGACGTAGGGCTGGGCGCGGAAGGCGGCCATGACGGACTCGGGCGCGACGGCGAGGATGTCGATGTCGCCGATCGTGTCCTTCATCCGCCGCAGCGAGCCCGCGTAGGCGATGCGCTCGGCCTCCAGCGAGGCCATCACCTGCTCGGCCAGCGACATGGCGACCCCGATGTGCACCCGGCGGCCCGACTGCTCGAGCTGCTCGACGCCCTTGCGGAGATTGGCCAGCGTCTTGGGGCCCAGCCCCTTGACCCCGTCGAGCCGGCCGGCGGTGATGGCCTCGCTCAGCGCCGTGGGCGAGTCGATGCCGAAGTCCTCGAACAGCATGATGGCGGTCTTCGGCCCCAGCGTCGGCACCCGGGTCAGCCTGCGCACGCCCTCGGGCACCCGGCCGCGCAGATCGTCGAGCTGCCGGAAGCTCCCGCGCCGCAGGAACTCCTCCATCTTCTTGGCGATCGCCTCGCCCACCCCGGGAACGGCGCGCACGTCGGTGACCGAGATGTCCTCGGGGAACCCGGCGATCGCCTTGGCCGCCTTCTGGTAACTCCGCACCCGGAAGGCGTCGCCGCCGCAGAGCGCGAACAGCTCCGCGTATTCCTGCAGCGCCGCCGCCGCATCCTCATTCGCCCGCATGGAACCACCCTAGGGTCCGGGGCCGACAATCTCGCCTCTCAGAAGCGCACCTCACGCGGCCGGTACGGGGCCGCGAGGAAGTCGAGCTCGTCGGCCGACAACGTCACCGACACGGCGGCCACCGCGTCGTCGACGTGCCGGTCCTTCGTGGCGCCCACGATCGGGGCGGTCACGGCAGGCTGGTGCAGCAGCCAGGCCAGGGCCACCTGGGCGGGCGGCAGGCCGCGGTCGCTCGCCACCTGCGCCACCCGGTCGATCACGACCTTGTCGTTCTCCGGGTCGTACAGGTGGTCGATGCGCGCGTCGGACCCCGTCCTGGCCGTCGTGGCGTGGGAGCCCGCCCTGGCGAGCACTCCGCGCGCGAGCGGGCTCCACGGGATCACGCCCACGCCCTGGTCGGCGCAGAGCGGCACCATCTCGCGCTCCTCCTCGGTAGAGGAGGTTGTAGTTCTGCATTTCATGCTAGATGTTGTCCATGAGCCCGACAGCATCCCCCATCCCCGTCGTCTCGTACGCTCGCATCTCCGCTGACTGCAAGGGCGACGAACACGGGGTACGCGACCAGCACAAGGTCAATGGCGACACGGCCACGCGGTACGGGTGGACGATCGTCCACGAGTTCACCGACAATGACAAGTCAGCCGCGAAGGCCGAGGTCGTGCGCGATGACTTCGAGGCCCTGCTGAAGGCTTTGAAGGCGGGCAGGCTTCCCGATGGAAGGGCGGTCGCCGGTGTCGTGGTCCTGGCCGATGACCGCCTGGCTCGCCGTCCTGGCGACTATGAGCGTTTCGTGGAGTCGTTCACGGTCCAGGACGGGCGCGTGTTCGCCGACGCGCAGGGCACCAAGGACCTGTACAGCGAGGACGTGGAGAGCATGGGCCTGTTCGGGGCCGTAATCTCCAAGATGGAGGTTCGCAAGATGCAACGCCGCATGCGCCGCTCCCACCGGGCACGTGCGGAGGAGGGCAGGCCGTCTGGCGGGCCGCGTCCCTTCGGCTGGAAGCCCGACCGGCTGACCCTCGACAAGGCGGAGGCTGATCTCCTGTGGCGGGCTGCTGTCGACTTCCTCGCCGGGCGTTCTCTGCACTCGATCGTCAAGGAGTGGCAGGACAAGGACATCAAGACCTCGCTCGGGAACACCTGGAGCGTGCGGTCTCTGAAGACTGCCTTGCTGAGTCCACGTATCTGCGGTTGGCGCGAACTGGACGGGGAACTGGTTCGAGACTCGACAGGCGAGCCTATTCAAGGGCAATGGGCTCCGATCATCTCAGGCGACGAGTGGAACGCGATCCGGGCGGTGTTCGGCGCTCGCAAGGGTCATTTCATCGGAAGGGACGGAAAGATCGGCAGGCGGCACCCCGCCGACTACCGGGACCCGGCTTACCTTCTGTCGGGCATCCTGCGCTGCGGCAACATGCTGCCGGACGGCAACCTCTGCAACACGCCGCTGAGGTCGAACCGGGCCAAGGACGCCGCTCACCACGTGTACACATGCCGGAGCAAGGCCCAGGGCGGCTGCGGGGGCGTCTCCAGGCGCGGTGACCTCGTGGATCTCTTCGTCTCGGAGGCGGTCTTGGCGAAGCTCGAAGAGGGGGAACTACTCGATGCGTCGGACGGTGATGAGTGGACGAAGGAAGAACTGCTCCAGGACTCTGTCAGCCGTCTGGAGGAGTTGACGAAGCGATGGCAGGCGAAGGCGATAGGCAACGAACTGTTCTTCTCGCTCGCGCCCGGCCTGGAGCAGGAAATCGCCGACTATCGCGCGGAGAAGAACAAGCACGAAGCGTTCGTAGAGCTCCAGCAGTCACGGAAGACGACGGACGTCGAGAAGATCCGGAAGCGGTGGTACCTGCCCGAGGACGAGGGAGGCCTGCCGATCTCGACGAAGCGCACGTACATCCGTGAGGCGCTGCACGCCGTGATCATGTATCCGGCTGGCAAGGGGAACAAGAAGTTCGATCCCGACACGCTTGACCCAATCTGGCGGGAAAACTGATCCAGGACGTCCAAGACGTCCTGCGGCTCCACGAGAGGGGCGCCCTTACTTCAAAGGGACGGTCCCCTTCGCGACCGCATCGCAACGGCCCAGCCGGATCGCACGTGAGAGGGCCGCTGATGGGTCTAGGTCTAGAGACGGTGCTCTCTAGACCTAGGTCTTTCTTGAGGCTTACAGAGCCATTGAGCAGGAACCTAGAGGCTAGAGGCTCCATCACATGGCGAGTGGGTATCCAGGAACCACGCTCAAGCGATGGCGGCAACGTGTGGATCTAGGAGGATGACGTTGATCGGAGGCAGAGTGATGGCCTCCGGTAATACACCTCTCTGAGCTGGGCAAACAGTTTATCGTGGAGAAGTTGCGCAACCGGAGAAGGGGAAGGCATATGGCCGGATTTGACTGGAATCCCGAACCGGCGACCACTCCTCACAGCGAACACACGGGCATCCGAATAGCGAGAGCGCGGAACCTCCGTGGATTCACGCAGGAGGGCCTGGCCATGCGGGCGAACGTGTCACGCAGCCTGCTCGCAAAAGTCGAGACAGGAGCGAAACCCGCCACCCCATCCTTGGTCGCCGCTGTCGCGCGAGCATGCGCCGTAGACCCGGCCGAGATCAATGGTCAGCCGTATCGGGGAAACGACAGGAAGAGCGATGCCGTACACGCCACAATTCCGGCAATTCGGATGGCTCTGGCGTATGTGGATATCGCTCCTGAACTCGACGCGCCTCCTCGGACCTTGGACGAGTTGCGCACCGAGATAACCGAACTGCGGAAGCTTCAGAAAGCCGCATCGCACGCCCGTCTCGGCGCTCGCCTGCCTGCGGTGCTGGAGGAACTGACCGTCCACGCCATGGAGACGGACGCCGCGCGGGCGTGGCGCATGCTCAACCGCGCCCAAGCTCTGGCCGGATCGCTGGCACGTCGGCTGGGCTACAACGATCTCGCTCAGGTCATCGTCGAGCGGACCTCCGTCTCCGCACAACGCGCCGAGGACGAGCATCTTCCCTGCCTGGTGTCGCTTGGCAGGGCGAGGTTGCTCATGACGCTCGGCGCGTGGGACGTCTCTCTCAAAATGATCAAGAAGGCGGCCGGCGAGATCGATCAAGCCAACCCGGTCTCCACAGAGGTTTTCGGCTCCCTCCATCTCAGCGCCTCCATCGCCGCCGCGAGAGCCGGTAGGGCACCGGAAGCCTGGGAGCATCATGGCACCGCTTCGGATGCTGCGGCTCGGATCAGCCCGCGAGACCGCCGCGATCCGTACGGACTCCAGATGAACCCCCAGAACGCCGCCATTCACGGTTGCGCGGTCGCCGTCGAGTTGGGGGACGCCGACGAAGCGATCAAGCTGGACCGGGAGCTGGATCTAGGACGGCGAAGCGTCGGCGGTGAACGGCGGGCGCATCACGACCTCGACATGTCCCGTGTCCATCTGTGGGCCAGCGACCACGACAAGTCCCTCAAACGCATCTTGCACGCCGAACGCATCGCTCCGCAGATGACCCGATTCCACCCATCCGCCAGAGAGACCGTCCGTCAGCTCCAGCGCACTTACCGGAAGCCCCCGGAGTCGCTGCGCCTGCTGGGGGAGCGCATGGGCATATAGACCTCTGCCTGTCAAGGGGGCCGGTGTGCACAGGTCGTGCACGCCGGCCCCCTTCCCCGTTTCTATGGTCGCCGTAATGCGAGGGCACGGCCACCTTGGAGGACGGGTGAGACGGAATACGGCGTCAACCAGCGGTGCGAATAGACGCGATCATCTGTTGCCAGGACGACAGGGCTGGGATCCCGACCAGCGGCGCGCCGCCTGGGAACTGGACTGCTCCGAACCCGGGTGGGTCGTGTTCTATGGGCCGTACACCCGGCGCTTCTACGCGATCGCTGCCTGGCCGTCTCCGGCCCCGCTCGTCTTGGACGCCGACGGCACCATGGAACTGCGCAGGCTCATGCGCGAGCGGATGCCACGCCTGGACTCGCTCAAGATCTGAGGACCGCGTGAGTGCCCGGAGCTTGTGGCGACTGTACGGATGTCGCGTCTTGATTTCCACCATGGAGCACAGCCCGATGACGACACGAGCGTTCGGATCGTTAATGACTGGTCACACGGGTGTAGTGATCGCTGTCGTGCGTGACGGCTGTCTCGCCTTCGTCCAACTCGATGGGCCAGAGCGTGATCTACCGAATGGGATACGACGCTGGATGTTCCATTGGGATGACCTTGCCGAGCTTCCCCAGAAAACGGTGGGCCAGGTTGAGGAACGCAGTCCTGAACTTGATCATGCACATCCAGGTGCGCGCTAATCGCAATAGAGGGTTTTCCTTAACGCCTCATACGCTCTCTGTAAAGTAACGTGCGTACCTCTACAGAGACGGCCTTTACTTACCCCCTGCGGTTCCGTCGAAAAAGTGTCGGAGACGCCGCTTAACCTCGCTCCATGGTTTCCGTCCGGCCCCACTTGCGGCGTCTCAGGAGCGGCAAGATCGTTCGGGTTAGAGCCCACGAGCGACGCGGCCCCGCCGCTGCCGCGCCTACGTCCAGCTCCGATACTGGTGGGCTTGGCCCTTTCTGGTTCGTGTTGGCTGCCCTGATCGTCATTGGGCTCCTGTCAGGCGGAGTCGCGACCTTTGCGAACTCTGCACCGGTCGCTTCCGAGACGAACAAGACGTCCCGGTCGGCAGCTCCTCATCCGTCCAGCCTCCCGCCGGGTCCTGAAGGAAGGCTGGCTGCGCAACTGCGTGACGGGCGAAAGAACGCAGGGCTGTCGCAGAAAGAGGTCAGCGTGCGGACCGGAATCGCCCAATCGACGATCAACGATTTTGAGCGCGCCCTGGCCGTTCCAAGCACTGAGAGCATGCCAGCGCTTTCTTCCGTCTATGATCTCTCGTTCGACGAGTGGACCGCGCTCGTTGTCACCCGATCCGAGATTCGCTAGCGGGTCGGCCGGTGGCGCGGCGGGCCAGGGCTGAGGAGGGGCTGAGGAACGAAGTCCTGGACCGTCGATCGCCCCCAGCCCGAAACCGGGATCAGCCTGGCTCTGGCGATCGTGAGACCGATCCGAAGTAGGGCGCTCCCGCCAGTACGCCTGACTGCGGGCGGCTTGGCCGCTCCCGCCTGGACCGGCCCTCAGGCCGCATAGACCTTGGTGGCCAGCACGTAGTCCTCGCGCCGAGGGAGCCCTGCGTCGGCGGCCCTGCGGATCATCGGCTCGGCCTCGGGCTGCGGCAGCGCCCACTTCTGCCGGGCCGGATCGCCGTAGCTCATCATGCCGAGGCAGATCCGCGACACGTTCAGGCCCGTGTTGCCAAGTCGTCTGTAGTCCATGGCCTGATTTTATGACTCCGGCCGGCGCTCAGGGCGCTCCGTGCGGAGCCCTGGGAACGATCATCGTGACGCCCGGCACCGAGCCGATCGAGACCAGCGCCTTGCCGGCGTCGGCCAGCCCGATCGTGCGGGTGATCAGCTGGTCGGGATGGAGGATGCCGGCCCTGATCATCTCCAGCATCGGCGGGTAGGCGTGCGCGGCCATGCCGTGGCTGCCGAGCAGCCGCAGCTCGTGGCCGATCACGCGGTCCATCGGCACCGGCGTCGGCCCTCCGGGCAGCAGCCCCACCTGGACGTGCCTGCCCCGCCTGCGCAGGCTCTCGACGGATGCCAGGCACGTCTGAGGGCTGCCCAGCGCGTCGACGGACAGGTGGGCGCCGCCTCTGGTCAGCTCCCTGACCTGGGCCGCCGCGTCGCCGGCCGAGCCGTTGACGAAGTGCGTCGCACCCGCCTGCTCGGCCAGGTGCAGCGCGTCGGTGCTGATGTCCACGGCCACCACGCGCGCCCCGGCCGCCGTCGCGATCATGACGGCCGACAACCCCACGCCGCCGCAGCCGTGCACCGCCACCCACTCGCCGGGACGCACCTCCCCGACCTGCGAGACGGCGCGGAAGGCGGTGGCGAAGCGGCAGCCCAGCCCCGCGGCGGTGACGTAGGCCATGTCCTCGGGCACCGCGACGAGGTTGACGTCGGCGTGCTCGACCGCCACGAACTCGGCGTACGAACCCCAGTGGGTGAAGCCCGGCTGCGTCTGCCGCTCGCACACCTGCTGGTCGCCGGTGACACAGGACGAGCACGAGCCGCAGGCGCAGACGAACGGCAGGGTCACCCGCGCGCCGGGCAGCCAGCCGCGCACGTCGGAGCCGACCGCCTCCACCACGCCCGCCAGCTCGTGGCCCGGCACGTGGGGAAGGGAGGTGATGTCGGGGTCGTGGCCCTGCCAGCCGTGCCAGTCGGAGCGGCACAACCCCGTCGCCTCGACCCTGATCACCGCCCCGTGCGGGGCGGGCGACGGGTCGGGCAGCTCGCGAACGTCGAGTTCGCCACCGAAGAGGTCAAAGGCAACCGCTCTCATCTCACGAGCTTAGGGTCAACTCCCGCAGCTCGCGCAAGGCCCGGTGTGCGGGCGAGCCCGGTGCGGTCGTGTAGGGGACCAGGCGGAGGTCGTCGCGGTCGGGCACCGGCATGACCTGGCAGATCGCGTCGCCGCCCTGCAACTCCTCGAAGAGCGCCCTCAACCTGATCACCCTCACCTGCGCCAAGGAGCTGATGGAGACGCCGACCAAGGTGAATCTCGCCAACCCGGGTTACTGCGCCACCGACCTCGACGAGCACACCGGTTACCGCACCCCGGCGCAGGGGGCGGTGATCGCCGTACGGCTCGCGACCCTCGGCGCCGACGGCCCTACCGGCTCCTACCAGCAGGACGACGGCTTCCTTCCCCGGTGAGGTGTCAACCATGACGAGGGGGACAGTTAGGGGTGATGGGACGAGATCTGGATAAGGAGCGCTTCACCGAAGCGGAGTACGTCCGTTTCGGCGAACGCCTCCAGGAGCAGGTGGGCGTGCTCCGTGAGCTGCTGGCCACCCCCGGCTTCGGTCAGGGCCCCGCCACGATCGGGGCGGAGCTCGAGCTGTTCCTCATCGACGAGCGGGGCAGGCCGCTGCCGCGCAACAGCCAGGTGCGGGAGGCGCTCGGCGACGAGCGCGTCGTGCTGGAGCTCGGCCGCTTCAACCTCGAGGTGAACCTCACCCCCACGCCGCTCGCGGGCACGCCGTTCGAGACGCTGAGCGCCGAGGTCCAGGAGACGATCAGCAAGGTGGACGGCGCCGTCGAGGGTGGTGGCGCCCTGCCCATCGGCATCCTCCCCACCCTCAGCGCCGACGACTTCACGGTGGGCGCGATGAGCGACCAGAACCGTTACCGCGCGATGAGCAGGGGCTTTCGCCGGCTGCGGCTCGAACCGTTCCTGGTCAAGATCGAGGATCTGGAGCTGTCGGTGGAGGACGTGATCCTCGAGGCCGCCAACACCTCGTGGCAGGTGCACATCCGTACGCCGCCGGAGCGGTTCGCCCGGCTGTTCAACGCCGCCCAGCTCGCCATCGGCCCGGTGCTGGCCGTCTGCGGCAACTCGCCGTTCTTCCTGGGGCGCGAGCTGTGGGAGGAGACCCGCATCGCGCTGATGGAGGAGGCCGCCGACGACCGGGACGTGGCGCGGCTCGGGCGCAGGGACGGGCGGGTCACGTTCGGCTCGGACTGGGTGCATGAGGGCGCGCACGAGCTGTTCGAGCGGTACGTACGCGACTACGAGCCGATCGTGCCCGACCTCACCGAGGATCCGCGCCCGCACGAGGTGCCCGAGCTGCGGCTGCACCAGGGCACGATCTGGCAGTGGAACCGGCCCGTCTACGACCCGGCCGACAGCGGCCACCTGCGGATCGAGATGCGCGCGCTGCCCGCGGGGCCGTCCTGCGCGGACATGGCCGCGAACACGGCCTTCCTCCTGGGGCTGACGTTGTCGCAGGCGGAGCGCGACCTGACCGGCTACCGCTTCGCGCAGGCGTACCAGAACTTCTACCGCGCGGCCATGCACGGGCTGGACGCGAAGCTCTCGTGGCCGGGCAGCGACGCCGAGTTCGAGGCGGGGGAGCTGGTGCTCTCGCTGCTGCCCGAGGCGCGGGAGGGGTTGCTCGCGGCCGGGGTGGCGGCGCACGACGCCGACCGGGCGCTGGGCGTCATCGCGCAGCGGACCCGGCTGCGGCGTACGGGCTCGGTGTGGCAGCGCGAGGCGCTCGCGCGATTCGGCGGTGACCGGGAGCGGCTCGTGCGCAGCTACCGTGAGCTGGCACTTTCGGGATTGCCCGTGCATTTGTGGGATTGAGCGCAACCTCTGCCCTGCCTGCTCCGTCAAATCCAGTCAAGGGACGGGAAAGTGAGGGAGATATGGCGGCAAAGGGGATGGTTCCCACCGATAAGGCCCCCTATGCCTTGTCGCGCGCGACCGGCGACCTGCCCGAGGGGGCGGCCAAGCTGGCGGGAGAGATCGGCGCCACCGCTGTGGAGGCGGTGCTGGCCCAGGCCAACAGGACCGCCGTGCGCAAGGGCGCGGCGGGCGCGCTGGGGTCGATGCAGCCGGAACCGGCCGAGTGGTACGCCTTCGACGACGGCGACCAGCGCACCCCCGACTGGTACCCGCAGGGCCTGACCGGCGGGGCGGACTCCGGCACCATCGGCGTGCCGGTGTTCATCGTGAGCTGGTACTTCCGGCCGGAGGCCGGCGAGCGGGGCATCAGGGTGAGCTTCCTGAGCCCGCAGACGCTGAAGTACCGGCACGCGCTGCTGGTCACGGCCGAGCCCGACGGCTCGTACGCGCCGATCGACATCCACGCGGGCGGCATCGCCTGCCACGGCGACCTGCTCTACGTGGCCGACACCGTCAGGGGCCTGCGGGTCTTCGACCTGCGCAACCTCCTCGACCTGCGCACCGCCCAGAACGACCTGGGCGACCCCGGGCGGGTGGGACGGCACGACGGCAAGTTCCACGCCTTCGGCTACCGCTACGTGATCCCGCAGACCGACCTGTGGCAGGTCGCCGCGGCGGGGCCGCGGTTCTCGTTCGTGTCGGTCGACCGCAGCGGGGCCACCCCACTGCTGATCACGGGCGAGTTCCGGGGGGACGACCCCGGCGGCTGGGTCGCGCGCTGGACCCTGGATCTGGCCGGCGGCGAGCCCCAGGACGCGTTCGTGCTGGGTCACCCCAAGATCCAGGGGGCGCTGTCGTCCGGCGGCACGTGGTACCTGAGCCAGTCGGCCGGCTCGACCGCGAACGGCAAGCTGCTCGTCCACGCCGGCGAGACGACGCGGACCAGACCCTTCCCGATCGGGCCCGAGGACCTGACCGTGCAGGACGGCAGGCTGTGGAGCGTCACCGAGTACACGAACAAGCGGGTGATCTTCGGGGTCGGCCTCTGACATGCCGGTCGGGCTCCCCTGTCAGAGCTCGTCCGCCGGGCGACTCCGGGCCGTCCCGGACCCGGAGTCCCTGGTCAGGGTGTAGCCGCGGGTGACCGCGGTGAGATCGCCGTCCTCCCTGGTGGCCGCGACCAGGTGAGGAGGCCTGGGGACGAAGCCCGGCACCGCGGTCAACCCGTCGGTCTCACCGATGACGGTGAGGCGGATCCGGTCCGCCTCCGGTGTGCGCACGGTGATCTGGACTCCCTGGGCAGGGATGCCGCGGAAGCGGATCTCCGAGGGCCAGGTTCCGGCTCGCGTACCGGTGACGGGCACGCTCGCCGACCCGTACCGGCCGGCTGACGCGGTGGCGTGGGTGATCGGCCGATCGAGCCGCAGCGTCACCGAGCGCGCGCCCTTCCCCGCTCTCACGTGCAGTTTGAGCGTGTCCTCGCTGTGGGCCAGGACGGCGGCTCGCGGGCCTGTGGCGGCGATCGCCGGCGCGCGCCCGGTCCACAGCGTGCCTCGTGCGTATCCGGGGGGCAGCTTGGAGGTGTCGTGGCCGGACACGTACCGCCTGGTCCACCGCGCCGGGTCCGCGTCGGCGCTGACCCAGTGGGCGGTGCGGGTGCCGGCGTCCATGACGTACGCCAGATGCGTGCGCTGGGGCTGGTCGGCGTCGAAATCGTCCACCACGAGCCCGGAGGCGACCAGCGCCGCCGTGAGGAGCAGCGCCGTCATGGGCACGAGGAGCAGGGCGGCCCGTTCGCGCCGGGTGGCGGGATCGGGCAGGAACAGTTCCGCGATCGGCACCAGGACCAGCCCGAACACCGTCAGCACCAGCGCGCTCGCCCCGCCGAGTGCCAGCCCCATCCCGTCGAAGACGTCCCCGGCCAGGGACGGCAGCAACATCGCGGCCGTGATCGGGCCCAGCATCGCCGCGACGGTCCGCGCCCAGGCGGGCGTGCGGAGCAGTACCGCGGCCAGCCAGCCGAGCGCGCCCGCCAGCGCCGGCAGGGCGAACAGGAAGGACGCCCCGGGAGCGACCCACGCGCACAGCACGCCCAGCCCGGCGAGCCAGAACAGCGCCCCGACCGCCGGCGCCGCCGGACCGAACCTGCGCCGCAGCACCAGGTACCAGCCGAGGACCGCCAGGGCGCACAGGACCGCGATCGCCGCCTGGTACGGCCCCGGACGGTGCAGCAGCCCGCCCATCAGGTCGTAGGCGGGCCGCCAGGCCACCAGCAGTTCCCACAGTCCCTGCGCCAAGGCGGCCGACAGCACCAGCGGCACCACGGCCGAGACCGTGGCCGCGATCAGCCGGGGCAGGCTCAGCAGCCGCCTGACGCGGGCCAGCAGCGCCAGGCCCGCCACCGCGGTGAAGGCCAGCGCCGCCAGCGGCCAGACGAGCTCACCTGGATAGGTGATCATGGTGCCGAGCGCGCGGAAATAGGTGACGTCATGGTCGGAGTCCAGCGTCCGCAGGTCCGCGTCGCCGAGGGCGCGCGCCAGCGCCAGCATGTTGGTGCCGTGATGTTGCAGGCTGCCCCGGTTGAGGTTGGCGATGGAGTCGCCCGCGGTGTGATAGAGCGAGGAACGCTGGATGTAGGCGAAGTTCATACCGGCGAAACCGGCCTTGGTCAGCGGGGTGAAGTCGGTGTTGTTGGGCAGCAGCCGATACAGCTCCACCATGGCGGAGTGACCGCGCGGCGCGGGGACCGCACGGACGAAGGTCTCGACCAGGCGGGCGTTGTTCGCCGAGGTCTCGAACATCAGCGAGGGGCCGCTGACACCGCGGGCCTCCCAGTTCAGCAGCACGCCGCCGGCCTTGCCCAGGGGGTGGCCGCGGACAAAGGCGTCGGCGCCGAGCACGCCGTCCTCCTCGCCGTCCGACATGAGCAGCACGATGTCGTTGCGCGGCCGGGGACCGTCGCGCAGCGCCCGGACGGTCTCGATCATCGCGGCCACCGCGGCGCCGTCGTCGGAGGCGCCCGGTCCCATGGCCGCCGAGTCGTAGTGCGCGGCGATGAGCACGGTTCCGGTCGAGCCCGTTCCCGGGAGCCGGCCCACGATGTTGTCGGCCTGGCCGAACGTCGCCAGCCCCGCGGCGGTCCGGGCGCCGACCGAACGCTGGATCTCGACCCGCAACCCTGCCGCGCGCAGTTGCCCGGCCAGGTAGTCCCGGGCGCGGCCGCTCGCCGGGCTGCCGATGGGGCGCGGTTCAGCGGCGAACTTCTTGAGGTGAACCAGCGCTCGCTCGGCGCTGAACCGCTCGCCCGGGGCGGTGGCCGGCAGGGGCTGCATGGTGCTGTCGGCCATGGCGGACACCATGACCACCACCATCAGGGCGAGCAGGGCCGCCGTCCCGGCCGGCAGCCGCCGCGGGATGTCGAACAACTTACTGATCATGGCCAGGAAGGCTAAGCCGGGTCACTCGCCCTGCGGAATGAGGTGCCTGCCCGCGCGCACCTGGGGTTTTCCACAGCTATGAGACGGCGATGCGCCTCATTCCAGGCCTGCCGCACCACTCGTACCCTCTGATGCATGACACGTCGGCCGGCTGAGAGCGCGCCGCGCGAGGAGCGGTCGGCGCGGTGTCCGTCGAACCATCGTGCACGGCGGTGGCCGGACGTCGCCGCCCCAGCGAGAGGCATGAGGAGAACCTAGGTGGAAGACCCTGTGAACAGCCCGGCGGCAGACCAGGCCGGCAGGCCGGGCGGGCCGTCGCTCGTAGGCGCCCTCCGTCTCCCGGACGGCTCCTGGATCCGCGGCCGTGGCCTGCGCCATCCGCTGCCGGAGGGGCCGGTGCCCGATTTCGGCCTCTACCTCGGCTCCGACCGGCTCCGCCGGCGCCACGAGGGCGGGCTGCGGTGGCCGCACGCGTGGGTCCTGTGGCCCGACTTCCTGCTGCCGCGCGACCGCGATCTGGCCGTACAGCAGATCCGCGCGCTGCACGAACGAGCGCGCACGGGCGCCGCGGTGGAGGTCGCCTGCGGAGGCGGCATCGGACGCACCGGTACGGTCATCGCCTGCCTCGCCGTCCTGGCCGGGCTGGACCCCTCCGACGCCGTCGCCTGGACGCGCGAGCACCACCACCACCGGGCCGTCGAAACCCCGTGGCAGCGCCGCTGGGTACTGCGCTTCCCGCCGGCCCGCGACAGCCGTTGACCTCCTTCGGCACACCGCGGATCAGGTCGCCCGCCGACGGCGAGAGGAGGGTGGAGCGATCCGGCCGCGTCGGCGCCCCTCGAGCGGGTCAGCCGCTGAGATGCCGGTTGAGCACCTCTCGGTAGCTGCGGTCGAAGGCGTCGTAACGGACCCGCAGCTCCGCGCCCGGCCAGCCGGGCGGCAGCAGCTCGTCCGGCAGCAGCGGATCGGCCATCAGGTGGCGCAGCACCGCGGCCGACACGACGAACCCCTCGGCCAGGCCGTCCGCGTGGTCCAGCGCGCGCTCCAGCCGGCGGGCCTCGGCCGCCCAGCCGTCCAGGTCCCACAGCAGGGGAGTGGGGTCGTCGTGCGGGCGGCCGTCGATCAGCGTGCACTGCGCGGTGACGATCTCCGGCCACGCCCCGCGCACCAGGTTGGCCGGCCGTAGCCAGGCGCCCTCGCGCAATTCGGCCAGTCGCAGCGCGGTCATCGTGTGCCGCAGGGCGGCCCGGTCGGCGGGCGCGCGCCGCTCGGCGGTGACGACGGCCACCTCCCACGTGCCGTCCCACGGCCTGGTGTGCGGATCGCGGCTCTCGTCCTGCCTGGCCTGGCGCTCGACCAGCCGCTCCGACAGCGTGTAGAAGCCGTCCTCCTGAACCAGGTCACCGGCCGCGACCATGCGCGACAGGGCCACCCGCACGGTGCCCTCGGCGATGCCGAACAGCCCGCCGATGCGCACCAGGTGACGGGCCGGCAGGCGCGGCGGGTGGCTGCCCAGCAGCGCGCTGAGCACGGCCGACCTGGCACTCAGGGTGTTACGCTCTTCCATCGCGTGTCGAGTATATGTAACACTCCGGATATGAGGCGCTATCTCAGCGAGCCGTTCGACGGCAGCGACCGCTACGCCACCGAGCGCTACCAGGGCGCCGCCGGGCGCAACTGGTGGGCCTGCGACCCCACGCTCCGCCTGCTCATGCGGCGGCACCTGGGCGACGGCTACACCTGGGCGGAGCCGCACCTCGACCGGCTCGGGGCGCTGATGGGCGGGCTCGTCGCCGAATGCGCCGAGGAGACCGACCGCAACCCGCCGCGGCTGGAGAAGTACGACAAGTGGGGCAGGGACGTCAGCGAGGTCGTCATGCCGCCGTCGTTCCTGACCGCCAGGCAGGCGCTCATGGAGAACAACTTCACCGCGCCGTCGTTCGCCGAGGAGGCGCGGGCGCATGGAGCCGATCCGTCCGCGCTCGCCGCCGCGTGGACGTACCTGCTCGACCAGGCCGACATCGGGATGGGCTGCGCACTCGGCACGGGCGGCGACATGGTGGTCTCCCTGGCCGAGAAGCACGCGCCCGAGGACGTACGCGAAAAGGTGCGGGAGATCTTCGCCAACGGCTTCTACTCCGGCGAGGCCGCTCAGATGTTCACCGAACGGACGGGCGGCTCCGACCTGGCCGCCCTGGAAACCGCCGCCCTCCCCGACGGCGACGCGTGGAGCCTGTCCGGGCTCAAATGGTTCGCATCCAACGCCAACGGCTCCGCGTTCGTCGTGCTCGCCCGGCTCCCCGACGGTGACGTGGCGCCCTTCCTGGTGTTGTGGGAGCGGCGCGACGGCACGCGCAACGGCGTGCGGATCCGGCGGCTCAAGGACAAGCTCGGCACCAGATCCGTCGCCTCGGCCGAGGTCGAGTTCACCGCGGCGGAGGCGTTCCTGCTGGCCGGATCGGATCCGGGCGCGGGCTCCGGGCTCGGCACCATGATGAAGCTCACCAACGCCTCCAGGCTCGGCGTGGCCATGATGGGCCTCGGCGTGGCCAGGCGGGCGCTGGTCGAGTCGATCTGCTACGCCAGGGCGCGCGAGGCGTTCGGGCGCCCTCTCATCGAGCAGCCGCTGATGCGCCGCAAGCTGGCCGAGCTGATCGTCGAGGTCGAGGCGGCGCAGGCGATGGTGTTCGACGCGCACGTCAGCCCCCGGCTGCGCCTCGCGCCCGCCCTGACCAAGCTGCGCGCCGCCCGGCTCGGCGTCACCGCCGCCGGCGACGCGATCGAGGTGCACGGCGGCAACGGCTACATCGAGCAGTGGCCGGTCGCCAGGCTGCTGCGCGACGCGCAGGTCAACCCGATCTGGGAGGGCGGGGACAACATCCTCTGCCTCGACGTGCGGCGGGCCATGCTCAAGGAGCAGGCGCACCTGCCCTTCCTCGACCGGCTGCGCTCCCTGGCCACCTCCGGCCTGGTCGGGGCCCGCATCGACGACCTGGCCAAGGCCATCGAGACGTGGCACACGCTGGACCGCGAGGTGGCGGAGGAGCGGCTCTACCCGCTCGCGCAGTTCATGGCCGACGTCTACGCCGCCGCGCTGCTGGAGGACCAGGCCCGCTGGGGGCTTGACGACGGCCGCAAGGCGCTCGTGGCCCGCTCGTACGCCGAGGCGCACCTCGTGGATCACGGCCCCCTGCGCGGACTCGACCGCCCCGCTGGGGACCCGCAGCGGTTCGACGACCTGCTGTCGGGGGTGTTCACCGGCTGACCATCCCGCCACCGCCCTCCGTCACGCGCGCAGTACGGTGATGTGGCGGCCGGAGGGTGTGGTCGCCTGCTCGAAGCCGCCTCGATCCTTCCAGGGCGGGGCTTCGGGGCGCCGGTCGAAGATGACCAGCACACCGATGGTGAGGGTGAGCCGGTCCAGATAGCGGTCGAGTTGTGCGAGGCCGTCGGGCTTCGGGTCGTTCTCTCCGGCGCGCCATACCTTGAGTTCCATGGCCTCGCGCTGCATGAGCCGTTCGCCGCCTGGGCCGGCGTAGGGCCAGCGGATCAGTACGTCGAGGCGTTTGGTGCCGGCGGCGTATTCGCGGTCGAGGTGGCCTCCGCCGTTGACCAGGCGGTGCAGGAAGGCCATGAGGATGATCTGGCAGGCGGCTTCGTGGTAGCCCTCCTGCTGGATGAGGACCTCGCCGTGCTCGCGCCAGAACAGGACGAACTCCTGCAACAGGCGCGGCAGGTCGAACCGGCCGTCCGGCAGGACGAAGCTGCGCGGATCGGCCATCACGTACTGTTCCGACGGGGCTCCCAGCACCCGAAGGACGACCTCCCGGTAGATCGGGTTCGCCACCTCCAGCGGAGGATTCTGCTTGATCAGGCCCAGGTCGCGGACGTAGGACAGATCGTCGGAGAAGGTGAAGTCGATGTCGGGCAGGACCCCGGCCACCATGGGCTCCATCACCCGCTTGACCCGTGGCTCGTGCAGCCGGGCCACCAGGGCGTCCAGGTGGGTGGCCCGCTTGCGGATCAGCCGCTCCTTGGCCTCTTCCACCTCCTCGGCGGTGACGGCGCCGGTCGTCCCTCTCTGGAGGATGATGTCGAAGGCGAGGGCGTTGACCAGCCATGGTTGTCCCTGGGTGAGCTCGAAGACCTGGTCGATCGCGTCCTTGGTGAACTCCTGGCCGGTGGCCTGGGTGTGCTGGCCGTAGAGCTCGGCGATTTCGTCGGGGGTGAAGTCGCTCAGGCGCAGAGACTCGGCGACGATGTTGAACGGGCTGGCCGGATTGCTCCTTTCGGGGTCGCCACCTGAGGCGACCTTGTAGTCGCGCAGGTCACGCAGGCCGCACAGTGCCACGGATGCGGGGAACGGGTGGCCCTCATGCCGGGCGTTGTGGCCGTGGCGGAGCTGGCTGAGGATGCTGACCAGGCTGTTGCCCTGCAGGGCGTCGATCTCGTCGAGGAAGAGCACCACCCGGCGTGGGCTGCGGCGGCACCACTCGCTCAGGGCCGAGCCGAACCGGGCGCCCGGCGTGACGTGCGGCCGGGGATCCGGCGGCAGCAGGTTCTCCGGCCATCCCGTCCGCTCGGCGGCCTCGCGGAGGGAATCCAGCAGCAGCGACTCCGCGGCGGCGTAGTCGTCGCCGGCCGCCTTGGCGCGCTCGCAGGAGAACAGCAGGGCCGCGGTGTCGCCCTCGGCGGTCAGCTCGGACGCCAGGGCGCCCAGTGTGGTGGTCTTGCCGGTCTGCCGGGGCGCGTGCAGCACGAAGTAGCGGTCCATGTCGATGAGCTCGCGCGCCTGAGGGAGCCGCTGAGCGGGGGACAGCATGTAGTGGTGCTGTGGGCCGCAGGGACCGGTGGTGTTGAAGTATCTCGCTCGGGGTGGGCGCATGCTCACATTCTGTCATCATGCGCCGTTCTGGTGTGAGGTTCCGCGTCGAGACCGTCGGCGCCTGCCCGGATCACGCCCGTTCGAGCTCAAGGAGCTGGTGTCCCTTTCGCCGGCGGTGTGAGCCTGGCCTGGCCGCACTCGTTCATCGCCGCCCGCGCCTGGGAGATCGACATCGGGGGAACGGGTAGCCCGTGGGCCGCGGTCGAGCGCAGGCCGTCGAGGGTGAGGGCGAGGTGCCGCCGCCAGGCCCCGGGCGCGGTCCCGAACGTGGCCCGCACGGTCGCCGCCACGCCCCAGATCACGAAGGCCATGTCGGCGAGCGTCACGTCACCGCGCAGAGCCCCGGATCCCTGGGCTCGTTCGATGATGCGCACCATCGGCTCGATTCCCTTGCCGTCTCGTGCGGCGAGGTCGTTGTAGCCGAGGTCGGCCGCCTGCAACTCGCAGACGCCGGTGAGGAACGCGGCGAAGCCCTCCCATGGGTCGTCCGCGGTCAGGGCCTGTTCGGCAATCGCGGCGACCGTGGCCGCCCGGTCCTCGAAGACCGCCTCCACGAGGTCCTCCCGGGTGGCGAAGCGGTTGTAGAGCGTTCCGATGCTCACCCCTGCCGTCCGGGCGATCTCTTCGAGCGGCACGTCTAGCCCTCGGTCGGCGAACAGCCGCCGGGCCGCCTCCAGGAGTCGCTCGCGGTTGTGTACGGCGTCCTTGCGCATGCCCGCCAGCCTAGCTAAGTTGAGGCTCTATTCAACTTGAGGAGAGTCTCAACTTATGTCCCGAACGATCCTGATCACGGGTGGAACCCATGGCATCGGCCGGGCCCTCGCCCGCCACTACGACGAGCGCGGCGACCGGGTGATCGCGGTGGGCAGCCGCGACGCCGACCTCAGCTCGCTCGAGCAGACCCGTGACCTGGCCGAACGGGTCAGCGCGGAACACCCGGTGATCGACGCTCTGGTGCTCGGCGCCTTCAGGTACCACCCGAGGAGGATCGAGACCGAGGAGGGTTTCGAGGCGACCTTCGCCCTTTACGTGCTCAGCCGCCGGCTCCTGGCCGTGGCCCTGCGCACCTCGCTGGAACGGGCCGGCAGGCCGGTGATCGTCAACCTGTGCGGGACCGGCCCCGGGCGGATCCACTGGGACGATCTCCAGCTGACCACCAGGTACCGCCCTCTCGCCGCCATCACCCAGGGCGCCCGAGCCAACGCGCTCCTGGGTGCCGCCTACGCCTCGGAACGGACACGGTACGTGCTCTACAACCCGGTCTTCGTGGCGACCGGCCTCCACCGGCCCTTCAAGCAGCCGGTACGAGGCATCGTCCGCGCGGCGTCCGCGCTGTTCGCCCAGCCCCCGGCCGAAGCCGTGCCGCCGATCGCCGCGCTCATCGACGATCCCCCCGCCGGACGGCTCACCGCGTACAAGAAGGGAAAGCCCGTCAGGCTCGACGCCGATCCGGGTGAAGCCCGGCGATTCGAGGAGCTCGTCCGATCGATGACGGATCACGCGCGGCGCTGCGGGTAGCGGCGGGGCGCGGTCTCCGACGCCCGACGGGTGGGCGCGGTCGACCGCAGGACGGCCCCGCGCGTTCGGTGACGTCGATCCGTCTGTCGCAGCGGTTCGGCGCTCCAGGTCAGCGGGACCGGCGGCCCCGGTTGCCGCCCTTGCCGCCCTTGCCGCTCCTTCCGCGAGCGGACGGCGCCGACCTGCGGCCGGATCCGCCCTGGGGCTTGCGAGCCTGTCGCTGCGACGACTGCTGCGCTGACTTCTGCGCTGACTTCTGCGCTGACTTCTGGGCTGACTTCTGGGCCGGCTTCTCCGATGGTGTCGCGGGGGCGCGGCCGCGCGAGCTGTTCGCCGTGCGGCCGCGTACGATGCCGATGAAGTCCTCCACCAGATCGGTCGTCCGGTCGGTGGGCCAGGCCAGCGCCACCTGCGACTGCGGCGCGTCCGTCACCGGCCGGTAGGTGAGGTCCTTACGGTGGTGCAGTCGCGCCAGAGACTGGGGGACCAGGACGAGCCCCGTCCCGGCGGCGACGAGCCGGATCGTGTCCGCCGTCGTGGGCGGGCGTTCGAACGCGGGCAGTCCCGGGCGGGCCGTCCAGTCGAGGACGTCGTCCAGCGGGTGGAACACCTCATCGTCCGCCAGATCGGCGACGGTCACCTCGTCGGCCGCGGTCACCGCGTGGTCTTTCGGCACCACGACAACCGTGGTCTCCACGTACAGGGGAATCACGCTGAGCCCGTCCCGCTCGACCGGCAGCCGGACGAACCCGGCGTCGGCGCCTCCGCCGCGCAGCAGCTCCACCACGTCGGCGGCGGGAACCGAGACCAGGCTGAGCGGCACGCCGGGCATCCGCTCGGCCCAGATGCCGGCCCATTTCGCGGGCGTCACCCCGGGCGCGTACGCCAGCCGGAAGACGTCGCCGCTCTCCTCGTGAGTCACTCCGCCAGGGTAGCGACGTCAGGAGGACCAACGTTCACTGACTACCCTGGACACCATGACCTCGCCCAGACCCAAGACGACCCAGACGATGAAGCCCGCGACCGCGGCCAAGAAGCTGGGCATCCTCCTCTCGGCCACACCCGCCGACTTCCAGGAAGGCGTCGTCTCCAGGAGCGAGCTGAACGCGATGCAGGCGGCCCCGCCCGCCTGGCTGGCCGATCTGCGCCGTAACGGCCCGCACCCCAAGCAGGTCGTCGCCGCGAAGCTCGGGGTCTCCATCTCCGGCCTGGCCAGAGCCGGGATCACCGAGCCGCTCACCACCGCCGAGATCGACGCGATCAAGGCGGAGAACCCCGCGTGGCTGGAGCACGAGCGCTCCGTCCAGGCCGAGGTCCGCAAAGAAGCGCAACGCCTCAAACAGAGCTAGTCATCCACTCGGATCCTGGACAACCGGTCATGCGCGTAGAACGGTGACGTGGCGGCCGGGTGGTGTGATGGCCTGCTCGAACGTGCCTCGTTCCTTCCACGGCGGGGCTTCGGGGCGGCGGTCGAAGATGACCAGCACGCCGGTGGTGAGGGTGAGGCGGTCGAGATACCCGTCGAGTTGGGCGAGGCCGTCGGGCAGCGGGTCGTCCTTGCCTGCGCGCCACACCTTCAGCTCCATGGCCTCCCGTTGCATCCGTCGTTCGCCGTCCGGACCCGGGTAGGGCCAGCGGATCAGCACGTCGAGGCGTTTGGTGCCGGCGGCGTATTCGCGGTCGAGGTGGCCGCCGCCGTTGACCAGGCGATGCAGGAAGGCCATGAGGATGATCTGGCAGGCGGCCTCGTGATAGCCCTCCTGCTGGATGAGGACTTCACCGTGCTCGCGCCAGAACACGACGAACTCCTGCAACAGGCGCGGCAGGTCGAACCGGCCATCAGGCAGGACGAAGCTGTGCGGGTCGGCCTTGACGAACCGCTCCGTGCGGTCACCCAGGACCCGCAGCAGGACCTCCCGGTAGATCGGGTTGGCGATCTCCAGGTCCCTGGTCCCCCGGATGAGGCCGAGATCGTGAACGTAGGAGACGTCATCGTCGAAAGAGGTGTCCGTGCCCGGCCACGTTCCCGCCACGATCGGTTCGATCACCCGTTCCACCCGTGGTTCGTACAGGCGCGCCACGAGAGCGTCCAGGTGGGTGGCTCGCGCTCTGATCAGCCGCTCCTTGGCTTCTTCCACCTGCCCGGCGGTGATGGCGCCGGTCACTCCCATCTTGAAGGTGATCTCGTGGGCGAGGGCGTTGACCAGCCATGGTTGTCCCTGGGTGAGCTCGAAGACCCGGTCGATCGCGTCCTTGGTGAACTCATGGCCGGTGGCCTGGGTGTGCTGGCCGTAGAGCTCGGCGATCTGGTCGGCGGTGAAGTCGCCCAGGCGCAGAGACTCGGCGACGATGTTGAACGGGCTGGCCGGGTTGGACCGGCCGGCCTCGCCACCTGAGGCGACCTTGTAGTCGCGCAGGTCACGCAGGCCGCACAACACCACGGAGGCGGGGAACGCATGCCCCTTGTGCCGCGCGTTGTGGCCGTCGCGGAGCTGGCTGAGGATGCTGACCAGGCTGTTGCCCTGCAGGGCGTCGATCTCGTCGAGGAACAACACCACCCGGCGCGGGCAGCGGCGGCACCACTCGCTCAGCGCCGAGCCGAAGCGGCTGCCCGGCGTGATCTGCGGCCAAGGCTCCGGTGGCAGCAGCTCCTCCGGCCATCCCGTCCGCTCAGCGGCTTGACGGAGGGAATCCAGCAGCAGCGACTCCGCCCAGGCGACGTCGTCGCCGGCCGACTTGGCCCGCTCGCAGGAGAACAGCAGGGCCGCGGTGTCGCCCTCGGCGGTCAGCGCGGACGCCAGGGTATCCAGCGCGGTGGTCTTGCCGGTCTGCCGGGGCGCGTGCAGCACGAAGTACCGGTCCATCTCGATGAGCACCCGCGCCTGGGGGAGCCGCTGCGCGGGAGGCACCATGTAATGGTGCTGCCGATCGCAGGGGCCGGTGGTGTTGAAGTATCTCGCTCGGGGTGTGCGCATAGATACATACTGTCACTACTTGCTGGGTCGGCAGCGATTTCGCGTCCTAAGCCGGACGCCTCCGCGCTGTTCCAGGGGTCCTCGGCGACGTCACCATCACGCTGCCCTTTCCTCCGCCGCACGGGCCATCGCCAATTGGCGCTCCCGCACTGTGCACGCGAGGCGCACGACCATCGAGCGGACGGCTTCGGCGGGACGGTTCGACGGCACGAACAACTGCTTCTTCACCCGGGCGAGGTGCTGATGCCTGACGATGGACGGGCGCAGCCGCGATTCCCAGGCGGTCAGCGCGGCGTCGAGGTCGCCGGGGTTCTCCCGCAACTCCCGGCCGAACTCGGCGCCACCTCGCAGGGCGAAGGTGGCGCCCATCCCCGAGTAGAGGTTCAGGCACCACGCCGCATCGCCCACGAGCACGACCTTTCCTCTGCTCCACCGGGGCATCTTCACCTGGTGCACCGAGTCGAACAGGAAATCCGGCGTCTCTTCCAGGGAGTTCAGGGCGTGCCGCACCACGGGGTCGTCCATGTCGGAGAACGCGGTGCGCAGCCGCTCGATCCTGGATCCGGTGAACTCTCCTTCGACGTCCTCGGTCCGGTAGGTCAGCAGGGCGGTCGGGGGCCGGTCGGCGAACCCGAACACCCACGCCCCACGGCCCGCGCGGGCGCTGATGATGCTGTCCGCCTCCTTGAACGACGGCACTTGTTCCTTGAGCTGGAACGCGCAGATCACCGCGTTCCACCCGGTCATGTAGTCCTCGTGCGGGCCGAAGACCATGCGGCGCACGCTCGATCGCATGCCGTCGGCGCCCACGACCAGGTCGAAGCTCTCGCGGTGCCACTGGCCGGTGCCGGTGTCTTCGAGCAGCACGCGCACGTCGGCACCGGTGTCGTCGATCTCGACGGGTTCCGTGGCGAACCGCACGGTGATGGGCTCGCCCGTCCCGTCCCCGCGGAGGCCCTCCCAGAGCGCGGCTTCGATGTCCCCGCGGACCATCGCCGCGGGGTTGCCCGGCTGGTGCAGGAATCCCAGGCCCGGCTCAAGGCTCCCCCGCCGGGTCAGCGACCACGCCTTCCCGCCGCCGGGCGGGTTGCGGGTGTGCAGGTGGTCGCGGATGCCGAGGTCGGCGGCGGCCTGCCTGCCCTCCGGCATGAGGCCGACGAAGTAGCCGCCTCTTCGGCGTTCCTGGGCCCGTTCGACGATGACCGGCTGCCATCCGGCCCGCCGTAGCCCGATCGCCGCGGACATGCCGGCGATCCCGAGCCCGACGACCAATGCGCGTTTCCGCATGATGTCGTTCTCCCTTCGTCTTCGGCGTGGTCAGTCGGGGACGATGACGGCGCGGGTGCGACCTTGGTGCGCCCAGGCCTCGCCGACGCGGCTGAGCGGGTAGGTGGTGTACGGCGCGTCGAAGGTGCCGTCGGCGAACCGAGCGATCATCTCGGGGAACTCGGTGATCATTTCGGTCTTGGAGACCGAGCCCATTCCGCTGCCGGTGATCCGGATCCGCCGGCTGCGCAGGAGCGCCGCGGGCAGCACCGCCTCGGTTCCCGCGAGCGAGCCGATCTGCACGTAGGAGGTCGCCTCGATGCCGTCGTCAGGGCGGGTCCTGCCCAGTGCGGCGAAGGCGGCCTCGGCCACGGGGCCCCACACGAAGTCGAGGATGAGTCCGGGCTGCGCCTCGGCGACGGCGGTGGCGAGGGCGCTCGCCCCGGCCTCGGGTGCCGGGTCCGCGAGCGGGACGGTGACGGCACCGAAGTCGCGCAGCCGTTCCAGCGCCTCGCGATCGCGTCCGGCCGCGATGACCTGCTTCGCGCCGAGAGCCAGCGCCGCCCGCGCGGCCAGGCCGCCCGACATGCCGGTCGCCCCGAGCACCAGCACGGTGCCGAGTTCGCCCGCCTCCTTGCGGTGGGCGACCAGCGGCATCCAGCCCGCCGAAGCGGGGTTCATGCCGGCGGCGACGGCGAGCGGATCGGCTCCGGCGGGCAGGTCCACCTCGAACGGGGTGACCATCAATTCGGCCATCGTTCCCCAGGGCGACCGGGCGAGGCCCGTGTAGACCCGTCGCCCGTCCTCGGTCCTGGCCACGGCGTCCACGCCCGGAACCAGGGGGAACGCCTTGCCGCCGCGGTAGTGGCGGCCGGAGGCCATCCCGCGGACGACGTGGTGCAGACCCGCGCCCACGAGTCTCAGCGGCGCCCGGCCCGGCTGTGGTTGCGGGTCGGGGAAGTCCGCGCAGACGGGTGTCGATTCTGGGGTGTTCACGACTACGGCACGCATGACACGCTCCTGAACAAAGTTCAATTCTGGCGTCACCCACCGTGCCTGAACTTTGTTAAGCTGTCAACCGTGGCGAAGGGCATCACGCGAGAGCGGATCGTGGCGGCGGCACTCGAACTGCTCAACGACAAGGGCATGGACGCTCTCACCGTCCGTGCCCTCGCGTCCCGGCTCGGTGTGGGAGCCCCCGCGCTGTACTGGCACGTCCGCAACAAGCAGGAACTGCTCGACGAGATGAGCACGTTCGTCATGCGCCGCGTGATCCATGCCCTGTCGGAGATCGATCCGGGCGCCGACTGGCGTGACGCCATGGCCGCCTACGCGCGCGTCCTGTGCTCGGAATACCTGAAGCACCGGGACGGAGCGCGCATCTTCAGCGGCACCCGCTTCTCCGAGCCCGAGGTGGTGAAGGAGAAGGAGCCCTGGCTCGGGCGCTTGACCGCGGCCGGGTTCTCACTGGCCGAGGCGGACGACGCCCTCGACCTGATCACCGCGTTCGTGGTCGGCTTCGTGATCGAGGAGCAGGAGCGCAACCGGCCCGCCGGCGACGATCCGGACCGCTACTCACTCGCCGAGCGCGACGCGTGGCTGGGTGAATGCGCCGATCTGGTCAAGGCCGCCGGACATCTGCGCGACGACGGGGATCAGAGGTTCGAGCGGCAGCTCGGTGTCGTTCTCGACGGGCTGGCGGCCCGGTTGCGCTGACGGCCCGTCGTCGTGGCCGCCGGGTGTACCAAACGTCGGTGCTCCGGGCGCGGGAAGCACCGACGTGGACGTGGACGGTCGGCCGCTACTTCGGCAGCCAGTCGGCTATTTCGAGGGAATGCGGGACCTTGAGTTCGAGGGTGTCACCGACCACGCTGTCGAGCGCGTCAACCATTCCCTTGGCGTCCTTGCCGGAGGCCGTCTGCGCCAGTCGCAGGGCGAGGGCCTGCTTGACGGCCGTTCCCGAGCCGCGGTAGATGCCGTGGCGGGTATTTCTGTCGGCGAACACCTTGCTCGCGTCGGCGGTGCTGTTCGCGGTGTTCAATCCGCCAAGCAGGTCGCCTGAGACCCAGCATTCGTCGATTTCATCGATATTCCATTCGCCGTACCACGCGCAGTCGCCGAGCCATTTGCGGTGGGGGACCTCGCCGTCGATCGAAATGATGTAGAAGGTGAAGCCGATGTTGCCGACCTTCTTCCAGTCCGCGAGATTAGTGTGCTGCAGGGCTATTCCCTTGCTGACGAGGCTGAAAGCGGAGAGTGTGGTGGTGAAGTCGGGCTTGTCGCCGGGCCTGTTCTTCGGGGCCGGGGCGTAGTGGCGAATGGTCCATGGCAACGCGAGGATGGGGCCCAGACCCCTTTTGCGAACGGCCGGTACGCCGTCGAACTCTTTGGCGGCGTCCGGGATCCGGTTGAGGATGTCGAGTCCGGGGAACTGCGTTTCCGTGAGTGCTGCCATGATCTCCCAGGCATCGGTCTTCCCGGCTCTGGCGAGCGCTTCGACGAGTTCGGTCTCGCTGGCGGCGTCCTGGATAAGCTTTTCGAAGGGCATGGACATCGCACTTCACCGTCCCATCCTTGAGAAGGAATTCGACCGTCAAATTAACATTCGAGCCTTCGCTGGGCAAGTGCTCAATTGATTTGGCTATAAGAGATGCCATCTCCATATAGCCTGATTAATCACCTTCTGTACATATAAATCATGTAAGGGGGTGGGTGATAGGTCGGCAGGCGGACGATCTGGCGCGGGAGATCGTCCGGTTTTCGCGAGCGTGTCCGCGTGGCGGGTGGCAGCTTTGGTCCGAGGCCGCGGTGTGGGCGTACGCTCGGCGCGTTCGGCGAAGGAGGCTCGTATGACGGTGCGCGTGGAGCGTGAGGGACCGGTCACCACCGTGGTGCTCAGCAGGCCGCAGGCGCGTAACGCGGTCGACCGTGAGACGGCCGGCGCGCTGGCCGGCGCGTTCCGTGATTTCGAGGAGTCCGACGCGGCGGTGGCGGTGTTGTGGGGGGAGGGCGGCACGTTCTGCGCCGGGGCGGATCTCAAGGCGTTGGACAACCGGGTGGGCGAGGAGGGCGACGGGCCGATGGGGCCGACGCGGATGCGGCTGACGAAGCCGGTCATCGCCGCCGTCGCGGGGCACGCGGTTGCGGGCGGGCTGGAGCTGGCTCTCTGGTGCGACCTGCGGGTGGTGGAGGAGGGGGCGGTGTTCGGGGTGTTCTGCCGCCGGTGGGGCGTGCCGCTGGTCGACGGCGGCACGGTGCGGTTGCCGCGGCTCGTCGGGGCGTCCCGGGCGATGGACATGATTCTCACCGGGCGGCCGGTCGGGGCGCGGGAGGCGTACGCGTGGGGGCTGGCCAACCGGCTCGTGCCGGAGGGCGCCGCTCGGCGGCACGCGGAGGAGCTGGCCCGTGAGATCTCCCGGTTCCCGCAGGCGTGCCTGCGCGGCGACCGGTTGTCGGCTCTGGAGCAGGAAGGGCTGGGGGAGGAGGAGGCGATGCGGAACGAGATGCGGCACGGGCTGGTCTCGCTGCCGGACGCTGCTGCGGGCGCGGCCCGCTTCGCCGCCGGCGCGGGACGGCACGGCGCCTTCGGCGAACCCTGAGCCGCCCGCACCCGGCAAGCGATCACCGACTTCGGCTGCCCGCCAGGTGGGTCAGGAGCATGTCCAGCGGCCGGGGAACGCGACCGAGGTCGAGGGCCTCGACGAGGAGGCCGGAATAGCGGATCTTGCGGCCGCTGCCCGACCCCATGAAGCGGCGCAACTGGTCATGGGTGCTGCCGCCGCGCCACGCGGGCTGCTTCTGCAAGGTGCGGAACGAGCCGAGCTCGCCCTCGGCGTCGACGACCTGCTCGACGGCTGCGGTGCCGAGGGTGCGGATCAGCTCGTCCTCCAGGTCGGCGACGCACACGAAGAATCCGAGCGCCTCCAGGTCGTTCCTGCTGGAGCCGGAGACGAGGCCGGCGCGCTCAAGGCCCCTCCGGTAGTCGCCTTCCTCTCCGGCGTCGCACAAACCGGCCAGCCGGAGGTTGCTCCCGGAAGGGCCGAACCTGCCGGCGTACGTCCGGATGTTCGTGGCGCCGCCCATCGCCACGAGGGAGATGCCTTCGGCCGCCAGATCCAGGCCACGGCGCTCGGCCAGCGTTTCGACGGCCGACTTGTCGCTGAGGCCCTCGACCAGGACCACCGTCTGCATGTCGCTCACGAGCCCAGCCTGGCACCGGACAAGGGGAGGTTCGACCCCTTTATTGCGAATCTACAATGTAAAGGACGTCACCCGGCCGGGCGCTCGGGCACCACCGCCACGGCCTCCACCTCGACCACGATGTCAGGCGCGGCGAGCGCGGCGGCCACGATCAACGAGTTGGCGGGCCAGTCCCCGTCCGGGAACCAGGCGGCGTACACCTCGTCGAGCGTCGAGCGGAAGCCCGCCAGGTGCTCCGTGCCCGCCACCATGGTGAACAGGCGGAGGAGGTGCTGCGGCCCTGACCCGGCGGAGGCGAGCAGCGCCTCGATGTTGGCGAAGATCTGGCGGGTCTGGGTCGCCGCGTCGCTCCCCACGAGGGTCCCGGTCGCGTCCGTGCCGACCTGGCCGGCGATGAAGAGCAGCTCCGAGTCCGCGGGTGCCGCGGCCAGATGGTGGTATTTCGCCAGCGGCGCCCCGACCTCGGGCGGGCTCCAGCGCCGAACCATGACATCGTCCTTCCGTCCCGTTCGCATACGTTCGCCCACGTTAGCGCGTTGCGCGCTGGCCCCGGACTCGGCAGGCGCTCGCCGGCGAGGGCGATTTTCGCTTGACTCATCACTCAATTGAATATAGAGATGAGTCCATGGGAAATGGGAGCAGGCGCCCGTACCGCATGGGTTCCCGTACCGCGGCCATGGAGGTCACGCGTACGCGCGTGCTGGAGGCGGCGGCCGCGCTGTGGATGCAGCGGTGGTACGACGACGTCACGCTGCAGGACATCGCCGACGAGGCGGGCGTGTCGGTGCAGACGATCGTCAACCGCTTCGGCGGCAAGGAAGGGCTCGCCGACGTCCTCGCCGATCAGATGGCCTCCCGAACCGAGCTGACCCGTCAGGCGCCGGTCGGTGACGTCGAGGCGATCGTGGCCGTGCTCTTCGCCGACTACGAATGCCACGGCGACGCCAACGTGCTGTGGACCGCTCAAGTCGACCGTGTCCCGGCCGTCGCCCGGGCCGCCGCCCATGCCCGCCGCCAGCACCGGGCCTGGCTGGAACGGGTCTTCGCCGATCGTTTGCCCTCCTGCGGACCCGACCGTGAGCATGCGGTGAACCTGCACCATGCCGCCACGGACGTCTACCTGTGGAAGCTGTGGCGGCGCGATCTCGGCCTGTCGCGCGACGACGCCGAACGCTCCATGCGTGACCTGCTGACCTCGATCGACCCACGAAAGAGACACGATGCGTAAGAACTTCCTGTTCGCCACCTGGTCCGGAGGCGGAGCCGTGCCGCCCGTCCTGTCGGTCGCCCGCGCGGTGCAAGATCGCGGTCACCATGTCCGGGTGCTGGCGGACAGCTCGCTGCACGAGGAGATCGCCGCCGGCGGCCTGGAGCCGATCGCCTGGACCACGGCGCCCCAAGGTGACGCCACCGATCCGGCCAAGGACGTCATCAAGGACTTCGAGGCCCGCACCCCGGTGGGCGCGTTCGCGCGGTTGAGAGATCGCATCGTCTGCGGCCCCGCAGCCGACTACGGTCGGGACACGCTGGCCGAGTTGCGTGCCCGACCGACCGATGTGCTGGTCGCCGAGCACATGCTGCTCGGCGCGTTCATCGCCGGCGAAGCGGCCGGCCTGCCCGTGGCCTCGCTGGTGACGACCCTGTACACGTTTCCCACTCCGGGGGCGCCGCCGCCCGGCCTGGGGCTCTCTCCCGCCACGGGCGCACTGGGACGCCTGCGCGATCGGGTGCTGACCCGGTTGGTCCTCCGACCGTGGGCGAAGGGACTTCCGGCGCTCAACGCCGCTCGCGCCGCGCACGGCCTGCCGCCGGTGAACTCGGTGATCGACGCGTTCGACCGGGTCGACCGGCTGCTCGTGCTGTCCCCGCGTACGCTGGACTTCCCTGGGAGGCGCTTCCCCGCCCACATCCGGCACGTCGGCCCACGGCTCGACGACCCGGCCTGGGCCGGGGAACTGGAGCTGCCTGACGGTGACGCGCCGCTGGTCCTGGCCAGCCTGAGCTCATCGTTCATGGACCAGCGCACGCAACTCGAGCGGATCGCCGAAGCCCTCGGCACGCTGCCGGTGCGCGGTCTGCTGACCACCGGCCCGGCCATGGACCCGGCGACGGTCCGCGCGCCCGGCAACGTCCTGGTCACCGCGTCGGCACCGCACAACGTCGCGCTGCGCCACGCCTCGGTGACGATCACGCACGCCGGGCACGGTACGGCCGTCAAGTCCCTGGCGGCCGCCGTGCCCATGGTCTGCATCCCGCAAGGACGCGACCAGCCGGAGGTGGCCCGGCACGTCGCACGCGCCGGCGCCGGGGTCACCGTGAGCAAGAACGCCTCCCCTCGTACGATCGCCCGCGCGATCGACCGCGTCCTGCGCGACCCGTCCTACCGCCGCGAAGCGGGGCGACTGGCGGCCGAGATCGCCGCCGAGACGGCCACCGACCGGGCGGTCGCCGAGCTCGAAGCCCTCGCCGAACGAGCGACCGGCCGGGACGAGGGCGCCCCCCAGGCACGACACGGCTGAGCCGTCCGGGCCGTCACGGACGTCGCCGAGACGGCTCCGGGGCACCGGCGACCGCATCCCGCCAGGCCCATCGGCATGCGCCGCGCCTCCACGCGGCGCTGGAACGTCGGGGGCGGCACGTATCGTGACCGTATGCCTGACATCGAGGTCGCCGGGCGCGACGTGCGCGTCACCAGCCCCGGCAAGGTGGTCTTCCCGCAGTCCGGCCTCACCAAGCTCGATCTGATCCGCTACTACCAGGCGGTGGGCGAGGGGGCGCTGCGGGGCGTGCACGGGCGGCCGATGGTGCTCAAGCGGTTCGTGCGCGGCATCGAGGAGGAGGCGTTCTTCCAGAAGCGCGCCCCGGCGAAGCGGCCGGACTGGATCGAGGTGGCGGAGCTGAGATACCGCTCGGGCCTAAGCGCGGAAGAAGTCGTGTGCACCGACCTGGCCCAGCTGGTGTGGGTGGTCAATCTCGGGTGCGTCGACCTCAACCCGCATCCGGTGCGTTCCGACGACCTGTCCAGGCCCGACGAGCTGCGCATCGACCTCGATCCCGTGCCGGGGGTGGAGTGGGCCGACGTGCTGGCGACCGCGCAGGTGGCGCGCGAGGTGCTGGCCGATCACGGGCTGGCGGCATGGCCCAAGACGTCCGGGTCGCGGGGCTTCCACGTGTACGCGCGGATCGAGCGGCGCTGGCCGTTCGCCCAGGTGCGCAAGGCGGCGGAGACGGTCGCCCGCGAGGTGGAGCGGCGGGCCCCCGACCTGGCCACCAGCCGGTGGTGGAAGGAGGA
Organism: Nonomuraea sp. NPDC049378; assembly: GCF_055586745.1. NCBI lineage: Bacteria > Bacillati > Actinomycetota > Actinomycetes > Streptosporangiales > Streptosporangiaceae > Nonomuraea > Nonomuraea sp. NPDC049378. The sequence goes on from NZ_JBVJHP010000004.1 coordinate 437,314, forward strand.
GCGGCACGGGGTGTTCGTCGACTTCAACCAGAACGCCTACGACCGCACCGTGGCCTCCGCCTACTCCGTGCGCGCCGTGCCCGACGCCCGCGTGTCCACGCCGCTGACGTGGGACGAGGTGCCCGGCTGCCGTCCCGAGGCGTTCACCGTCGAGACCGTGCCGCGGCGGCTGGCCGAGCGGGGTGATCCGTGGGAGGACATGGATCTGCACGCGGGCTCGCTCGACGGGCTGCTGGAGCTGGCCGAGGAGCTCGGGCCCGCGCCCAAGCCGCCCAAGGGCAGCGGGCGCCGGCGGCAGACGAAGCCGGTCATCGAGATCGCGAGGGCCGAGCACAAGGACGAGGCACTGGCGGGCCTGGAGCGGTGGAAGTCCCGCCATCCGCGGGTCGCGGCCCGGCTGGAGCCCGCCGACGTGCTGGTCGACGGCATGCGGGGGCGCAGCAGCGTGTGGTATCGCATCCGGGTCAACCTGCAGCACGTGCCGGAGAGCGAGCGGCCCGGGCAGGAGCCGCTCGAGGTCGACTACGACCCGTGGCGCGCGGCCCCGGGGTGACCGGAGCGAGGGTGGGGAGGTTCAGCGGCCGGAGATGAGGTTGGCGAGGCGGGCATAGACCGAGGTGGTGGTGCCGCGCTCGTTCTCGCGGCGGTCGGCGGCGCGGAAGAGGGCGTAGATGAGCTGCACGCCGGCCCACCGCAGCGGCTCCGGCTCCCACTGCCGCACCTGGCGTCCCACCCACGGCAGCCCCGTCAGCTCCGTCTCCCGCCGCAGCACCAGGTCGCGCAGGGTGCGGCCGGCCAGGTTGGTCGTGGTGACGCCGCTGCCCACGTAGCCGCCCGCCCAGCCGAGCCCGCTGGCGTGGTCCAGGTGCACCGTCGAGCACCAGTCGCGCGGCACGCCGAGCACCCCGCACCAGGCGTGCTGGACCCGCGCGTCGGCGGCCGCGGGGAAGAGTTTGATCAGCATGCGCCACAGCAGCGCGACGGTCTGCGGCTGGGTGGCGCCCCGGGCGTCGGTACGCGACCCGAACCTGTAGGGGACGCCCCGGCCGCCGATGGCGATGCGGTCGTCGGCGGTCCGCTGGGCGTAGATGTAGGCGTGGGCCTCGTCCCCGACGAGCTCGTTGCCCGCCCAGCCGAGGTGCTTCCACACCTCGGCGGGCAGCGGCTCGGTGACGATCATGGAGCTGTTCATCGGCAGCCACTGCCGGCGCTGGCCGGCCAGCCCGGCGGTGAAGCCCTCGGTGGCCCGGATGACATAGTCGGCGGTGACGGCGCCGCGCGTGGTGACGGCCGTGGCCTTCCCGCCGCCGTGCCGGGGCCGCAGCTCGGTCACGGTGGTGTCCTCGTAGAGGTCCACGCCGAGCCGGGCGACCGCGGCGGCCAGGCCGACGGCCAGCTTGGCGGGCTGGATGCGGGCGCAGTGCGGGGAGTACGCGGCCTCCAGCGTGCCCGCGGCCTGCAGCCGCTCGGTCTGCTCGTCCCGGCCGAGCAGGCGCATGTCGGCCTCGCCGTACCCCCATCCGCGCAGCTCGGCCAGCTCGGCGCGGAGCCGGCGCCGCTGGGCGGGGTTGGTCGCGACGTGGAGCAGCCCGCCCTTGTGGATGTCGGCGTCGATGCCCTCCTCGCGGGCCACCGCGATGACCTCGTCGACGGAGCGGAACATGGCGCGCTGCAGGTCGATCATCGCCTGCCGGCCGCGCGCCTTGGCGTGCCGCTTCCTGGATCCGGCGAACTCGGCCGACAACCACCCGCCGTTGCGTCCCGACGCGCCGAATCCGGCGAACTCCTTCTCCAGGATCGCGATGCGCAGGCCGGGGTCGGCCTGTTTCAGGTAGTACGCGGTCCACAGGCCGGTGTATCCACCGCCCACGATCGCGACGTCGTAGTCGCGGGGCCCCGGCAGCGCCGGCCGCCGTGCGGGCAGGCCGATCTGCCGGTACCAGAAGGAGACGCCGCCGTTGGCGAAGTCTTCGGTCAGCGGGATGCCGGTCATCACCGAACACATTGTCTATTACCGGCATATGCGGAGCAAGTGGACGATGTGTAACAGAACGGGGCAATGGGCTAGCTTCGTGTCGGCCGCTCGTAGCCCTCGTCGCCGCCGTATACGTGCAGGTCAGGGTCGTTCTCCGGCTGGTTCGCCGGGCTGGTGGGGGAGGCGGTGTGCTCGGTGGCGAAGTCGTCCGACAGCGCGGGAGGTGCGGGGTGGAGAAAGTCGTGCCAGGTGATGACGCCCCGGGAGTCGCCGTCCGTGACGAGCTCGCCGTCCCGCTGGGCCGCGTACAGCCTGCCCGGGTAGTGCACGGGCAGGCACGGGCGGTGCACGTTCCTGGCCTGCAGCCAGGTGCGCACCAGTTCCTCGGTGTCCATCACCTGCGGTCCGCCGAACTCGAACTCCCTGCCCTCGGGCCCGCCCGCCAGCAGCGCCACCGCCAGCGCGGCGACCTCGCCCGTGTGCACCGGCTGCCAGGGCAGCGAGCGGTCCACGAGCATCACGGGAAACGACGAGTACGCCCGCAGCCGCTGGTCGAGGGACTGCTGGTACCGCGTGGCGCGCAGGACGGTCCAGCCGATCCCGCTCTCCCCGATCAGGCGCTCGGCCTCCAGCTTGCGACCGAGGAAGCCGATGGCGGCACGGTCCACCCCGACGACCGAGGTGTAAAGCAGGTGCTGCACCCCCGCCTCGCGGGCGGCGAGGAGCAGCCGCCGGGTGCCGGGGACGTCCACGGCTCCTCGGCCCTTGGGCCCGCTGGTGGCGAGGTGCGCGATCGCGTCCACGCCGTGCACGGCGTCCGCGACGCCCTTGCCGGAGACCAGGTCGCCCCAGAACCACTCGACGCGCCCGGAGCTCTCCCGCTCCTTCCGGCTCAGCGCCCGCACCCGGTGCCCCGCCCTGACCAGCGCGGGTAGCATCGCGCCGCCCAGCGTTCCCGTGGCTCCCGTGACCAGAATGCGCATGTCGCTCCACTACCCGCGAACGCCTGGAAATGACAACGAACTACGTAAAGGCGTCTGTGTCCGGCAGTGCGGGGTAGTGCCGGACGCATGGCTCAAATCGCAGCGGAATCCCTGATCGAACGGCTCGCGGAGTGGGGCGTCGACACCGTCTTCGGCCTGCCCGGCGACGGCATCAACGGCATCATGGAAGGGCTGCGGCGCCACCGCGACAGGGTGCGCTTCGTCCTCGTCCACCACGAGGAGGCCGCCGCCTTCATGGCCACCGGCTACGCCAAGGCCACCGGGCGGATCGGCGTCTGCCTGGCCACGTCGGGGCCCGGCGGCATCCACCTGCTCAACGGCCTCTACGACGCCAAGCTCGACCACGTGCCCGTGCTGGCCATCACGGGCATGCAGGAGACCTCCGTCCTGGGCACCGGCTACCAGCAGGAGGTCCACCTGGACAAGCTGTTCGAGGACGTGGCCGAGTACAACATGTTGATCTCCAACCCGGCGCAGCTGCCCTCGCTGGTGGACCTCGCGATCCGGACGTCGTACGCCCGGCGCGGGGTCTCCCACCTCACGCTGCCCAACGACATCCAGGTGGCGGAGGCGGGGGCGGACCCGTACGAGCAGCTCGGGCCGGCCAGGACGCCGCAGACCTCGCCCGTCTACCTGCAGCCGCCCGGCATCCCGCGGCAGGAGGACGTCGAGTGGGCCGCCGAGGTGCTCAACAGGGCCGAGCGGCCCGCCATCCTCGTCGGGCAGGGCGCGCTGCACGCCCGGCACGAGGTGCTGGCCGTGGCCGAGGCCCTGGGCGCTCCCGTGGTCAAGACCCTGCCCGGCAAGGCGGTGATCCCCGACGACTCGCCGTACACGACGGGCGGGATCGGGCTGCTCGGCACCCGGCCGAGCGAGGAGCTGATGGACGAGGCCGACGTGCTGTTCATGGTGGGCACGAACTTCCCCTACTCGAAGTTCCTGCCGGAACCGGGGAAGACCAGGGTGGTGCAGTTCGAGGCGGAACCGACCAGGGCGGGGGCGCGGATCGCGACCGACGTGCCGGTGGTGTGCGACGCGAAGGAGGGGCTGGCGGCGCTGCTGCCGCTGCTGTCCCGCCGGGACGGCAACGCCCATCTGGCGAAATATCAGAAGAAGATGGCGAAGTGGCGGGCCGACATGGACGCCCTGCAGAGCCCCGACCGCGACCCCATCGCCCCGCAGTACGCGATGTCCGTCGTCGACCGGCTCGCGGCCGACGACGCCATCCTGACCTGCGACAGCGGCACCATCGCCACCTGGGCGGCCCGGCACTGGACGATCCGCGGCGAGCGCGAGTTCTACCTGTCGGGCACGCTGGCCACCATGGCGCCGGGGCTCCCGTACGCCATCGCCATGCAGCACGCGTTCCCGGACCGGCAGGTCATCGCGTACGTCGGCGACGGGGGTTTCTCGATGCTCATGGCCGAGTTCCTGACGGCGGTCCAGCAGCGGCTGCCGGTCAAGGTCGTCATCAACAACAACAACTCGCTCGGCCAGATCCTGTGGGAGCAGATGGTGCTCGGCTACCCGGAGCACGGCGTGCGCTACGACCAGCCGGAGGCCGACTTCGCGGCCTGGGCCAGGGCGTGCGGCGGATTCGGGGCCAAGGTCACCAAGCCGGGGGACGTGGAGCCGGCCGTCAGCCAGGCGCTGGCCCACGACGGGCCGGCCCTGGTGGACGTGGACGTCGACCAGAACGAGCCGCCGATGCCCGGCAAGGTCTCCTACGACCAGGCCAAGAGCTTCGCGCAGGCGTTCCTGAAGGGCCAGCCGCACAAGGCCGCCATCGCCACGACCCTGTTCAAGGACCGCATCCAGAAGCTGATGGACTAGACGCTGGCCGCGCAGGCCCTGGTGATCCCGGCGGCGGCGCTCAGCAGCGGCTCGACCAGCCGGGGCAGCTCGCGCACGCGCCGGTGGGAGATCACGATGCCGAGCGCCGCGACCGGCCGCCCGTCCACCAGGATCGGCGCCGCCGCCGAGCACGAGCCCCGCGTCATCTCCTCGTACGTCAGCGCGTACCCCTGGGAGCGCACGGTCGCCAGCTCCCTGGCCAGCCGCCCGGCCTCGGTGATCGTGTGCGGGGTCGGCCGTTCGAGCTTGCGCGCCAGGTACGCCTTGACGAACCACTCCGGCTCGTACGCCAGCAGCGCCTTGCCGACGCCCGTCGGATGCATGGGCAGCCGGGCGCCGGTCCTGGACACGATGGGCACCGCCCGCCTGCCGTGCACCTTGTCGACGTAGAGCACCTCGAGCCCGTCGCGGACGGCCAGGTGCACGTTCTCGCCGGTGCCGGCGAACAACTCCTGCAGCCACGGATGCGCCAGGTCCTGCAGCCGGGCGGGCGCGAGCTGGCCCAGCTCCCACAACCGCAGCCCCACCCGCAGCCGGCCGTCGGGCGCGCGGCTCAGCGCCTGCCACTCCTCCAGCTCCGCGACCAGGCGGTGGGCCGTGCTCAGCGGCACCCCGCTCCGCCTGGCCAGCTCGGTCAGGGTGAGCTGGGGGTGAGCCGGATCGAACGCGCCGAGGATCGCGAGCACCTTGGACGTCACCGAACGCCCGGGAACGCGAGATCCACCTGCCATGGACCAATCCTGCCTACTTCTTCCACCCAGTGGAAGGGCTGGTTCGGCTGATCGCCCCTGGAGGCAGGATGCTCCATATATGCGAACTCAGGTCGGGATCATCGGGGCCGGGCCCGCCGGCCTGCTCCTGTCCCACTTGCTCCACCTGCGCGGCATCTCCTCCGTGGTGCTGGAGAAGCGCAGCCGCGACCACGTCGAGCGGCGGGTCCGAGCCGGGGTGCTGGAGCAGGGCACGGTGGACACGCTGGTCGAGGCCGGCGTCGGCGAGCGCCTCCTGCGCGAGGGGCTGCCGCACCACGGGATCGAGCTCAGGTACGACGGCGCGGGCCACCGCATCCCGTTCGAGAAGCTGGTGCCCGGCCGGCGCATCACCGTGTACGGCCAGCAGGAGGTGGTCAAGGACCTCATCGCGGCCCGGCTCGCGGCGGGCGGCGACGTGCGGTTCGAGGTGGAGGACGTGGCCCCGCACGGCCTGGAGACGGAGCGGCCGTACCTGACGTTCGGCGGCGAGCGGCTCGACTGCGACGTGATCGCCGGCTGCGACGGCTTCCACGGCGTGTCGAGGCCGTCGATCCCGGAGGGCGTTCTGAGCGTTTACGAGCGCGAATATCCCTTCGCCTGGCTGGGCATCCTGGCCAGGGTGGCGCCGTCGTCCGAGGAGCTGATCTACACCAGGACCGAGCGCGGCTTCGCCCTGCACAGCATGCGCACGCCCGAGGTCAGCCGCTTCTACCTGCAGGTCCCCGCCGGCGAGCGGGTGGAGGAGTGGCCGGACGAGCGGATCTGGGCCGAGCTGAAGGCCCGGCTGGAGAGCGTGCCCGGCTTCGCGCTGGCCACCGGCGAGATCATGGAGAAGGGCGTCACGCCCATGCGGGCGTTCGTCGCCGAGCCCATGCAGTACGGCCGCCTCTACCTGGCCGGCGACGCCGCCCACATCGTGCCGCCCACCGGCGCCAAGGGGCTCAACCTGGCCGTGGCCGACGTCCGCGTCCTCACCCGCGCCCTGGCCGCCTACTTCGAGCACGGCTCGGCCGGACTGCTCGACGGCTACTCGCGGGCGTGCCTGCAGCGGGTGTGGCGGGCGCAGCACTTCTCGTGGTGGATGACCACCCTGCTGCACACGTTCGAGGACGACGACGCGTACGCGCGCCGGCTGCAGCTGTCCTACCTGGACTACGTGACCTCGTCCGAGGCCGCGGCGACGACCCTGGCGGAGAACTACGTGGGAATGCCATGAAGATCGTTGGTACGGCGGCCGAGGCGGTCGCGGGAATCGGGGACGGGGCGTCCCTCGCAGTCGGCGGCTTCGGCCTGGCCGGGGTGCCCGCCGTGCTCATCAAGGCGCTGCTCGGGCAGGGCACGTCCGGCCTGCACGTCGTGTCGAACAACTGCGGCACCGACGGGCGTGGTCTGGGCGAGTTGCTCGCGGCCGGGCGGATCTCCCGCGTCACCGGCTCGTACGTGGGGGACAACAAGGAGTTCGCCCGGCAGTACCTGGCCGGCGAGCTGGAGGTGGAGCTGATCCCGCAGGGCACGCTGGCCGAGCGGCTGCGGGCCGGCGGCTCCGGCATCCCCGCGTTCTACACGAGGGCGGGCGTGGGGACGCTGGTCGAGGAGGGCGGGCTGCCGTGGCGCCACCGCTCCGACGGGTCGGTGGCGGTGGCGTCGCCGCCGAAGGAGGTCAGGGAGTTCGACGGCGTCCCGCACATCCTGGAGCACGGCATCCGTACGGACTTCGCGCTCGTACGGGCCGCGCGTGGCGACATCTACGGAAACCTGGTGTTCGCCAAGGCCGCACGCAACTTCAACCCGCCGGCCGCCATGGCGGGGCGGGTCACCATCGCCGAGGTCGAGGAGCTGTGCGAGCTCGACCCCGAGGACGTGCACCTGCCCGGCGTCTTCGTGCAGAGGGTGCTGGTGCTGGATCCCGGGCAGGCGGCGGACAAACCCATCGAGCGGCGGACGGTGCGTTCCTGATGGCCTGGACCCGGCAGCAGATGGCGGCCCGCGCGGCGGACGAGCTGCCCGACGGCTCGTACGTCAACCTCGGCATCGGCCTGCCCACGCTCATCCCCGCCCACCTCGGCGGACGCACCGTCGTGATCCACTCGGAGAACGGCATCCTCGGCGTGGGGCCGTACCCGCTGCCTGACGAGGTGGATGCCGACCTGATCAACGCGGGCAAGGAGACGGTCACCGTCGACCCCGGGGCGTCGTACTTCGACTCGGCGCTGTCGTTCGGCATGATCCGCGGCGGCCACGTGGACGTGGCGGTGCTCGGCGCCATGCAGGTGTCGCAGGCCGGCGACCTGGCCAACTGGGCGGTCCCCGGCAAGATGATCAAAGGGATGGGCGGCGCCATGGACCTCGTGCACGGCGCCCGCCGGGTCATCGTGGTCATGGAGCACACGACGCGCGACGGCGACCCCAAGATCCTGCCCGCCTGCACGCTGCCCCTCACCGGCCGGTCCTGCGTCGACCGCGTGATCACCGACCTGGCCGTCATCGACGTCGTCCCCGGCGGTCTGAAGCTCGTGGAGACCGCCCCCGGCGTCACCGCCGGCGAGGTGCGCGCCAGGACGGCGGCCGACCTCACAGAAGGAGCCACATGAGCCATCCTCCCAACCTGAGCCCCGGCTACCGCAGCACGGTCGCGCGCGCCCCCGCCCGCCCGCCCGTCGCCTTCAAGCTCGACCCCGACGCGATCGAGCTGACCAGCCCCGTCTTCGGCCACGAGGAGGTCGGCGCGCTCGACGCCGACCTCACCAGGCAGCACGCGGGCGAGCCCATCGGCGAGCGCATCATCGTCGAGGGGCGAGTGCTCGACGACGACGGCCGCCCCCTGCGCGGCACGCTGGTCGAGCTCTGGCAGGCCAACGCGGCCGGCCGCTACGCCCACGACGGCGACCAGCACCCCGCCCCCCTCGACCCGAACTTCACCGGAGCCGGCCGCTGCCTCACCGACGAGGACGGCCGCTACCGGTTCGTCACGATCAAGCCCGGCGCCTACCCGTGGCGCAACCACGACAACGCCTGGCGCCCCGCCCACCTGCACTTCTCCGTCTTCGGACAGGCCTTCACCCAGCGGCTGGTCACCCAGATGTACTTCCCCGGAGACCCGCTCATGCCCTTCGACCCGATCATGCAGTCGATCCCGGACGAGGCGGCCAGGCGGCGCCTCGTCGCGTCGTTCGAGCTGGACCTCACCGAGCCCGAGTGGGCCCTCGGCTACGCGTTCGACATCGTGCTCGGCCGCACCCCGACGGAGACGCCATGACCACGCCCTCGCAGACGGTCGGACCGTTCTTCAGCCACGCGCTGCCGTACGAGCGGGACTGGGAGCTCGTGCCAGAAGGGCATCCCGGCGCGATCACGCTCACCGGCCGGGTGCTGGACGGCGCCGGGGAGCCGGTGCCCGACGCCCTGCTCGAACTCTGGCTCGGCTTCACCGGGGACCGCGGCGCGCTGAGCAGGCAGGGCGGGCAGGTGTCCGGGTTCGGCCGCTGCGCCACCGCGCCGGACGGCACCTACCGTTTCCGTACGGCCCCGCCGCCGGGGCCGTACCTGTCGCTGCAGGTCTTCGCCCGCGGCCTGCTGCGCTCCGTGCTCACCCGCGTCTACCTGGAGGACGTGCCCGACCCGCTGCTCGACGTCCTCGAACCCGGGCGCAGGGCCACGCTGATCGCCGCCGGTTCTGGCGACTCCTACCGCTTCGATGTGAGACTGCAGGGAGCGGAGGAGACGGTGTTCATTGACTTCTGACGAGCCATCGACGTCCAGGGGGCCGGGCGGCGACGGCGGGCTGCTCGCGCCCGTCCGGGCGGGCACCAAGGCGGAGGCGATCACCTCGGACACGGCGTGGCTGCGGGCCATGCTGGAGGCCGAGGCGGCGCTCGCCCGCGCCCAGGGCCGCCTGGGGCTCATCCCGGCGGAGGCGGCGGCCGCCATCGACAGGGCCGCCGCCACGCTCGTGCCCGACCCGGCCGGCGTGGCCGCGCGGTCCAGGCAGTCGGCCACCCCCGTCGTCCCGCTGGTGGCCGACCTGCGGCGGGCCGTGCCCGGCGCGGCCGGCCACGTGCACAGGGGCGCCACCAGCCAGGACATCGTGGACACCGCCGCCATGCTGGTGGCCGCCCGCACGGTCCGAGCCGTCGTCGCCGACCTGGGCGCCGTCATGGACGACCTGTGCGAGCTGGCCGGTCGCCACAGGGACACGGTGATGGCCGCGCGCACGCTGGGACAGCACGCGGTGCCGACGACGTTCGGGCTGAAGGCCGCGCAGTGGCTGGCGGGCCTGATGCGCGCCCACGCCCGGCTGCGGGAGCTGCGCCTGCCCGCCCAGCTCGGCGGCGCGGCCGGCACCCTCGCAGCCTTCGCCGAGCAGGACCCGTCCACCGCGCTTCCCCTGGTCGAGGTGTTCGCCGAGGAGATCGGGCTGGCCGCGCCCGCGGCGCCGTGGCACGCGGAGCGCTCCGCCGTCACCGACCTGGGCGCGGCGCTCGCCGGCACCGCCCGGGCGCTGGGCAAACCGGCCACCGACATCATCCTCATGGCCCAGACCGAGGTCGGGGAGGTGGCCGAGTCGTCGTCCGGCGGCTCCTCGGCCATGCCGCAGAAGCGTAACCCCGCGCTGTCCGTACTGGTCAGGTCGGCCGCGCTCCAGGTGCCCGCGTACGCGCAGGTGCTCGGCCAGGTCGGCGAGCACGAGCGGGCCGCCGGGGCCTGGCAGGCGGAGTGGCTGCCGCTGCGCGAGGCGCTCCGCCTGACCGGGGGCGCGTCCGAGACCGCCGCCGAGCTGGTGCGCGGGCTCCAGGTCTTCCCCGAACGCATGCGCGCCAACGCCGGCCTGACCGGCGGGCGCCTCGTCGCCGAACGCCTGGCCGCCCACCTCGGCCGCGACAGGCTTGCCGCGATCATGCCTGGGCGCGGGCCGCTCGAACTCGGTGACGCGCTGGCCGAGGCGGGCCTGACCCGGGACCCGGACGAGCTGCTCGACCCGTCCGCGTACGTGGGCGCGGCTCCGGAGCTCGTCGACCGCATTCTCACCACCTACCGGGAGCAGCCGTGAAACTCCACCACCGCGTGGACGGCCCGTCAGGCGCGCCGCTGCTGGTGCTCGGGCCCTCGCTCGGCACCACGACAGAGGTCTGGCGCCCCCAGCTCGCCGAGCTCACCGCGTCCTGGCGGGTGCTCAGGTACGACCTGCCCGGCCACGGCGGGTCGGCGCCGGCCACCGGATTCACGATCGACGACCTGGCGGCGGCCGTGCTCGACCTCGTCGAGGACGTGCCCTTCGCGATCGGCGGCATCTCGCTCGGCGGTGCCATCGCCACCACCGTCGCGCTCCGCGTCCCCGGCCGGGTGCGCGGCCTGGTGTTGTGCTGCACGTCCGCCCGGTTCGGCGAGCCGGGACCGTGGCGGGAGCGGGCGGAGCTGGTGCGGGCCGAGGGAGTGGCCGCGCTCGCACCGGCGCTGGAGAACCGCTGGTTCACGCCCGGCTTCGACGGCCGGTGGGTGCTGGAAGGGCTGGCGGAGGTGGACGCCCCGTCGTACGCCGCCTGCTGCGAGGCCCTGGCCGCCTTCGACGTGACGGGCAGGCTCGGCGAGGTCACCGCGCCCGCGTTGGTGATCGCCGGGGCCGAGGACCCGGCCACGCCCCTCGACCAGGCGCTCACGCTGGCCGACGGCATCCCGGGAGCCTCGCTCACGGTCGTGCCGCGGGCGGCCCACCTGGCCGGCGTCGAACGTCCCGGCGCCGTCACCACCGCCATCGCCCGCCACCTGCGAGACGGCGGGAGGGAGGCGGGCATGCGCACCAGGCGCGAGGTGCTCGGCGACGCGCACGTCGACCGGGCGATCGCCGCGACCACCGGCTTCACCCGCGACTTCCAGGACTTCATCACCCGCTACGCCTGGGACGAGATCTGGAACCGCCCGGGGCTCGACCGGCGCACCCGCAGCTGTGTCACCCTCACCGCCCTCGTCGCCAGAGGGCATCTGGAGGAGCTGGCCATGCACGTCCGCGCGGCTCTGCGCAACGGGCTCACCCCGGACGAGATCAAGGAGGTGCTGCTCCAGAGCGCCGTCTACTGCGGGGTCCCGGCGGCCAACGCCGCCTTCGCGGTGGCCCGCCGCACGCTGGACGAACTTGGGCCAGATGCCCCCTGACCTTGGAAAATGCTTTAAGGTTGGCGGGTGGTTTTCGAGGACGGATGGGCGGCTTCGCCCTTGCGGTGGTTGATGAACACGCTGGGCGACGCCCAGCTCGCCAGGATGAGCGCCGACCCGGGGATGGCGGCGGCGGTCGACCAGCACGCCGCGGTGCTGCGTGACGCGATCCCGCTCGACCGGGAGACGCTGGGCGACTACCTGCTCGGGTTCCTTGACGAGCTGCGGCACCGGGGGTGGGTCTTCAGCGGCGAGCCGGACGCGCCGGCGCTCCGGCTGACGGCCGTCTGCTGGCTGTCGCGCGAGCTCGGCCTGCTCGAGGACGGCCACCCGGCCTGACCGCCCCGCCCGGCCGATCGCGCCGCCCGGCTGAGCGCCGCATGCGGCCGATCGCGCCGCCCGGTCCGGACGTTCCCGCCCGGCTCTCGGCGGCCCGGCCCGGGCCCCCGCAACAGGCCGGGCCGGTCGAGTTCGGGCGGGCCGGACAGGAGGAGGACCGTCACGGTCACTCCGGGGGCATGTCCGAGCGGGTGGTGCGCCCGCCCGGCATCGTCCGCACCTGCGTCGTCTCCTCGCTCATCGACCGGGCGTCCTCACGACCCCGCTGGTACGCCTCCGCGTGCGCCCTGGCCTGCGGCGCCTCGGCCTCGATACGGCCCAGCCAGCGCTCCCAGCGCTGCTGCATCGGCCGGATGAGCCCGCCCCCGATGCCGATGGCCGCGATCGCGCCGATGGTGGCGAGCACCGTGATCAGCACAGGCGTGGTGACGGCGGTGGCCACGCCGATCTGGTTGAGCGCGGCGATGATGCCCAGCGCCCAGATGAACACCGCGGCCAGGGTCGCCAGGAAGCGCCCGTAGGACAGACCGCCGAGCGCGCCCGAGAGGATGTCCCTGACGGCCTTGGCGATGGCGCCGGCCACCACGATGATCACGATCGCCACGATGGCCTTGGGCAGCCAGCCCACCACGGCGGCCAGCAGCGCCGAGATCGGGTTGGGCCCGAAGACGTTGAAGGCTATCTGCAGGGTGACCAGCAGGATCGCGTAGTAGACGATTCTGGCGAGCAGGCTGCTGGCGGTGTAGTCGCTCCGCTCCAACCAGCGGTGCACGCCGCTGCGGTCAACGACCCGCTCGAAGCCGACCCGTTCGAGCACCTTGTTGACGATCTTCTCCAGCACCTTCGCCACGATCCACCCGATGATGAGAATCACGATGAACGCGATCAGCTTCGGGACGAACGTTGCAATCTGCCGGAATACGTCGGTAAGTCCTTGGCCTATGTTGATGTCCACGGTTTCCTCCTCCGAGGAGCTGATGCAACGGCGCTACCCGGACCGCAACGGTCTATGCACACAGCGCCACCGAAAGCTCGCATAAGGCGACATATCGTCTTTCGGGTGCCCTATAGGGTGATCACTATGCATCGAAGCCGTTTGTACGCCCTGCTGATCGACACGCCGGCCGCCGAGGCCGACCAGGCGGCCGCCTTCTGGGCGGCGGCGCTCGGCGCCACCGCCCGGCCGCTCGAAGGGTACGAGCAGTTCATCTCGCTGCACGGAGCCGTCCCGGGGTTCGCCGTGGCCGTCCAGTCGGCCGACGACCCGTCCCGTTTCCACATCGACATCGAGTCCGACGACGTCGAGGCCGAGGTCCGGCGCCTGGTCGCACTCGGGGCCACCGAGGTGTCGCAGTGGCAGGAGTGCCGCACGCTGCGCGCGCCCGGAGGGCACCTCATGTGCGTGCTGCCGGTGGAGAGCGACCGGGAAGTGTTCGACGCCGAGGCGAAGACCTGGCCGTAACAGCGGATCAGGCCGGGCCGGACCCGGCCGCCTTCAGGTGAGCCGCCGCGGCCTGCTCCAGGTGGACGAGGTCGGAGGCGACGGTGGCGAACGTGAAGCCCTCCGCCAGGCGCCGGGCTGCCTGCTCGCCGCCCGGGTTGTGGATGCCGGCCGCGACCCCGGCCCGCTCGGCGGTCGTCCTGACCTTCTCCAGCGCCTCCTCGAACACCCCCGCGACCTCGGGGTCGCCGGGGAACCGGCCGCCGACGGCCAGGCACAGGTCGGACGGGCCCACGTACACGCCGTCCAGGCCCGGGGTGGCGCAGATGGCCTCGATGTTGGCCAGGCCCTCCGGCGTCTCGATCATGGCCAGGACCAGCACGCTGTCGTCCGCCTCCGCCGGAGTGGGGCCGATCCGCAGCATGGAGCGCATGGGGCCGTACGATCGGCGGCCCCCGGCCGGGTAGCGGGCGGCCGACACGGCGCTCGCCGCGTCCTCGGCGGTGTCGACCAGCGGCACGATCACGCCGCCCGCGCCGAAGTCGAGCGCCCTGCCGATGGCCGCGGGCTCGCCCGACTCCACCCGTACCAGTCCGGTCGAGCGACCGCCGGCGTCGATGGCCATCAGGTTGCTCAGCAGCCCGGCGTTGCCGATCAGCCCGTGCTGGCCGTCCAGCGCGATGTAGTCGTACCCCAGCCGGGCCAGGCGTTCGGTGGCGATGGGCGCGTCCAGCACCACCCAGTAGCCGACGGCCCGTTCCCGGCTGCGGATCTTCCTGGCGAACTCGGCGGCGGTCATGCGATCTCCTCTGCGCTGGTGCGGATGTGCGGGCCGGCCAGTGGGGTCACCGGTTGTACGCCGGCATCGGGCCGCGGAGCGCGTCGCCCACAGCGTCGCAGGCGGCGGCCACGTCGGCGGGCAGCGGCCCGGCTGCCAGGGCGGCCAGGTTGGCGCCGAGCTGCCCGGGGCCGGACGCGCCGAGCAGCACCGCGCTCACCACCGGCCTGCCGGTCAGCCAGCGCAGCGACAACTCGGCGAGCGGCATCCCGGCCGCGCGGGCGATCGCGCCGAGGTCCTCGACGGCCCGGAACAACTCGGCGTCCCAGTACCGCCGCCGGTACATCGCCGCCAGCCGCGAGTCGCCGAAGCGGCCCGCCTCCGGCGCCTGGTCGAAGCGGTGCCGGCCGGTCAGCAGGCCGCCGCCGAGCGGGTTGTAGACCATCGTGCGCAGGCCGGCCGCGAGCGCGAACTCCGCGTACTCGTCCTCGATCCTCCTGGCCAGCAGGTTGTAGAGCTGCTGGGCGAGCACGGGCCGTGGGGCGATCCCGGCGATCTGCCAGGCGGCGTAGTTGGACACGCCCAGCTCACCGATCTTGCCCTCGGCGACCAGCTGCTCGACCGTGCCGAGGGTGTCCTCCAGCGGCGTCGCCCGGTCCGGCTGGTGGAGGTAGAACAGGTCGACGTGGTCGGTCCGCAACCGTCGCAGGCTGCCCTCCAGCGAGGCGCGCAACCCGGCGGGGGAGAGCGGCGCGTGCTCGCCGGCGTCCGGGTGCGGGATGCCGGCCTTGGTCGCCAGCACCACCCGGTCGCGGCGGCCGCGCAGCAGCTCGCCGAGGATCTCCTCGGCGGCGCCGCCCGCGTAGCCGTTGGCGGTGTCCACGCCGCTCACCCCGGCGTCGAGCGCGAGGTCCAGCATCCGCCCCGCCGTGCCGGCGTCCACGGTGTCGCCGAACGTCATGGTGCCGAGCACCGGTTCGGGGATCATGCCTCTTCCCTTGTCGTAGTCGGCCGGCCGTCGCGCCGGGCGGTTCGCCATGGCGGCCCTCGGTCGCGGAGGGGCCGGCGCGCTCTCCCGGCCGAGCCGTTCAGCCCTTCTGCGCCGTGCTGGGGGTTCGCGCTCCTTGCGGGTAACTGTGGCATAGTGTGCGCGTTTCGTGCAATGCTTGACGCGTGATTCGCGCAGGTCTGCGGTGTTCGGAGGTGGGTGTGGGCCACTTTCCGGTGTTCGCCCTGGCCGACGACCTGTCAGGGGCGGCGGAGACGGCGGCCGTGCTCATGTCGCCCGGACGCCCCGCGCGCATCACGCTGTCGGGGCCGCCGTACGTCGCCATGCCGCCCGTCCTCGTCGCCGACCTCGACACCCGGCACCATGCCGGGGCCGCGGTCCTGGTACGGGAGGCGCTCGCCTGGGCGGGGGACCGTCACGTCCTCATCAAGATCGACTCGCTGCTGCGCGGCGACATCGCCACCACCGTCCAGGCCTGCCTGAGCACCCCCGCGCACTCGGCGCCCGCGCCCGTCGTGCTCGCCAGCGCGCTGCCGCAGGCCGGCCGCACGGTCGTGAACGGCGTACCGCTCATCCACGGGGTACCGCTGCGCGAAACACGCACCCGATCCACCACCCGACCCACCACTGGGCCCACCACCGGGCCCGGCGTTGTTCCCGCCACCGTGGCCGAGGCCCTGGGCGGGGTGCCGTCGGCGGGTGTCCGGCTGGCCGCCGTCCGTGCCGGGCGGGCCGCCCTCATGGAGGCGCTGGCGGAGGTGGCCGCGAGCGGGCGGGTGGCCGTGTGCGACGCGGAGACGGACGCCGACCTGGACATGATCGTCGCGGCCGCGCTCGCCGGCGCCCCGGCGCCCCGGCTCATCGGCGCCGGCGGCCTGGCCGCCGCCCTCGGCCGCGCCCTGAACACCGCCCCCGCACCGCTCGGGCCCCCGCCTCCTCCGGCCGGTGGATCGTCCGCGGGCGCGCCATCGTCCTCTCCGGACGGCGGGCCGTCCGCGGGGGTGCCGGTCACCGGGCCGGCGCCCCCTCAGGCCGCCGGGTCGGCCCCGGACGCGCTGCTCGTCGTGGTGGGCACGGCGGAACCGGCGGCGGCGGAGCAGGCCAGGCTGCTCGTCGCGTACGGTGCCGAGCCCGTGACTCTCGACGCGGCGGACCTCGACACGGCGGATCCTGGCACGGCCGGGGAGCCGGTCGTGGGGCGGGTGCGGCGGGCGCTGGCCGGCGGGGTCGCCGTGCTGACCGTACGCGGGCCGGCGCCGCCCGCCCTCACCGCCATCCTCGGCCGGATCGTACGTGAGGCGCTCGGAGCGACCCGTGCCGACCTGGTCCTGACCGGCGGGGAGACCGCGAGGAGGGTCCTCGACGCGCTGGACGTGCGCGAGCTCATCCCCGTGGGCCAGGTGCACCACGGCGCCGTGCACAGCCGGACGCCCGACGGCCGTTCCGTGGTCACCAGGCCGGGCAGCTTCGGCGGCCGGGACAGCCTCCTGCGCATCGCCGCCCATCTCAGGCCCGGCCGCTTCCGCACCACAGGCGTTCCCGCCACGAGCGGCACCACCTTCGACGAAAGGCCGACATGAGCAGCACCCCTCTCATCGCCCTCACCATGGGGGACGGATCCGGCGTAGGGCCGGAGGTCGTCACCGGCGCGCTCCTCGCGCCCGAGACCTCCGCGTTCTGCCGCCCGGTCGTCATCGGTGACGCGGCACGCCTGCGCAGGGCCGCCGGATCCCGCGGCCTGCGGCCGGAGGTGGTCGCGGTGGAGCGTGTGGGCGAGGCCGTCTTCGAACCTGGCCGGATCAACGTCATCGACCTGGGGCTGCTGCCGGAGGACCTGCCGTGGGGCGAGGTGTCGCCGGTCGCGGGACACGCGGCCTACGAGTACGTACGGCTGGCCGGCGAGCTCGCGACGTCGGGTGACGTACAGGCGATCTGCACGGCCCCCCTGAACAAGGAGGCGCTGCACGCGGCCGGGCACCTCTTCCCCGGGCACACCGAGCTCCTGGCGCACCTGACGGGGACGGCGGAGGTGTCGATGATGTTGTCGACGTCCAAGGTGCGGGTCATCCATGTCACCACGCACGTCGGCCTCATCGACGCGGTCGCGCGCATCGAGCCCGGCCTGGTCGAGCGGACCATCCGCCGGGGTGAGGCGGCGATGCGCGGCTCGGGCGTGGCGCGTCCCAAGATCGGCGTGTGCGGCATCAACCCGCACGCTGGGGAGAACGGCCTGTTCGGGTACGGCGAGGAGGAGGAGAAGATCGTCCCGGCGATCGAGCTCCTGCGGGCGGAGGGCATGGACGTGCACGGCCCGCTCCCCGCCGACACCGCGTTCTTCCTGGCGGGCCGTGGCGACTACGACCTGATCGTGGCCATGTACCACGACCAGGGGCACGGCCCGGTGAAGATCCTCGGCCTGGAGGCCGGGGTGAACATCACGGTGGGCCTGCCGGTGATCAGGACGTCGGTGGACCATGGCACCGCCTTCGACATCGCGGGAAAGGGCGTCGCCGACGCCGGTAGCATGATCGAGGCCCTCCGCCAGGCGGCAGAGCTGTCGTCCGCGCGGGGGGTGTGACGAGGGGGGACCATCGATGGGCCGCGCAGCGCAGGCTCGCCGCGACGAGATCGTCCGCCTGGCCACCACCACCGGGCTGGCCAGCGTCGAGGAGCTGTCGAGCCAGCTGGGGGTGACGGCATCCACCATCCGCCGTGACCTGGCTCACCTGAAGGCGGCAGGGCTGCTGGCGCGCACGTACGGCGGGGCGATGGCGGTCGTCACCCACCCGGAGGCGTCGCTGCGGCAGCGCATCGGGGAGGCGTTCGAGGCCAAGCGGGCCATCGCCGCCTGGGCCGCCGCGCGGATCCGCCCGGGGGAGACGATCCTGCTCGACTCGGGTTCGACGACGGGTGCGCTGGCCCACGAGCTGCGGCACGCCGCCGACCTGACGGTGGCCACCACGGGACTGAACGCCCTGCAGGAGCTGGTGGGCGCGACCGGCGTGCACGTCGAGTGCCTGGGCGGCACCCTGCGCCACGTGAGCCAGGGCTTCGTCGGGCCGCTGGCGGAGGCGGCGCTGAGCAGGATGACGTTCGACCGGGTCTTCCTGGGCGCCGACAGCGTCACGGCCGAGGACGGCATCTGCGAGGCCAGCCTGCAGCAGACCCGCTTCAAGGAGCTGATGATGCAGCGCTCCCGCCACATCTACCTGCTGGTCCACGCCGCCAAGCTGGGCCGCCGCCCGTTCCACGCCTGGGCCCGCATGCCCGACAGCTGGACGCTGGTCACCGACGTGTCGGCCACCCCGGAATCCCTCAAGCCGTTCATGGCGAAGGGCGTGGAGACGGTGGTCGTGGATCCGCGAACCCACGGGTAGCGGCGGCGCGTTCGACCGTGGCGGTCATGATGGAGGAACCAGGAAGCCCCAGGCTCCCGGGCGTGTGCCGCGAGCTGGGGCTGTGAACTCTGGTCTGCTGGTGGACGATACTGGGATTGAACCAGTGACCTCTTCCGTGTCAGGGAAGCGCTCTCCCGCTGAGCTAATCGTCCTTGCGAGTGGTGAACTCAGAGCGGAAGACGGGATTCGAACCCGCGACCCTCACCTTGGCAAGGTGATGCTCTACCACTGAGCCACTTCCGCGTGTGCCGCACTTTACCTTAGCGGATCCCGAGGGGTCCGCGGTCATCGAGGTGGAGACGGGATTTGAACCCGTGTAGACGGCTTTGCAGGCCGCTGCCTCGCCTCTCGGCCACTCCACCAGGAGTCTTGCTCCGAGCGGAAGACGGGATTCGAACCCGCGACCCTCACCTTGGCAAGGTGATGCTCTACCACTGAGCCACTTCCGCGTGGACCCTCAGGCGACGTGCGCCCCGGTCACAGGAAAACCATATCGTCTTCCTGGAGTGCCCGCGCGCAGCGCGAGGCGGGTCAGGCCATTTTCAGTGCAGCACACGCATGTCCCTGGCCTTCACGAACATCACCCGGTGCCCGAGCTGGATCTGGTGATAGCGGAGCCGGCCGGTGGTGGTGACGTGCCTCGACGGCTTGAAGGCGTTGGCGGCGTAGTAGGAGCCGGTGACCGTGTCGTCCAGGGCGTACGTCTGGCCGGTCCCGATCGTGTACTGGAGCGGCCGCAGGGGCTGGTGGGCGGCGAGCTTGTAGGCGGATTTCTCGGGGTACGCCCGGCCGTACACCTTCACGTCGTCCTTCCGGGGCGTGACCAGGAGGCCCTTGGCGGGAATGGCGGTCGGAGCCGAGGCGGGGTTGTGGAACCACGCCTTCTGCCCCAGGTACCAGATGGCCGTCCAGTCGTCCCGGCGCTCCGCGACGGCGTAGCGCTGGCCGGTGGAGGCGCGGGCGCCGTGGTCGTACACGCTGTGGGTGGAGGCCTTGTTCCCGTGCTTGCCGACGTCCTTGACCAGGGGCGCCGACGCCTTGGGCGCCGTGTGCAGCCAGACGGCCGAGGCGCCGTGCGGCGGGCACGCCTTGGCGGGCTTCGCGGCGTCGCAGCCGGTGAAGCGGGGACGGTGGGTGGTGTACTCCGGGCGGATGATGATGGACTCGCCGTTCTCGGCTGCTCTGAACGGCCGGTTCATGAGGTCGAAATAGTGTGCCCAGTCCCAGTACGGGCCCGGGTCCTCGTGCATGCCGGCGACCGTCGCCGGTGTGGTGCCCGGGACGTTGTCGTGGCCCAGGATGTGGGCGCGGTCGAGCGGGATGCGGTGCTTGGCGGCGAGGAACTTCACCAGCCTGGCAGAGGCCCGGTACATCGCCTCGGTGTACCAGGTGCCTCCCTTGGCCAGGTATCCCTCGTGCTCGATGCCGATCGAGCGGGTGTTGACGTCCCAGTTGCCGGCGTGCCAGGCGATGTCGTTGGTCGCCACGTGCTGGGCGACATGTCCGTCACGGGAGCGGATCGTGTAGTGCCAGCTCACGTACTTCGGGTTGCGGACAAGGGAGGGGATGCCCCGGTAGCCGCCCTCGGTGTCGTGGATGACGATGTAGTCGACGGAACGGGTGCGGCTCAGGCGGTCGTGGTTGCCGTAGTCGCGGTGCTTCTTCTTGCCGAAACGCCGGTGCGCGGCGGGCATCCACTCGCAGGCGAGCGAGGCGGGGCACTCCGCGTCGCGCGCCCCTGACTCCGCCTTGGCGCTGTCGTGGCCCTCGTCGGCGATGACGGGCGCGCCGGCGCCGGCGTCGGATCCGAAGCCGGTGCCGGGATCGGCGTCGTCGCCGGTGTCCGGGTCGATCTGCTGCTCGTCCGTGAAGGGCGGGGGATAGGCGTCGAGGTCGCTCTCGTGGTCGCCGATGAAGGGCGGCAGGTCGGGTACGGGGTCCAGCCGCACCAGGTGCCCGTCGTCGGTACGGCGTTCGGTGCCCTCCCGCATCACCGAGAACACCTCGTCGGCGAAGCGGCGGGCGGCGGCCGGATCCTCCGAGCCCGAGTAGCGGGCGACCGCGTCGTACCAGTCGGCGGGGTTGGCGCTGGGGTGCTCCTGGTAGGAGGCGAGGAGGGCGGCGCCGCCCCTGATGTTCGCGGCCGGGTCGGTCCTGAGCCGGGAGGGCACGACACCGATGAGGCCGCCGGCCTGGGGGAGCGTCGCCCGCGGCGCCTCCTGCGCGGTCCGCAGCGCGGAGGCGGGCGGCTCGGCGCGCGCGGCGGGCATGGGGCGGGCCTCGTCGCCACGGGCGTCGCCGAGCGCGTCCCCGACCGTGCCGCCGAGCGCCTCGGCGGGGAACGCGTCGACCAGGTGCATCGGCCCGTAGCCGCCCGCCGTGCTCGGCCGCCCGCCGTTGGCGTCCCAGCGGGACTCCAGGTACGCCACGCCGAGCAGCACGCTCTCCGGTACCCCGTGCTCGCGGGCGGCCGCGGCGAAGTCGGCCTGCCGCCCCGGAGACGCGACGGCGGCGGACCCCGGGCCGGCGGGCACGGCCGGAGGCCGGGCAGGTGCGGTCAGCGCGGTGGTGGCCAGGACGGCGGCGAGCCAGAGCTGCATGAACATCTCCCCCATGGATGTCACGACGCGACTACTCACCGTAACTGATCCCAGAAAGGGATGTGTCAGACGTGGCGGTTGATACGGATGGGATTTGACTGGATGGTGCCGGACGCGGCACCCCCCGCCTTCCGGTCGCGCCGGAACCGCCGCGCCGTCAGGGCCTGAGGCCACCATGGCGAGCGTTGGAGTTAGATCCTGCCCGATATCGGGCAGGATGATGGCGTGTCTCGCTCCAGAGCCGTAAGGTCCTCGTCTGTGCCACCGGCACGGCCTCCGTATGAAGATCTCATCGCTCACCTCACGAGGACGAGCCCGCTCGGCCCCGGCGAGGCGGCGCGCGTGGTCGCCGACGTGCTGGCGTACTTCTCGGAAACGACCGAGGAGTACGTCCGGCGCCGTCACGGCGAGCTGAAGGCGCGCGGCCACACGAACGACGAGATCTTCCCGAGGATCGCCGCCGAATTACGCGGCCGCCGGGTGGCCGCGCCGGAACTGTCGCTGAGACAGCTCCGCAGGATCGTCTACGGATGAACAGGAGACCTCGATGTGCGGAATCGTGGCCTACGTCGGCCCAAGGGACGCAGCCCCCATCCTGCTGGAGGGTCTGCAGCGACTCGAATACCGGGGCTACGACTCGGCCGGGGTCGTCGTGTCCAGCAAGGGGCTGAAGGTCCGTAAGGTCAAGGGGCGGGTGGCCGACCTGGCCAAGGTCGTGCCGGTCCGGTTCAGGGGCGGCCTGGGCATCGGGCACACCCGCTGGGCCACGCACGGCGTCCCCAGCGACGTCAACGCCCATCCGCACCTGTCCGCCGACCAGCGCATCGCGGTCGTGCACAACGGCATCATCGAGAACGCCGGAGAGCTGCGCGCCAAGCTGGAGGCCGACGGCGTGGTGTTCGCCTCCGAGACCGACACCGAGGTGCTCGCGCACCTGATCGCCCACGCCGCCGACGAGAACGACTCGCTGGAGGAGGCCGTCAGGAAGACGCTCAAGAGCGTCGTCGGCACGTACGGCATCGCCGTCATCGACGCCGAGCGCCCCGGCGAGGTGGTCGTGGCCCGCAACGGCAGCCCGATCGTGCTCGGCATCGGCGAGAAGGAGATGTTCGCCGCGTCCGACGTGGCCGCCCTGGTCCGCTACACGCGCCAGGTGGTGCACCTGGAGGACGGCGAGCTGGCCGTGCTGAAGGCCGACGGGTTCCACACCTTCGCCAGCGACGCCCGCGAGACGGCCAAGGAGCCGCTGACCGTCGACTGGGACGCCGGCCACTACGACACCGGCGGCTACGAGCACTACCTGCTCAAAGAGATCTCCGAGCAGCCCGAGACGATCACCAGGACGATGAGCGGCCGGCTCGACGAGCGCTTCAACGTCGCCCACCTCGGCGGGCTCAACATGGACGCCCGCGAGACGCGCAGCTTCCGCCGGGTGAAGATCATCGGTTGCGGCTCCGCGTACTATTCAGGACAGATGGGGGCGCAGCTCATCGAGGAGCTGGCGCGCATCCCCTCCGACGCCGAGCCGGCCAGCGAGTTCCGCTACCGCAACCCCGTCGTCGACCCCGACACCCTCTACGTCGCGATCAGCCAGTCGGGGGAGACCTACGACACGCTCGCCGCGGTGCAGGAGCTCAAGCGCAAGGGCGGCCGGGTCATCGGCATCGTCAACGCCGTCGGCAGCGCCATCGCGCGCGAGGTGGACGGCGGCATCTACCTGCACGCGGGCCCCGAGGTATCGGTGGCCTCGACCAAGGCCTTCACCTCGACCACGGTCGCGTTCGCGCTGCTCGCGCTGCACCTGGGCCGGGTGCGCGACCTGTCGCCGGCCGACGGCCGGCGCATCGTGGAGGGCCTGCGCCGGCTGCCCGGCCACGTCGAGGAGATCCTGGCGCAGGGCGACAAGATCGCCGAGCTGGCGCAGAAGTACGCCGACCACGCCGGCATGATGTTCGTCGGCCGCGTGCGCGGCTACCCGGTGGCCCGCGAGGGGGCGCAGAAGCTCAAGGAGATCTCCTACGTCCACGCGGAGGCCTATCCGGCCAGCGAGCTCAAGCACGGCCCGCTCGCCCTGATCGGCCCCGAGATGCCGACGGTCGCGATCGTTCCCGACGACGAGCTGCTCGACAAGAACCTCACCACGCTCGGCGAGATCCGCGCCCGCGGCGGGCGGGTGCTCATGGTCGGTCACCGCGAGCCCGGCCCGAAGCTGGCCGACGACGTCATCGTGATCCCGAAGAACGAGATCGAGCTCGATCCGATCCTGCTCACGATCCCGTTGCAGCTGCTCGCCTACCATGCCGCCGTGGCGCTCGACCGCGACGTGGACAAGCCGCGCAATCTCGCCAAGAGTGTCACTGTCGAATAATTGAGCCGCAAATCAGCCACATTCCCCTCAGGGTAGTGTTATCCGGCTCCAAACGACATAAATTCGATACTGTGCGGCAGTTCGACCAGCAGCGGCCCCATCCCGCACGCATGTACGACTACATGCTCGGCGGGAAGGACAACTTCGCGGTCGACCGTCTGGCCCTCGACCAGCTCGCCGAGCTGGTCCCGGAGGCGGTCCCGCTGGCCCGCGCGAACCGGGCCTTCCTTCAGCGTGCCGTGCGCTACGTGGCCGCCGCGGGGGTCCGCCAGTTCCTCGACCTGGGCAGCGGGCTGCCGACCCAGGGCAGCGCGCACGAGGTCGCGCCCGAGGCCCGGGTCGTCTACGTCGATCATGATCCGGTCGTCGCCGCGCACTCCAGGGCCCTGCTCGAGGACTCGGGCAGGGCCGTCTTCGTGGAGGCCGACCTGCTCGACACCGACGAGGTGCTGGCGCGGGCGGGCGCCCTGCTCGACCTGGCCGAGCCGGTCGGGGTGCTGCTGGTGTCGATCCTGCACTTCGTCCCGGACACGGCCGGCGCGCAGAACGCGGTGGCCGCGCTGCGCGAGCGGGTGGCGCCCGGCAGCCACCTGGTGATCTCCCACGCGACGACGATGGCCCGGATGGAGGACGGCGATCGCGCCAGGGTCCCCTCCCGGGGCTCGTCCGCGACGGGCGCCGACCGTCCGCCGTCCGAGATCCGCGCGTTCTTCGGCGACTTCCCGCTGGAGCCGCCGGGGCTGGTGCAGGCCACCGACTGGCGTCCCGACCGCCCCAAACTGGTGGGCGACTGGTCGCTGCCGTCGTCGCTGATGGCGGGGGTCGGCAGGAAACCCGGCTGACAGCGGCCAGGGAAGGCGTCCCGGGCCGCGGCGGGCTCGGCGCTGACCCGGGCCGGCGGCCGCACAGGCCGTCCCTCGTACGAGAGCGCAGCACGCCGACGGGGCCCCGGTGCGTGACGCTCCGCCACGGGTCAATAACCTGGAGTGGCGGGTGAGCTCGGGGAGGGGCGCATGCGGCGACGGCGGTTCTTGGCCTTGGGGCTGGGCTTGGCCGCGTGCGCGGCCGGCTGCGGCGCGCAGCGGTTCACCGAAGGCGCGTCCGTGCTGCGCACCCGATTCTCGATCAATCCGGGCGGGCGCCGGTGGGGTCGCGCGGGGCACGTGTTCGCCGGCGTGGCCCGCGCCGCCGGTTACGAGACGGGCGAGGGCCCGCAGGTCACGGTGACCGGCCTGCCGGCGCTGGCCGCCGCCGAGCTCAACCAGGGACAGAGCCTGCTCGACGCCGCCACCCCGCTGGCCAGGCTGGCCGGCGAGGTCGAGGTCGTGGTCGTGCCCGAGAGCTCCCGCTTCAAGGACTTCGGCGACTTCGGCGCCGCCCTGCGCACCAGGCCCGGGCAGACGATGCTGGCCGGCGGTCCGCAGGGAAATCCCGACCACCTGCTGTTCGGCCTCATCGCCAAAGGGCTCGGCGCCGACACCCGGCAGGTCGACTACACCGGCTACCCCAGCCGCCACGAGGTCGTCGCCGCGCTGTCGTCCGGCAAGGCGGTCGCCGCCGCCGGCCGGGTCGCGGAGTGGCGCACGATCATCGGGCGCGGCCGGATCAGGGCGCTCGCGGTGTCCTCGGCCGAGCGGGTGCCGGAGCTTGACGTTCCGACCCTGCTGGAATCCGGCGTACGGGTGGATTTCGTGGACTGGATCGCGGCCTTCGGCGCTCACGACATGCCGGAAGAGAGCCGCGAGTCGGCCGTCGGCATGTGCGACGAGGTGACCCGCTCGGCCGGCTGGGAGGCGGCCTGCCGGGCCGCCGGATGGGTCTCGATCCCGCTCACCGGCGACGACTTCGAGTTGTGGCTCGCCTCCGAGGTCCGGCGCACGCGCGAGGTGCTGCGGGACCTCGGGCTGGTCGACACGACCAAATCCACAATATGCAGGGGTGGTTGCGGGATCCGCCACTAGATGTAGGATCCTGGTCGTCGCTGGTTCGCCTCCCAGGAGGCGGAGTGAAAGGGAACCCGGTGCGATTCCGGGGCTGCCCCGCAGCGGTGAGCGGGAACGACCGCCGTCACATGCACTGGAGCGATCCGGGAAGCGACGGCCAGTAGGCGCCATGAGCACGCCCGCGAGCCCGAAGACCTGCCCGCGACGTGCCGGGTCATGCGCCCGGCGAGCAGTGTCCATGGCCTCGAGGGAGGGCCGGGGGCTGGTGCGGCCGTGGGTCCATGCCGCCGTGCTCTCGCGCGCCCTCACGGGGATGAGCTCGCGAGGAGAGAGCACGTGACGCAGATCGTCGATGTTGACCGCCGCCTGGCCATCGAGGAGGCCGCCGCCCGGGTGATCACCGATCCGGCCAGCTCCCGGATCGCCGCCGGCCTGCTGGCCGAGGAGATCGCCGACGAGGCGGCCGGGCACGGGGTGCGCTCGTTCTCCCAGTCGGTCGCGGCCACCCACGCGGCGGGGCTGATCCAGGACGGGCTGGCGGAGTTCGTCGCCGCGCACGCCGCCGAGCTGGACGCGCTGATCTGCGCGGAGGCGGACGGCCGGTTCGAGTATTTCGGGTTGCGCACGGTCTATGACCGCTACCTGCTGCGCCATCCCGAGACCCGTAAGGTGCTGGAGCGGCCGCAACACTTCTTCCTCCGCGTGGCCTGCGGGCTGGCGGAGTCGGTCGCCGAGGCGGCCGAGCTCTACGCGCTCATGTCCAGCCTGTCCTACCTGCCGAGCTCGCCCACCCTGTTCAACGCGGGCGCGCGCCGGCCGCAGCTGTCGTCGTGCTTCCTGCTCGACTCGCCGCGCGACGAGCTGGAGGGCATCTACGACCGCTACGGGCAGGTCGCCCGGCTCTCCAAGTACGCCGGCGGCATCGGCATCTCGTGGACCCGCGTACGCTCGCGCGGCTCCCTCATCAGGGGCACGAACGGCCACTCCAACGGCATCGTGCCCTGGCTGCGCACGCTCGACGCGTCGGTGGCGGCGGTCAACCAGGGCGGCCGGCGCAAGGGCGCGGCCTGCGTCTACCTGGAGACCTGGCATGCCGACATCGAGGAGTTCCTGGAACTGCGCGACAACACCGGTGAGGACGCCCGCCGCACCCACAACCTCAACCTGGCCAACTGGGTGCCCGACGAGTTCATGCGCCGCGTGGAGGCCGACGAGCCCTGGTCGTTGTTCGACCCCAAGGACACGCCCGACCTCACGGACCTGTACGGGGAGGAGTTCACCGCCGCCTACCGCGCGTACGAGGCGGCCGGGCGCCACGTCCGGCAGGTCCCCGCCAGGATCCTGTACGGCCGGATGATGCGCACCCTCGCCCAGACCGGCAACGGCTGGATGACCTTCAAGGACGCCGCCAACCGCACCTCCAACCAGACCGGCCGCCCCGGCAACGTCATCCACCTGTCCAACCTGTGCACCGAGATCCTCGAGGTCACGAGCGACGCGGAGACGGCCGTGTGCAACCTCGGCTCCGTCAACCTGGCCGCCTGCCTCGCGGACGGCGGCGTCGACTGGGAGCGGCTGCGCCGGACCGTACGCACGGCCGTGCGCTTCCTCGACCGCACCATCGACCTCGGCTTCTACCCGACGCCCGAGGCCGAGGCGGCCAACAGGCGGTGGCGGCCGATCGGGCTCGGTGTCATGGGCCTGGCCGACGTGTTCTTCGCGCTGCGGCTGCCGTTCGACTCGCCGGCCGCGCTGGAGCTGTCCACGCGGATCGCCGAGGAGATCGCGCTGGCCGCCTACGGCACCTCGGCCGACCTGGCCGCCGAGCGCGGAAGGCACCCGTCGTTCGCCGACACCCGGGCCGCCGGGGGAGTGCTGCACCCCGATCACTACGGGGCGAGCACGCCGCGCTGGGACGCCCTGCGCGACAAGATCGCGACGACCGGCCTGCGCAACTCCCTCATGATCGCCATCGCGCCGACGGCCACGATCGCCTCCATCGCCGGCTGCTACGAGTGCATCGAGCCACAGGTGTCCAACGTGTTCAAGCGCGAGACGCTGTCGGGCGAATTTCTGCAGGTCAACCGCTATCTGGTGGCCGACCTGCGGGCGCGCGGGCTGTGGACGCAGCGGATGCGCGACGACATCAAGCGGGCCGACGGCTCGATCCAGTCGATCCCCGGCATCCCCGACGATTTGAAGGCCCTCTACCGCACGGCCTGGGAGCTGCCGCAGAAGGCGCTGATCGACCTGGCCGCCGCGCGCCAGCCGTACATCGACCAGTCGCAGTCGCTCAACCTCTTCATGGCCGGCCCCACGATCGGCAAGCTCTCCTCGATGTACGCCTACGCCTGGAAACAGGGCCTGAAGACGACGTACTACCTGCGCTCGCGCCCCGCGACCCGCATCGCCCAGACGACGGTCCCCGCGGGCGCCGAGCCCTCCGCGAACCCCCCGGAACCGCGGAGCGGCTTCGCCGCGCTGTCCGCCTCCGCGACGGCTGACGCCGTCGCGTGCTCGCTCGAGAACCCGGAAACCTGCGAAGCCTGCCAGTAAGGAGCCCGTCGTGCTGCTCGACCCCGGAATGGACCTCACCCTGCGCCCGATGCGCTACCCCGACTTCTACGAGCGTTACCGCGCGGCCATCCGCAACACGTGGACGGTCGAGGAGGTGGACCTGCACACCGACCTGGCCGACCTGGCCAGGATGACGCCGCAGGAACGGCACCTGATCAACCGCCTGGTCGCCTTCTTCGCGACCGGCGACTCCATCGTGGCCAACAATCTCGTGCTCAACCTCTACCAGCACGTCAACGCCCCCGAGGCGCGCCTGTATCTCAGCAGGCAGCTGTTCGAGGAGGCCGTGCACGTGCAGTTCTACCTGACCCTGCTGGACACCTACCTGCCCGACCCCGACGAGCGGGTGAAGGCCTTCGCCGCGATCGAGCACATCCCGTCGATCCGGGACAAGGCGGAGTTCTGCTTCAAGTGGATCGACTCGATCAACGGCCTGCAGCGGCTGGAGACGGCGGCCGAGCGCCGCCAGTTCCTGCTCAACCTCATCTGCTTCGCCGCCTGCATCGAGGGCCTGTTCTTCTACGGAGCCTTCGCGTACGTGTACTGGTTCCGCTCCCGCGGCCTGCTCAACGGCCTGGCCACCGGGACGAACTGGGTGTTCAGGGATGAGTCCATGCACATGGAGTTCGCGTTCAGCGTGGTCGACACGGTCAGGGCCGAGGAGCCCTCGCTGTTCGACGACGAGCTGGGCGAGCAGGTCACCGCCATGCTGGAGGAGGCGGTGGCCGCCGAGCTGGCCTTCGCGGAGGATCTGTGCGGGGACGGCATGATGGGTATGGGGGTGACGCAGATGCGCCACTACCTGGAATATGTCGCCGACCAGCGGCTGGTCCGGCTGGGGCTGCCGAGAAGGTACGGTTCGGCTAACCCGTTCGGGTTCATGGAGCTGCAGGACGTGCAGGAGCTGGCCAACTTCTTCGAGCGGCGGGTCTCGGCTTACCAGGTGGCGGTCGAGGGAAATGTGAGTTTTGACGAGTCTTTCTAGGACCTAGGGGGTTATCGAGTGCAGTCTCCGGCGGGCTGGCCCATTCTCGCCATCGCGGTGATCGGCTCGGTCCTCCTGGTGGAAGTAGTCAGGCGGGTGCTGAACCGGATGGGGCGCAAGTGGGCGCTCGCCCGGCACCTCGTGGAGCACTGCACCTGGGCCGCGTTCGCGGTGGCCGTCGTGGTGGCGTGCAACCTGGTGTTCGGGCCCGGCATGTTCGGCCCGGCGCCCGCCGATCGCAGCCTGGCCGCATCGGTCGAGCACGCGCTCGGCCTGGTCACGATCGCCGCGGTCACCTGGCTGATCGTGCAGGCGACGTACGCGCTGACGGACGTCGCGCTCGACCGGCTGGTCCAGGTCGAAGGGGAGCGCAACCGCCGGGCGCGGCGGATCATGACGCAGATCGCGCTGGTCCGCCGCATCGCCTCCGCCGCCTTCATCGTGATCGCGCTCGGCGCCATGCTCTTCTCCTTCCCCCAGATGCGGGCGCTCGGCGCGGGCCTGCTCGCCTCGGCGGGCATCGCCGGCGCCATCGTCGGCATCGCCGCCCAGCCGACCATCGGCAACGCGCTGGCCGGGCTCCAGCTCGCCTTCAGCGACGCGCTCCGCCTCGAGGACGTGGTCGTGGTCGAGAAGGAGTGGGGCAGGATCGAGGAGCTCACGCTCACCTACGTCGTGCTGCGGCTGTGGGACGAGCGGCGGCTGGTCCTGCCGGTCTCGTACTTCACCCAGAACCCGTTCGAGAACTGGACCAGGCACGGCAGCCGGGTGCTCGCCGTGGTCTACCTGCGGGTGGACTGGTCGGTGCCGGTGCCCAAACTGCGGGAGGCGCTGTACGCGTTCCTGCAGGACAACCCGCTGTGGGACCAGAAGGACTGGACCCTCCAGGTCACCGACGTCCTGCCGAACGGGCTGGTCGAGCTGCGCGCCCTGATGAGCGCCGCCGACTCGCCGTCGTCCTGGGACCTCAAGTGCGACGTGCGCGAATACCTCGTCGAGTACGTACGCGAGAACTACCCGGACGCGCTGCCCCGCTTCCGCGTCGACACTCCGGAGACGCGCGCCGGCATGAGCTGGACCGACGACCGCGACCGGGGATAAATAGGTGGCATTCGCGCCGATCGCGGGTTTACCTTAAGCATGTCAACGACGGGATGACGACCGGCAGAAAGGGCGGCGAATGCGCGAGCTGGGCACCATCCGACCGCCGGCGGTCCTTCCTGAGCTGCCGCGGAGGCTTTCCGGATAATTCTTTCCCGGGATTTCCAGAAAGCCGTCTCGAGGATATCGAGGCGGCTTTTCCTGTGCGACCGAGTGTGGGGCAGTTTGGCCGCCCGCCTGCTTTGGGAGCAGGAGTGACGCAGGTTCGAATCCTGCCACTCGGACGGTGTGATGTCTCAGGACATCGGAAACCCTCGAACCTACGGGTTCGGGGGTTTCGTCGTGTTGGGGTTTGCCTGGGGTTGGTAGTCACGGGTGGGG